>NZ_MXAP01000118.1:0-1833 GCF_002027555.1 Moraxella equi
TTAAGTTCGGTTGGTATAGGGCGTATTTGACCACACCAAACAGCACGTTTGGGATATAGTCAAGCTCGGATAAGTACGCCCACATGAGCTGTCTTATGCCATCTTTGCCAAGCGTTTGGGTGAGCTTGGTCAGCACCCGTTCGGCTTTGGCAGGGTCGGTTGTTACATCCACGACCGTGTCAAAAAACTTTGGTATGTACTCATGACGACACACCAATGTCGCCCTGTCTGTGCACTTTTGCTCATAACAGACAAACACCGCCGTCAGCCAGCCATCAAAATCGCTGTCATGGGTTAGGGTAATGCTGTCATCGATGGTTAATAAATCCAAATTATTTTCCAATTTATCAAAATAAGCATATTACAGTGGGCAATATTATGCACGCCGATATCACAAAAAACATCTTGGGCGTATTGATAAAACCTTAAAACAAAGCAAGCTGTCCTGTTCGCTCGTCTTTGAATTTGGTTTGGGTTCGTCCGATAAGATATTGCCTAAAATTATCCTTGGTCAAATGTGCCAAATGTTCATTTTTGCCCGACAACGCCATAAAATACTTGACACGATTGACCGCCGCCCCCATCTTTTGGATATGCTCCAAAGTCAGCGTGCGAAACTGTCTTGCTTTGATGATTTTTTTGGCGGTCTTGACCCCAATACCGGGTATGCGAAGTATCATCTCATAGGGAGCGGTTTGGATATGCACGGGGAAAAACTCACGGTGGCGTATCGCCCATGCCAATTTGGGGTCGCACTCTAAGTCCAAAAAAGGCTCGTCAGGCGTGACAATCTCATGAGCTAAAAAACCATAAAACCGCATGAGCCAGTCGGCTTGATACAGGCGGTTTTCACGCACCATCGGCACAGGCGTGGAGAGAGCAGGCAGATTTTTGTCCGCCAATACAGGCACATAGCCTGAATAATACACCCGTCTTAGGTCGTATTTTTGATAAACATGACTGGCAAGACTCACCACTTGCAAATCCGTCTCGCCCGTTGCTCCCACTATCATTTGGCTGGTCTGTCCTGCGGGGACAAATTTGGGGGCTTTTTTGTGGTGCTTTTTGCTGTCTTTGAATACCACAATCTCATCTTTGACCGTTTGCATGGGGGCTTTTAGTTGGTCGTGGGTTTTTTCGGGGGCGAGCAGTTTTAGCCCTGAGATGGTCGGAATCTCGATATTGGCACTTAGGCGGTCAGCATACAGACCTGCTTGGCGTAAAAGCTCAGGCGATGCCCCTGGTATGGTTTTTAGATGGATATAACCGCCAAAGCGTTCTTCTTCACGCAGTCGCCGTGCCACTTCAACGAGTCGCTCCATCGTATAGTCGGCACTTTTGAATATGCCTGAGCTCAAAAACAGCCCTTCGATGTAGTTTCGCCGATAAAATTGCATGGTCAAATCCACCACTTCTTCGACCGTAAAGGCGGCTCGGGGCGTGTCATGGCTACGTCTTGACGTGCAGTAACTACAATCATAAATGCAGTGGTTGGTAAATAGGATTTTGAGTAGGCTCACGCACCGCCCATCGTCGGTAAAACTGTGGCAAATGCCCGATGTAGACGAATTGCCAAGAGAGCCCCCTTGGTTTTTGCGGTTTGAACCTGATGATGAGCAAGAGACGTCATATTTGGCGGCGTCAGCTAGAATGTTGAGCTTGCTTTGGATACGGTCAAAATTGATGGTCATGGCGTATGATGGTAATCCTTGATAAAATAAAACTTGATAAACTGCTCTGGTATCGGAGTATAACTTTATGATTTTATTAAAATTTTAAAAAAAATGGGGGCGTGATACATCAATTTCAAGAGATTTTTCAATTTTCAATTTT
>NZ_MXAP01000118.1:1927-17986 GCF_002027555.1 Moraxella equi
TCAATTTTCAAAAGATTATCGGCGAAGGTTTTGTTTTGTCAAGTCTTTTACTCGCCAATCACTTCGCCCCACACGCCACACACAAATGCCCGAATCGCTTGCCAGTTATCATCATCGACCACGACCTGTTTTTCGGACAGTGCCAGATCGTGCGTGGTTTTTCTCAGTGCCAAATACGCCTGCGTGAGTCTGTCGCACCAGTCATCAGACCACAGTCCTGTCTTTGCCACTTCTTCAAAGATACGCACGTTGTCCGACCAGATGGCAAGGCTCGGGTGAGCATGGGCGTGGGCAAGCACCATAAACTGAGCCAAAAACTCAATGTCAATCAACCCACCAAAGTCTTGCTTAATGTGAAAAGGCTGAACCAGTCCGTGGTTGTTGGGCTGATTTGATGATTTGGTGCCAAGATGTTCTTTCATCTTTTGACGCATGGACAGCACGTCTTGGCATACCTGCTCGGACTCTCGGTAAGCGGTCAGCACCTGATGGCGAGTGGCATCAAAGGCATTCAGCACCGCCTTGTCGCCTGCAATGCCCCTAGCCCGTACCAGTGCCTGATGTTCCCACGCCCACGCCTTATCACGCTGATAGCCATCAAAGCCCTGCACCGACACGACCATCACGCCTGCGTTGCCCGATGGTCGAAGACGCATGTCCAGCTCATAGACACGCCCATCACGGGTCTGCGTGGTCAGATAAGTGATGACCTTTTGGACAAGGCGAGAGGCGAACTTCATGCCACTAATCACCTTGACATTGTCGCCCACGGTATCGGCTTTTTCGTCAATGTCATGCAAAAACACCACGTCCAAATCTGACGCATAAGACATCTCAATCCCGCCCAATTTGCCATAACCAATGACCGCAAAACCGCATGCCGTCTCATCGGTGGGCATGCCATTGGCACGCACGGGATGACCGTGTTTGGCGACCAGCTCATCATAAGCCCTGCTAAGTGCCAATGACAGCACAACTTCGGCGATAAAGGTCAGGCTGTCCGAGACTTTCATGATGTGGCGTAAGCCTAGAATGTCAGCGGTTGCCACGGCCAGCACCTGTGACTTTTTAAAGGTGCGAATGGCGGTCAGATACTGCTCATCATCAAAGGGCAGTACCCGAAGTAGCTGTTGTCTTAGGATGTCGGTTAGCTCTGCTTTGTTGGGCAAATGCAAATAACGCTGTTGTAAAAAGTCATCAAGGAGCATGGGGTGCAAGGCAAGCTCTCGTGCTATCCATGGACTTGCTGAGAGCATGGGAATGAGCCCCATGGTCGCATTCGGGTTCTCTGCTATCATCACCAGATATATCGAGCGACGGCAGATGGACTCCAACAGCGTGATAAGGCGTGGCACCGCATCATCGGCACGCTCCGCCCCATCGCTCTTGGCATGATGACAGAGTGCATGTAGCAAAATCGGATACGCCCCATCAAGGCGTGCTTTGGCATCAGAGTCTAAACTGGTAACTAGCTTGGACTGCCAAAACTCATCTAACAAATGCAAGCAATCAGCACTGAGCAGTCCCTGTAACACCTGCTCCATCTCTGCCGTCTCGCCCAGTGACTGCGTGGGGCTTTGGCGGTCGGTGACCATGCGGTTAAAGGGGGCAAAGACATTTTGCCGATGACGGGCAAGCACCGCTTGAAAATCCACCACACTCTCAAAGCCTAGCACCTGTGCAATCGCCACCAGCTCATCGCCCATTGGCAGTCTCTGAGTCTGCTCATCATGACGGGCTTGGATGGCATGTTCTAATCGCCGTAAAAAGCGATAAGCATCCATGAGCTTGGTGCATTCATCATCATCTAGATAATCAAGCTCACCCAACATAGACAGCACATCCAGACAAGCCGACCGCTCGCCCAATGCCAAATGATGACCGCCATAGATGAGCAAGAATGCCTGTGCGATGAACTCAACATCCCGAATACCGCCCACGCCCAGTTTGACATTATCGGTGTCTTGGCGTTGGGCTTGCTGTGCCATGATGAGCGTTTTCATCTCACGCAGTGCCGAAAAGGCGGTATAATCGATATAATAACGATACACGAAATTTTTCATCACTGCCGACAGCTCATCAGCAAAGGGCGTGGACACGGGATTGACCACTCTCGCCTTTAACCACGCAAACCGCTCCCACGTCCGTCCATGCTGATTAAAATACTTCTCTAACGCTGACAAGCTCATGATGAGCGGACTGCCATCACCCCACGGACGCAGTCGCATGTCCACCCGAAACACAAAGCCATGCTCGCTGTGGTCGTTAAGCAAGCGGATGAGCATTCGCCCAAGCGTGGTCATGAACTTCTGATTCTCCACGCTCTTTTTGCCCTGCTCGCTGATGTCAGTATCGCCCGCCCCTAGATGTACAAAAATCAGGTCAATGTCGCTTGATAAATTCAGCTCTCTTGCCCCGAGCTTGCCCATGGCGATGACGGCAAATTCATCAGGCGTGATTTTGGGGCTTTTTTTGCCCACGCCCCCCATGCCTGTCTGTGCCAACTGCACGCTACTGGTCATGGGGACTCCATACCGCTCTGCCGTCTTGTGCCATGCATAGTCCTTGGCAAAGCACACGCACGCATCGGCAAAGTCCGACAGCTCCGTGGTCAGATTCTCTAAGCTGATGACTCCCAACGCATCTTGCCATATCCATTTGACCATCAGCATGGCTCTAAGTTCTCGCATCGCTTGCATGACTGCCAATTCATCAATCTCATCATATCGCACATCGGCATATCTCATATCGTCTTTTTTATCATTCCCTTTCTTATTTATGCCATCTTTTACATCATTCTCTTTTACATTGTTTCCTGTTACATTATTCTCTTTTATGTCATCTTCTGCGCCGCTTATGCCTGCACAACTCGCCACAAACTCTCTGATTAGTCCATCAAACACCGCACGCTCAAGGGGGCAAGCCAAGCCAAACCGACCCAAAAACGCACCGACCTGTGACGGCTGTTTTTGATAAATGCCAAAGGCAAAAGGACTGGCAAGGGCAAGCGTGGCAAGCTCGCTATCACTGGGGCAAAAATCAGACATGGCAACTCGCTCGATTTGTTGATTTGGGATTTATTGATTGATGATTTTTGCTTATTTTACACCAAATTTAAAAATTTACGCTATAATATCCAAAAAACAACCCATCATCATCATGGCACACACCCTACTACTCATCACCAAAAGCCCCCACGACCGCCAAGGCAAAGAAGCCCTAACGACCGCCACCACGCTACTAGACAGTGGCGAGCGTGTCTCGGTGTTTTTCTATGGTGACGGAGCATACACCGCCAATCGCCTAGCGTGGCAAAGTGCGGACGTGCCTGATGTCGCTCGCCTGTGGGTCGCCCTTGCCGAGCGGTATCATTTTGATTTACCCGTCTGTGTCAGCACCGCTTTGGCACGGGGCATTAGCGACGCCGATAACACCAGTCGTCATGGCTTGGACGGTGAAAACATTCTGCCCCCTTTTCGCTTGGTCGGACTCTCCGAGCTGGCACTACACATCGATGATGACACCCAACTGGTGCAGTTTTAACCATGAATATCCTAATCAAACTTGCTAGCGACAACGAACTCATCGCTTATGAAGCACTCGCCCTTGCCTTTGTACTGGCAACCTTTGACCATGATGTCACGCTATTTCTGGACACGCCCACCCACCTACTGCTTGGCGACCCTGACAGTCGTCTCTATGGCATGATACAGTCGCTTGATTTGTACGACATAGAAAAGGCATGGCACGGCTTTACTGATGAGCAGATGGCACAATTTGATGATGACATTCGGCACGCCCTAGCTGGTGAGCGGTGTGTGCTTGATGATAAGCGTGCGTTATTTGACAGCGTACTTGAATTTTAATCTTAACCAATCCTACCAGCCCCAAACCCAACCCATGACCATGACCGACACCACAACTCCCCTGCCTAATAAGCTAACCTTGGACGCTGACGGGCATTTGACCGACCACACGCTTTGGACACCTGTCATCGCCCAACACCTTGCCGATACCTTGAATGTACAGCTAACGGACGTACATTATCGCATACTGGCACAGGTTCGGGCATTTTTTGACAAATATCATCACAGCCCTGCCACTCGCCCACTCATCAAACATCTATCCATCGCCCTGCCCGATGATGAGATTGACAACGCCAAACTCCAACAGCTCTTTAACACAGGATTAGTCGCACGCCATGTCAATCGCCTGGCAGGACTGCCCAAACCGCCGAATTGTTTATAGATGATTGATTAAAATGTGCATGTTCTTTATTTAGACAATCCAAAATTTAAAAACAAACCACTTTTTGCAAGGTTTGTTTACATTTTATTACAGTAAAATGATGAATATTTGGATAAGATAAGTTTTGAGAGTTTTTCTCACTTTTTTAACTAGGAGTTATCTTATGAAAAAGCTACTTGTTGTTGCCCTAGCTGGCATGTTCGTACTAACTGGTTGCAACACCATCAAAGGTTTTGGTAAAGACGTATCAAGAACTGGTGAAGCCGTGACTGACGGTGCCCAAAGGGTTCAAAACAAAATCTAATTGACACCCCATCAAACAAGCCCAATCTACACCAAGGTTGGGCTTGTTTTTGTTGGTTTGGTTTAGCTTAACTTATTTAACTTCGGTTCAACTTCGCTTTATCCGCATGGCATTTGCCACGACAAAAAGGCTAGACAAACTCATGCCAATGGCGGCAAGCCAAGGCGGTACATAGCCCATACCTGCTGGCACTAGGATAAGCGTGTTATACACCAACGCCCACCGCAGATTTTGGCGGATGATGTGGCGAGTTTTGACCGACAGATTGATGGCGTTATTAATGACGGATAATTTACCACCAAGCAGCACGCCATCTGCCGACACCTGAGCCAAATCGCTCGCTCCTGCCATCGCCACTGATACGTTGGATGCACCGAGTACAGGGGCGTCATTGATGCCGTCTCCCACCATCAGCACGGTATGTCCGTCTTTTTGTAGCTCTTTGATATGATTGACTTTATCGGTTGGCGATAGACCATGATAAGCATACTCTATGCCGAGCGTTTGGGCGACTGTCAAGGCGTTGTCGCTTGGGTCGCCTGTTAGCATGAGTGGGATAATGCCTTGTTTTTTAAGGTTATCTATCGTCTGCTTGGCGTCCGTGCGTACCACGTCATTAAAATAAAAACGTGCCACCATGTCCCAACTCTCGCCTGCCTTAACCGACAACGCCACTGACATATTTGCCCCGAAGGTATCGAGCCGTTCGACCATCACATGACCGCCACCACCATTTAACACAAATCCGTCATGCCCGATACGATACCACACCCCGTCCACACAGCCTTCCACGCCCCCTGCCGTGTGGTGCGTGGCGTTTTGTACTTTTGGCAAATGCAAACCGTGAGCGGACGTCAGGATAGCCCGTGCCACAGGGTGCTTGGAGCCGACTTCTAGGCTTGCCCCGACTTTTAGCCAATGCGTTTTGTCATGGGTGGTATAATCCACATGCAGTAGGTTGGCTTGCCCGACCGTGAGCGTGCCTGTTTTGTCAAATGCCACATGGCTGACTTCCGACAGGCTTTGAATGGTATGCCCCCGAGTCGCCAAAAAGCCCAAACCTGCCAGTCGGTTGGTCGCCATGGTCAGAGCAATGGGCGTGGCAAGGCTCAACGCACACGGACAGGTTGCCACCAGTACCGCCACTGTTGCCCATAGGGCTTGGGTTTTGTCCACAAACAGCCATATCACAAAAATCAGCACCGACAGCACGAGCACCCGAGCGACAAACCACCGTGCCATGCGGTCGGCATCTTGGGCGATTTGTGGTTTTTCGCTCATCGCACGGTTCATCAGGCGGTCGATGAGTGCCATTTGACTGTCGTCCGTTTGGGCGGTTACAAGCATGACAAAAGGCTGTGCGTCATTTTGTGAACCACCTGCCAATGTGTCGCCTTGCTTTTTAACAATCAAATCACTCTCGCCTGTCAAAAGACTCTGCGACACCGTGGCAGACTCCGACAACAGCACGCCATCACAGGCGATTTGTTGCCCTGCCTCTACCCAAATGACATCGCCGACCGTTAGGGCTTGGGAAAGCACTTTATCATCATCCACCACGTCATGACTGGCATGAGCATTTCGCCAGTCTTTGATGAGTTCGTTATCCAACGAACCATTGGCAAATTCTGCAATGAGTTCGTCCGAATGCCCAAGCCGTTTGATAAGCACAGGCTCAATCACGACCAAATCGCTTGCCATGTTGGACGCTTTTAACCGTGCGTTTTGCTCAATATAGCGACCGGCGAGCAAAAAGAAAATAAACATGGATACCGAGTCAAAATACGTCTCGCCTGATTGGGTCAGCGTGGCGTATAGGCTTGCCCCAAAGGTTACAATAAGGGCAATAGAGACAGGCACGTCCATATTGACCTGCCGAGCCTTTATGGCGTTATAAGCGGAACGAAAAAACGGTACGCCTGCATAAAAAATGACAGGCATGGTAACAAACAACGCCACCGTCCTTAGAAAATGACGGTGTTCGTCCGCCATGCCCGAATAATCGCCAAAATACAGCCCGATAGAAAACATCATCGCCTGCATCGCCCCGACCGCCGCCACGCCCAGACGGATAAGCATTTGCTTGTTTTGGCGTTTCATCATGGCTTCATGCGTGTCCTGTCGATACGGACGAGCGTCATAGCCGACCGAATGCACCGCCCCCAAAATATCGCCAATACTGCAACGGCTCTCATCCCAGTTTACACGCATACGCTGTTGGGTGAGATTGACCTGACAGGCACGCACCCCGTCCAGACCACGCAGGCGTGTCTCAATGAGCCATGTACATGCCGTACAACGCAAATTTGCCACCGACAGCTCTGCCGTACTACCCCCGTCTTCACGATAGACGAATTGGGCTTTGACATCGTCATGATTATAAGCATCAAAATTGGCAAGCGGTAGTGGTGCGGTCGGACTTATCTCACGGCGGTCAAGATAGTACTGCGACAGCCCGAGCTCAACAATGCTCTCTGAGGCAAGCTGACAACCCAAACAGCACATCGGGCGTGGCTTATCAAAAATCACGGTAAAAAATGGTTCACTGGGCAACTTCTCGCCACAATGAAAACAATGCCCGTCAGGGGGCAACACTAGGCTGGTGTCAATGGGGTCTTGGGGGGTGTCGGTCATGGCGTGTCATGCGTGCAAAAGTGGTATTATAACATGGCTTGGGTAGAATGGGTGGGGCGGGATGTGGCAAGCTCATTGCTTTTTAAATTTGACATCAGCTAACAAAATTGAATTTTACCACAAGGACCGTAGCACTTTTTCATTTTGTAATGAGGCAATGGCAAATGGTGCAAAGCAAGCAAACGATGCCATACAAAAAGTGGCTGATACCTACAAAACTGCCGAACAAAAAATTGCAGACGCCTACAAAAACGCCGAACAAATCGCCAAAGACCTTACCAAAGAAGTCTCAGGCACACTCAAAGAAATATCCGATGAGCTTGCCGATGCCTTTGATAAGTTTAAAGAAGCAGTACAAGACACCTTTGACAAATGGCGTGAACAGGTTGGTGATTTCTTTGCTAAATTTGATTTTCCCAACATTCCCACAGATTGGCTCCCCGACATCGTTAAAGATTGGCTAGATTTGCCACGCTCAGGCGAATACTACGTCTATGACCCATTAACCTTGGACTTAAATGGTAATGGCGTCATTGATGTTATTGGCACGGATGGTTATAAAGGGGCGTTATTTATTCATGACAATCTCAACATACCTGCAATCAATGAAGAAGAAAGATGGGCAGCTTGATTGTTATAGAAGAAGATAAATGTTGTGTTTGTGAGTGAATGGGTGTAAAATGTGTTGGTTGTCGGCTTTGGTGGGTTAGGTTTTGACAATAAAACTTAGTGCATTAAGGCTTAAAATGTTGGGTTTCACTGTCGTTCAACCCAACCTACGAGCTTAGGGCGATTTTAAATTTATCTGAGTATACATCTATTTCCTTTGCATTATTTGATGGATAGGTCTACAATGGTTTAATTTTTTTGACTGATTATATGAAAATTCGTGATTTTGTATTCTTATCTTTAATATGCTGTGCTATATGGGTTATACCCTACTGTGTTTGGCATGGTCGTGGACTGCCACCTGAAAAAGACTTGCATTATGTAACAGGTAAGGTTAGGCTGGTTACTGTTGCTAAAGATGGCAAAAATAGAGACATTAAACACATGAGTATTGTCAATCCCCAAACCAAAGAAAAACTGATGATTGCTTGTGGCAACATAGTTATTCCTAAAAAAGACATGTTTAGCAATTGTTTCTTAACAGATGACCATCTAAGCCAAACACTTACCATTGGTTATTATTACCAACCCTCAGTACTTGGTATTACCAATGAAATCCCCCAAATGGCAACCATTCATATCAATAAACCTAATGGTGAGATGACGGCTGTTGATAGTTATGCCTCAACAAAAGATAAAATAGTATCTGCTAATCGGTTTTTTTTGATATTTACTTTGTTTATCTCAATTTTGTTGATATGGTCTGAGATAAGAGATTTTAAAAAAGAGCTAAAAAAGAAGGAGCAAGAATATGACAACTAAACTAATCACAGAAGCCGTCGAGCAAGCCATTAAAACCGCTGGTGGTGCTGGCGGTGTTGCTGGCAATGGCATTAACATCAAAACACTGCTTGATAAAGCGGAAGGCGGTGATGGGGTTGGTGTGGGTGCTGCTACGGTAGCAATAGCGGCTGGTATTGCTGGTACCGCATATACTATTATTGAAAAAAGCCCAGAAGGTAAGTGGGCAAAAGGAATAGTGGGGCTAGGTGCCATCGCTGGTGTTGCATTAGCTTATCAAGACTATCAAACCATGAAAGACAGCTATACCAAAAGCGGTGAAATTAACCTAAAAGATGCCCTTAGCTTTGCAGGTAATGCATTGGCGGTTGCGGCAGGTATTGCCCTGATAGCTAATCCAGCTGGAGCAACTGTTGCTGCACTTACAGTGGGTTCGGTAGCTTTTGCAGGAGCAAGTTTGGCTGTTGATAAAGAAACAGATTTATTTAATAATGACATCAAGGATAAACTAAACGACATCGCCTTAGGTAAGCCCATTCAAGATTTCTTTGATAACCAAGTCGGAGATGCTGTCGAAAAAATGCTAGAAAACAGAGAAAAACTAGGAGAGTTAGTAGATAAAATCAAAGATGAAATCACCAATAGCGAAAACCACAGCCCAACCAAATTACTTGAAAAACTGCTAACACCAATCATGGAGTTTGGTATCAGCCTTTCAAAAGATGGTGATAAACTGTCTGATGAAATTGGGGATATTGCTAAAAAAGCATGGGAGTTTACCAAAGAAGTATGGGATAAAATAGCCGACTGGCTTGAAAATCCTACAGATTGGCTCCCTGACATCGTCAAAGACTGGCTAGACATCCCCCGCACAGGCGAATACTACGTCTATGACCCACTTACCTTGGACTTAAATGGTAATGGCGTCATTGACGTGATTGGCACGGATGGTTATAAAGGGGCGTTATTTGACCATGATGGCGATGGTGTGATGATTAGTTATCAAATCAACATACTTGCAATCAATGAAGAAGAAAGATGTGTGGCTTGATTGTTATAAAAAAGGATAAATGTTGTGTTTGTGAGTGAATGGGTGTAAAATTTGTTGGTTATCGGCTTTGGTGGGTTAGGTCTTGATAATCAACCCTGGTTGTCTGTACTCAACCTTTGAACTGATAACAACTTTTGTGTTTATAAAAAACAGTTGTTTTTTATGTATTTTATGATATATTATCTCAAGTTTTAATCAATTGTTTGGTTGGTTTTAAAAATGTCAGAAATAGATAACAAAAAAAGAGCACCTGCTTGGCTTGGTGTTTTATCTTTTTTAGCATACTCATCTTTCTTTCTTTTTTTGATGTATAGGTATGGATATAGCAACACAGATACCAGTTGGATTAAGGAGTTAAATTATTCCTTTATACAAATTTGTGCCACAATACTTATTTTATTTTATTTGATTGATGAATATTTAAAAAAACAAAAGAAAAGTTCATTTTGGTTTGATTATGCTTATGACTTAGTTTCTGCCTGTGTTATTGGTATGTCTATAGCTTTTCCTTTGTTTATTATAATATTGTTTAATTTTTAGGAGGTTTTGATATGGGTGATAATTTGCTCAAACATGCTGAACAAGTTGACAGTTATGTAGGTTTGGTTGGCGATATTTCTACTCTGCTTGAGAAAGGAGCAGATGGGTCTGATGGTGTAGATAAGGCAATAGCTTCATTGTCTTTAGCTAATTCTCTTGTAGGATTGGCTGGAAGTCGTAACCCTGATTTGGAAGCATTTGCAAAAGGTTACGGATTTGCAACGGATATTTTGCTTACAGAATTGGCTCTTGCTCAGATGTTTGAAAATATTGGGGAGAGGGATGCTAAAGGAGCAATCTCAAATGCTTTTGCGGCAACATCTGGTGCAACTAAAATCTTAGGGAATATGGTATCTAAAGATGAAGGAAACTGGGGGAGAAAAAGCTTATCAGGAATTGGGGTGATAGCTTCTTCAACATCAAATATTATTGAAAGTGAGGCTGTGGAATTAGCCACTAACAAACTAACAGATGGTATAGAAAAAACAGTCAATACTTCTAATCAAATTGCCAAACAAATATCTGATGCTGCTATCAAATTAAATAATGTCATTAATAATGTCAAAACTACCGCCAAAGATGCTTTTGATAAGGCTGTTCAAAAAGCCACTGATGCCTATAAGACCGCCGAACAAAAAATCGCAGATGCCTACAAAAACGCCGAACAAGCCTTTAAAGATGGTGTAAAAAGTGCTGAGCAAATCGCTAACGAGGCTCTAGAAAAAGCCGAGCAAATCGCCAAAGACCTTACCAAAGAAGTCTCAGACACATTCAAAGAAATATCCGATGAGCTTGCCGATGCCTTTGATAAGTTTAAAGAAGTAGTACAAGACACCTTTGACAAATGGCGTGAACAGGTTGGTGATTTCTTTGCTAAATTTGATTTTCCCAACATTCCCACAGATTGGCTCCCCGACATCGTTAAAGATTGGCTAGACATCCCCCGCACAGGCGAATACTACGTCTATGACCCATTAACCTTGGACTTAAATGGTAATGGCATCATTGACGTTATTGGTACGGATGGTTATAAAGGGGCGTTATTTGACCATAATGGCGATGGTATTGCCACCGCAACAAGTTGGGTATCGGGTGCCGATGGTCTTTTGGTGTTGGATAGAAATGGCGATGGCGTGATTAATAGCGGTCGTGAGCTCTTCGGGGATAGTACACTGCTATCTGATGGATCGACCGCCCGTCACGGCTATGAGGCACTTGCTGAATTTGATGGCAATGGTGACGGTGTCATTAATGCTGATGACGAGATTTTTAGCCGTCTAAAAGTATGGCAGGATAAAAATGGCGATGGCATCAGCACCCAAGATGAAATGACAGAGCTTGACAAGTTGGGCATTGACAATCTGTCTTTGACATATCGCGATGTCAATAAAGCACTGGGAAAAGGCGTAACAGTCGCCCAGCAAGGTACTTATACCAAAGATGGTGCCAAGCACATGATGGCGGATTTACAATTTGAGCATAACAGTATTTACAGCCGTTATACGGACAGCTTGGAGCTGTCTGATGCTCAAAAAGAACTCCCAAATCTAAAAGGCATGGGTAGATTAAGAGACCTACGACAAGCCAGTGCACTATCCGAAAACCTAACCAATCTTTTGACCCAATATCAATCAGCAACCACCAAGACTGCACAGCTTGCTCTACTACCTGCTCTCATCAATGCATGGGCAGAGACTGACCCGAGCACCAAAGATGAAAACAGTGACATCATGTTTTCATCATCATTAACACGCACTAGAAATTCAGGCGTTGGTCTGACACCATCACAAGCCAGTGCTATTGCCAATTTCGTGATTGACCCAGTGTCACAGAAAAAGCTTAATGAAATCCGACACAAAATTGATATTTTGGATAGTTTTACAGGAACAAAAACTGAAAAAATTTATATCACCAACAATAAACGTGCCGAAGAAATCTTAAAATCTATTAATACCAGCCACCATAATCTAGAAAAGAGTATTTATCACGCTCTTTTGACACAAACAAGACTTTCGCCTTACCTTGAAAAAGTTGCTCTTGCCTTTGGTGATAACGGTCTTTCTTTTGATTACAATGAATTAGAAGCATTCATCAACGCCAAATACCAAGATGACCCAAAAAACGCCTTTGTGGACTTGGCAGAACTTTTGGTCTATGGTGGCGTCACTGGATGGGGCGAAGGTCGTGTCATATTGGCTAAGTTTGCCCAAGATGCTAAAGACAAGGGCGTTATTGAGGACTACCTTGCCTTATTGGATAATGCAACAACTGCTAAGCTTGCCACTCAATACGGAAGCGACAGCAATGACCTGTTAACTGCTGTCGGCATGCTGGATAAAGATATACTAGAGGGTCATGAAGGTAATGACACATTAATAGCAGGAAATGCAGACAGCCTTCTAATCGGTGGTACAGGTTCTGACACCTATATTTACAAACAAGGTTTTGGTAATTCAATTATTGACAATCATGATATCAGTCATGGCAGACTGGATGTTATTAACATCACATTTGCAAATCTTGCCGATATCAACTATGAACGTCAAGGTGAGAGTCTTGTTATCCGAGTCGCAGGTGAATCAGGCACAATTACCGTTCGTGATATGTTTGCTGGGGATGAATTAACTAAGCACATTGACCAAATCATACTCAAAGACGGAGTCATTACCCTAAGCGACATTAAAAAAGAGCTTTTAAAAGGTACAGATAATAACGATACCATCATCGGTTTTGGTAGTGACGATATCATCCATGCAGGAGCAGGAGATGATATCATTGAGGGTCGTGGTGGCAATGACATTATTTATGCAGGAGACGGCAATAACCGCATCAATGCAGGGGCAGGAGATGACATTATTCATCTACTAAGTGGCAACAATCATGCCTATGGTGGCGATGGAGATGATATCATATATTCGGGCATTGGTAACGACAAGCTAGAGGGTGGCATTGGCTCAGATGTTTATGTGCTGGGTAAAAATTTCGGTAAAGACGAAATCATTAATTTCAACCCAAACGGTCAGGATAAAGATGTGATTAAATTCACTGATGGCATCTTGCTTAGCCATTTGGATATCAAACGTACAGACAACCATTTGATTATCAATCAAAAAGGAACCACCAATAGCATTAAAGTAACAAACTTCTTTGAAAGAGATGCACTCGGTGATTTTAGCGTACAACAAATTATTGGAACAGATGGCAATTATCTTACAGCCGACCAAATAAAAGCTATTGTCATGCAAGGGACAGCAGATGATGACAACCTATATGCTTATAGTGAAGGCTCCAGATTGGATGGCAGGGAAGGGTCTGACAGACTAATTGGCAACGCTGGCAACGATACTTTGATTGGTGGTGCTGGTAATGACCGATTAGAAGGTGGTGAAGGCAATGACACCTATTTGTTTGAACTGGGTGATGGTAGAGATACCATTAATAGCTATGATGATAACACCAATAAGATTGACAGCATTGTCTTTGGTGAGAACATCAGCCCCGAACAAGTAACTCTAAAACGAGTTAATAGCAACCTTGTCATCAGCTATTCAGAACAAGATCAAGTTACTGTAGAATACTTCTTTGATGCTAATGGGGCAACCAACTATCGCATTGACCAAATCAAGTTTGCAGACGGTACTATTTGGCATGTTGATGACATCAAAGATAAAGTATTACAAGCCACACAAGGCGATGACGTCATTCAAGGCTATGCTGGTGATGACACTCTGACAGGCTTGGATGGTAATGACATGCTGATTGGCAATGCTGGCAACGATACTTTGATTGGTGGTGCGGGTAATGACCGATTGGAGGGTGGTGAAGGTAATAACACCTATATCTTTAGCCTCGGAGATGGCAAAGACACCATTTATAGTCATTATCAAAACAAGCATGACATCATTGAGTTCACGCAAGACATTCATGCTGATAAGGTGCTTATTAAAAGAGACTACAACAACCTTGTCATCAGCTATTCAGAAGAAGACCAAGTTACTGTAGAACACTTCTTTGGTGACAATGGCTTGACCACAAACCACATCAACCAAGTAAAATTCACTGATGGCACCATTTGGACAGCAGATGACATCAAGAGTCTTATTGCTCAAGGTACGCCTCATAATGACAACATTTGGGGTTATGACAATGAAGATGATGTCATTTACGGTCAAGATGGTAACGACAACCTATATGGAAAAGGTGGCAATGACACTCTAATTGGTGGCACTGGTAATGACACTCTTAATGGTGGTGCTGGCAATGACACCTATGTGTTTGAAGGTCAGTGGGGTCAAGACATCATATCTGACAATGCTGGTACTAACCAAATCCGTTTGGAGGGTGTGAGTCCTGATGATTTACACCTATTTAGAGATGGCAATGCCTTAGTTATTAAACAGCTTGGCACCGACAATAAAATTACCATCAACCATCAATTTGCTGATAACGAGAATGTCACTGACGTAAGAATCATACAATCCATCATCTTTGATAAAGATGTCGTTTGGGATGCTAATACCATTAAACAAAAGGCTGTAATTGGTACAGATGATGATAACATCATTCATGGTTTTAGTGATGATGATGTCATGTTGGGTGGTATTGGTAATGATACCTTAATTGGCAACGCTGGCAATGACACTCTAATTGGTGGTGCTGGTGATGACACCCTTAATGGTGGTGCTGGTGATGACACCTATGTGTTTGAAGGTCAGTGGGGTCAAGACATCATATCTGACAATGCTGGTACTAACCAAATCCGTTTGGAGGGTGTGAGTCCATCTGATGTTTATCTATATCGTGATAACGTACACCTAATGATTAAACAATTAGGCTCAGAAAACAGCATTCAAATCTTATATCAGTTTGATGACAACATCAATCACAACCCTATCTCAAGCATTCTATTTGCTGATGGGACAATATGGGAAAGCTCCATCTTTAAGCAACTTGCGGTTATCGGAACACAATCGGATGATGTACGTCACGGTTTTGATAGTGCTGATATTATGCATGGTAGAGATGGTAACGATACGCTCTATGGCAACGCAGGCGATGACACTTTAGATGGTGGTAGTGGCAACGACATCCTAGATGGCGGCTTGGGTGCAGACCGCCTACTTGGTGGTGCTGGCAATGACACCTACCATGTCAATGAATCAGGAGATGAAGTTATTGAGAACGCCGAAGAGGGGGAGGATATTGTCATCAGTGAAATTAACTACACTTTAACTCAAAACGTAGAAAATCTCACTCTAACCAATAATCAACAGGCCATCACTGCAACAGGAAATAATCTAAACAACATCCTAACTGGAAACACCTTTAACAACATCCTAGATGGAAGAGAAGGAATAGATACCATGATTGGCGGTCTAGGTGATGACACTTATTATGTAGATAACACCTTAGATATTATCATAGAGAAAAATGATGAAGGTTACGACAGCGTCATTGCAAGTAGCGACTACATATTATCAGAACATGTTGAAAATCTAACCTTGATCAAAGATGCCATCGTTGCTGTCGGTAATGACCTAGGCAACACCCTCATTGGTAACGGCAAATCCAACCGCTTAGATGGCGGTAGTGGCGACGACACTCTAGATGGGGGTTTGGGTACTGATACCATGATTGGAGGTTTGGGCAATGATACCTATCATGTAGACAACGCCCTAGACGTCATCATAGAACTGCCTGACGAAGGTTATGACACCATCATTAGCCAAGTTGATTATACGCTTGTCAAAAATGTGGAGCGTATAATTCTAGAAGCAGGCTCAAATGCCACTCATGCCACAGGCAACGAACTTGACAATCACATTATCGGCAATGAGACAGATAATGTGATTGACGGCGGCATGGGTGCCGA
>NZ_MXAP01000119.1 GCF_002027555.1 Moraxella equi
TACGCACCTTTGTATACCCCTTTTAAGGTATAATAAGCAAAAACCTGTTATCCACATCTTGTACGCACCTTAGAACCATAAGGGCAACCACCAAGATAAGTTCGTGTCGTAGCTTTAAGAGTGGATAACCTTTCATCAATCAAAACCGTACAGTTGATAGACTCTAAACCGAATACAAGGCAGGTTAATGATGAATAATGCTAAACAAACCAAAGATACCAAGCAAACCAAAACCAATGTAGCAAACAAGCCCAATGAACCCATTTACTGTGGCATTGATGTGGGGAAAAAGGTCTTTGTGGTATCACTTTCTTGTAAGGATAAAACCAAAACCTTTTCAAACACTGGGGGCGACATAAAACAAGCCATTACTTATCTTAATACCAATGCAGGCACAAACCTAGCTTTGGTAGTACTTGAAAGTACAGGTGGATTAGAAATCCCCCTTGCCAAAGCCCTGCATCAATCAGGCTTTAATGTGGTGATTGCCAATCCTAATAAAACCAGCCAGTTTGCTAAGTCTTATTCTAATGCTAAGACAGATAACCAAGATGCCAAAATGCTTGCCCTTTATGCCAAGTTTTTAAGTCTTGATGAGAGCAAACTTACTCATTTGCTCTATGTCCCACCAAGCGAAGAGCAAGAACACTTAGAGGCTTTGGTTGTACGCCGTCATCAGCTTGTGGCAATGCGTGTACAAGAAAAGAACCGCTTAGGGCAAATTCATCAAAGTCAGCTTGAGAGTGTTAAACAAGTCATTGCTTACCTTGATGAACAGATTGCTAAGTTAGAACAAGACATTGACACCCTAAGCAAACATTTTGATGACACCACAAAAAAGTTTAAAGACATCAAGGGGATTGGTGGTGTTACGGTTGCTACCTTGATGTCAATGTTACCTGAACTTGGCACATTAAGCAATAAAGAAATCGCCTCCTTAGTTGGCGTTGCCCCACACCCCAAAGAAAGTGGCACACTTAAATACAAGAGCCATTGCAAAGGGGGTAGGCAATCGGTTCGTAATGTCTTATACAATGCCACCAATGTGGCAAGACAATATGAACCCAAATTTAAACAGTTTTATGAGCGTTTGATAGGCAAAGGCAAACCCTTTAAAGTTGCCATCAACGCTTGTATGCGTAAACTTCTAACCGTCATTAACGCCATTGTCAGAAATGACAGTGTTTGGCAAGCGGATTATCATCTTAATCTTAGCGTTAAGTAACATCCACAAGCCAACAAAGTTAATGAGGGTTGGTGGTACTGTATTCTTTAAGGGATACAGTTGCTAC
>NZ_MXAP01000012.1 GCF_002027555.1 Moraxella equi
TAAGTTCGGTTGGTATAGCTCATCAATAACAAGCGACCAAACTGCATCTAGCTTCCATTCTTCACGGATAAACATACTTTGTTGCTCATCTAAAAATGGGGCATCTGCCAATGTCACATTCTCAGGCAGTTGATTGTTTTTGATAAAAGTATCAATCTCGCTATCCGAGTTTGGCAAACCGAGCTGGGCAAATAGGTCATTCATGGTGTGTTCGGCATTGTCTAACATGGTATTCTCCAAAGTAAATAAATGAATGGTAAGTCCTTAAACTTAGCTTTATTCTAACAAAATTTGGGCGTGGTAGTGTGTGTTTTATGTGCTGATTTTTATATAAATGTAAAAGACGTTGTTGGGGTTGGGGGGATTAACAATACTTTTTTAAAATACAAATTTATGTTGCGTGGATGTAGGGACGTGCCGAGCATGCCCGATAAATCATATCATCAAGGGCGTTTTCAACACGCCCCCACAAAACCTGCGGTAACTATCAAATTTGGTTAGTCAGAATACACCACAGGGCAAATTGCCATTTACCCACAAATCCTTTTCAAATAATAAAATACCCCCTATCGCACGATAAGGGGTATTTGTCTAACTGCTAATTATAGCAAATGTGCAATCGCATCACGCTCTTCGGTCAGCTCGTTTAGCGTAATATTGATACGCTCTTGGCTAAATTCATCAATCTCTAAACCTTGAACGATTTTGTATTCGCCATTTTCGCAGGTTACAGGGAAACCAAACATCACGCCTTCTGGGATACCATAAGAGCCGTCCGATGGAATGCCCATGGTTACCCATTCGCCATTTGAGCCCAACGCCCAATCTCTCATGTGGTCAATGGCAGCGTTGGCAGCGGACGCCGCTGATGACAAACCACGGGCTTCGATGATTGCCGCACCACGTTTGCCGACTGTTGGCAAGAAGGTGTTAGCGTTCCACTCTTGGTCGTTAATCATGTCTTTGACGCTCTCGCCGTTAATGGTCGCAAAACGGTAGTCAGCGTACATGGTTGGGCTGTGGTTGCCCCATACGGTTAGGTTCTTGATGTCTTTGACGGCTTTATCAGTCTTTTTGGCGACTTGGGTCAAGGCACGGTTGTGGTCTAGGCGTAGCATGGCGGTGAAGTTCTTGGCAGGTAGGTCTGGGGCAGACTTCATGGCGATGTAAGCGTTGGTGTTGGCAGGGTTGCCGACTACCAAAACTTTAACATCACGGCTTGCCACGTCATTTAGGGCTTTGCCTTGTACGGTAAAGATTTTGGCGTTTTCTTGGAGTAGGTCAGCACGCTCCATGCCTGGTCCACGGGGACGAGCACCGACAAGCAGGGCATAATCTGCGTCTTTGAACGCCACATTTGGGTCGTCCGTGCCAATCACGTCATGCAGTAGTGGGAAAGCACAGTCATCAAGTTCCATGATAACACCCTGTAGGGCTTGTTGGGCTTTTTCGTTGGGGATTTCTAGAAGTTGCAAAATCACAGGCTGGTCTTTGCCAAGCATCTCACCGCTGGCAATACGGAACAATAGGCTATAACCAATCTGACCTGCGGCACCAGTTACCGCAACACGAACAGGCTGTTTGCTCATGACTTATCCTTAAAATAAAATTTGAAAATGG
This sequence comes from Moraxella equi, assembly GCF_002027555.1. Classification (GTDB taxonomy): domain Bacteria; phylum Pseudomonadota; class Gammaproteobacteria; order Pseudomonadales; family Moraxellaceae; genus Moraxella; species Moraxella equi. The sequence goes on from NZ_MXAP01000012.1 coordinate 1,621, forward strand.
AAAAAATTTTGCTCAATTTTGCCTTTTGAAACCCATTTCAAAAACTGCAAAATCGCCCTAGTGTAGCATATTTTTTGGGGTATTGGCAAAGGTTTTTTGGGGCAAATTACCACCAATTGGCTTTTGTTAATTTACCATAAAAAGCTCGTACATTGACAGGCTTGTGTAAATTAGAGATATTGGCAGGCTAAGTCATAACCATTTTCACAGGCTTTGCTAAACCAATATATAGAATGATGTTTTTGCATGAAAAATGGCTATCCGACCACTTAATTTAAAAAATTAAGTTATACCCAATAAACTTTAAAATTACTACAAACACAATGATTTGTGGATGTAGGGGCGTGCTGTGCACGCCTTGCACGGTAATGTCATCAAAAGGGTGTGCTCAGCACACCCCTACAAACCCGTGGTAAATATCAAGTTGGTTAGGTGTAAAACTCTTAAAATTTATCCAGTTAAGTGGTCGGATTGTGGCTCGAAGTCAAAAGCTCGTTTGATAGAAGACTCACAAACTTCACTTTTTCCTTGAAAAACGGGCAACTCCCCTGCGTTTTTAAACAGGCATTTTTCATTGCAAATACAAAAGGCAGGCACGCCCTAGACTTACCAAGACGGCGACACTGTTCCCATGCGTTGGCTGATTGGGGTGTATCTGCCGAGTATCACGCCATAGATGGTGGCATTTTCCATGACGTGCTTGACATACTCGCGAGTCTCTGAATACGGGATGGCTTCGACATATTGGTCAGCACTGATGGTACCATGCTTGGGCAGCCATTTGCGAGCAGGGGTTGTGCCAGCATTGTAGGCGGCGGTGGCAGGGGCGATTTGTCCGTTAAAATCACGGGTCTTATCCGACAGATACCAAGTGCCATAGCGGATGTTGGTATCAGGGTCGCTTGAATTACCACTACCGCCGATTTTACCAGCAATCATCTTGGCGGTGTTTGGCATGATTTGCATCAGCCCACCTGCCCCCACGCCCGAGCGAGCATTGGCAGCAAAACGACTCTCTTGGCGAGTGATGCCATACGCCCACGCAGGGTCAATGCCTGCACTGCCTGCATGAGTCATAAAGCTGTGCTGATAAGGCATGGGGTGGCTAATCGCTGATGCTCTTAGGGGTGAATTTTCCATGGCGTGAATGCTACGGCTATAAATCCCCATGTCGTGGGCTTTTTTGGCGGCGGCAAGCACGAGCTGATGGTCGCCTGCGTTTGTGGTGGTACGCACCGCCCAGTTCCACTCACGCTGAATATGCTCCATGCTCGCCCCACTCTCCATGAGTTTAAAGGCACGAGCAAAATCAGGGTTTTGCATGATACGAGCGGTATCTTTGGCACTGATGTTTGGCATGCCGATACCGCCGATGTCATTGGCAGTTAGGGGCATGTTTAGCCTATCACGGGCAAGCAGACCATAATAATCTAAGTTTTTGGTGAGATTTTGGTAAATCTGACGAGCCTGTCCGCCCTTGCCCGTCTGCTCATAAGCACGAGCAAGCCAGTACTGCCAAACATTCTCGCCTGCCTTGGTCTTGCTCATCGCACCGATGGCGTTAATCACGTCCGTCCATTGCCCAAAATAGATACCTGCTTGGGCGTAGTCTTCGGCTTCTTCAAAGTTAAACGGCTCGCCTAGGCTGTTTCTAAACCAATGCACCGCCTCCACATTAAAGCCGTCATCGGTATTCATATTCATACGCTTAACGGCAATGCTCCGCCACGCATAGCGACGTGCCATGTCCGAGAGCAGTTTTTGGGGGCGGGCGTTGTCTTGATTAATATCATAATTTAGCTGAGTGCTGGCCTCCCAATATGAACGATGAGCCAACTGACTGATGGCATAGACATATAGGTATTGGTTCGTCTCGCTAAACGGCATGGCATGAAACCGACTAAAAAAGCCGTTGGGGTTTGAGCGGATAGTCGCAAGCGTGCCATAGTCGATGGCTAGGTTAAGCTGACGGGCAAGGCTGATGATGTCCGCACTCTTATCAAGGGGCGGGTTGCGTGATGACAGCTGACGGGCGTCGATTCTCATCATGCGAATCAGCCGTTCGTGGCGGTCGGTGCGACTGATGTGGCGGTTATTACCCATTTCTAGGGCGAGCTTGTCGCACAAAGACTGCCTGATTTGGGTGTTTAGCCAGACATTCTCTTTTTGCTCTAAGGCACGGGCGTCATTTGCCCCGTTATAACCTAGGGCGATGGCACATGCTTCGGACGCATCGGCATTGCGGATATTAGGAATGACCGCACGCACGCTGTGATAGTCGCCTTGGCGTGCCTTTTCTTCGGCATAGTCTGCCACGAGTTTTTCGCTGATGACGTGGTTGGGGTACTGCTGAACAAAGCTGTTAATGGTGCTAGGGTCATGATAGGTGATGTCGTTGTTAAGTCGCCAATAGGTCGGGTACATGGCAAACAGCGAGCCTTGCATGCTCTGCTCATACTGATACATGGCGTTGGTGTTGGACTTTTGGCGTTCGGCTTCCATGAACTGATAGACACTGCCGTCTTGGCTATAATCTTTGGCATTGGCACATGCCACAAGCGATACGCCCATGACAGATAGGGCAAGGGTGGATAAAGATAAAAAGCGTCCAGATGAGCGATGTTTGGTGTGCATGATGAGTTCCATGATTTGGGCGGTAAAAAGATGGGTTAGCTTATCAAACTAATTTTGCAACTCATTTAGCGGTTGTATAAAAGTTGTAAAATTGGCGGATATTTTTAATGATAGATAATTAATATTGAAAACAAAAACACGGACAAACAATGCCAACCATTTTTATTTTAAAAATCCCCAAAATACACACCGAAATAACAAGCACCCCGCACTTATCCAAACACCCTTTTATCACTCACGGGGTTCTAGATATTTCTCCGCTTCTTCTAAATCGACCGTCACCAGACTAGAAATACCCGCCGTAGGCATGGTAATGCCCTTTAACTCATGTGCCGCTTGCATGGCAAGTTTGTTATGACTGATAAAAATAAACTGCACGCTGTCTGACAACTCATGAATCAGACTCGTAAACCGCCCCACGTTCGCATCATCCAAGGGGGCATCGACTTCATCAAGCACACAAAACGGAGCAGGGTGCTGTTTGAAAATCGCAAAAATCAGACTTAGGGCAGTCAATGTTTTCTCGCCCCCTGACAGCACGGCAAGGCGTGAGTTTTTTTTGCCTTTGGGCTGTGCCATTAGCACGAGTCCTGCCCGCCATTTGTCCGCCTTGGGCAAGCTCTCATCATCAATGAGTGTTAGGCTTGCCTGCCCACCGCCAAACACTTTGGCAAATAACGCATTCATCTCATCATTGACCGCTTTTAACATGCCCAAAAACAGCTGTTTGGTCTTGTCATCAATGGCACGAATGGCATCTTGGAGTTTTTTCATGCTGTCTGTGATGTCTGCCACCTGCTCATCTAGGGGCGAGACTCGCTCTTCTAACTCGGCAAGCTCTGCCGCCGCCGCCAGATTGACCGCCCCTAGCTTCTCAATGTCCGCCTTAATCTGCTCAATGCGAGAGCTGTTGTCGGCAAATACAGGCGTACTCGCCCGAAAGTCCGCCAACGTGGACGGCAGGTTAAACTGCTCATTCATGCCAAGCATCTGCTCGCCCAAATCCGCCAAACGGCTCTCCCCCACCGCCACATCGGCATGAGCATTGGCAATGCTCGCCTGTGCAGCAGCGAACTTGGCATGGGCATTGGCCAGATTCTCTTCTAGCTTGCCTTGCATGATGACCAGCGTTTTTGCCACCGCTTCATGTTCTTCGCTTTGCACTTTTAGCTCGGCGGTCTCAGCTTTTGCCTGCTCAAAGGCATCTTCTAACACAGGCAGTCGCTCACTCATCGCCACGCTCTGAGCGATAAGCTCCTTGGTCTCAGCATCCGCCTTTGCCACGTTCTCATGCGATAACTCCAACAGCCTTGTGGCATGGGCTTTGTTTTGGGTGAGTGTGGTCTGTTTGAGTGTCAGCTCCTGTCTGTCTTGGGTCATCTGCCTGACCTTGCCTGACAGCTCATCCACGCTTACCGACAGCACATTTAGGGTGTTTTGGGCGACCTGCAATATCGGCAAATGCTCATCTAGTGCCGTCATGCTACGCCTAATCTCATCATCCATGAGCCTAAGCTCGCCATCTAGCTCGGAGAGTTCATCGCTAAGGCTTATCTTTTGGCTGTTAAAATTCTCCCATATCAGCTTATCTTGACTTATCTGATGTTCTAGTTTGACCAGTTTTGCCTTGCTCTCGTGTAGGCTGTGGGTCAGCTCGCTGTGCTTGGCATGGCGTTCTTCTTGTGCCACTCTTAGGACATCCAGCTCGCTCATCATCGCCTTTAACGACCGCTGTTTATCATCTAACTCACTCTCTATCTGCCCCAGTCTCTCTTCTAGCTCATCTAGGCGTTTGGCGTGTTCGGCTCGCTCGCTAAGCACGCCCTGCCCCAAAGCAGAGACATGCACGACCCCAAAAGAGCCAATAATCCATCCTGTCTTTGTCAAAATCAGCACGCCTTGGGCAAGCTCATCCGCCCATGCCGTGACCAGTTTATCAAACCCCTTTTCATCAAGCGTTTGGATATCGACATCCAGCAGATACACGCCCTGCCACAGTGCCAGCGTGGGCGATTTTATCAAGGCAGTGAGCGGAATGAGTTTATCACTACTTTGCCTAAAATTAGGTGCGGTATAAAGCACCATGCTCGGCAAGCGTTCATGAGCAGACAGCCCCGAAGTCTCGCCTTTGTGCTTGGCTTTTTTGCCGTCTTTTTTCTTATCCTTTTTATCATCATGGCTGCGCTTACCACCGTCCATGGCTGTGGGCAGATGATTGATGAGTGGCAACAAAGAAAAATCACGCTCACCATCTAGCACCCGAGCATCCAGCCAAAAGCCCAGAAATTTATCCAGAACATCGGCATATTTTTCGCCATCACGGGTTAGCTTAATGCTGTCTTTTAATAAGTCCAGTTGGGGCAGAGCGATACCATCCACACAGCTTTTGGTGTCAGCCCCACTGTTGTCTGTATCATCATCCGTGCCGTCATCATCGGCGGACGGGGCGTGTTTGGGCTTATGCACCAGTTTGTGCAGGGTGTCATACTCGCCCATCATGGACGCATGGCGTTTTTCTAATGCAGACAGCTCATCTTGCAATGCTTTGACCTGCCGACTTTTTTCATCAAACACCTGCCTGTCGTCGTCATCGGACAGCTCATCTATGGCAAGATTTAGCGTGACGATGTGGTTCGTCAGCGACTTTATCTCATCCTGCTCTTTGTCGTGGTTTTGCTCTTTGTTCTCGTGCTTATTGATGAGTTCTTGGTATTTTTTGGTGACTCGCTCGTGGCTTGTGAGCAGGCGGTTTTTTTGCGCTGTCGCCAGTTTGTGCGTGTTTTCTAGGTCGTTCTTTTTTTGGGTAAGCTCGCTCACTTGCTGTTTGGCAGTGTTAAACACCCCTTGGGCTTGGGTCAGCTCATCTTGTAAGGCGGTCAGTTTTAACGCCCCCTCGGTTACATCGGGGCTGATTTGCCCAAGCTCCTTGTCAATCTCATCAATGCTTTGTTGGTTCTCCACAATGCTCGCCTCTGACTGGGCTTTGAGCTCGGTTAGGCGGGCGATTTTGTCTTCACAACTGGCAATCTCTTGGTTTAGGCTATAATAGTTATGCTCTGCCGTCTGCTCTTTCATGCGAGCGTTATGGTAGTTGTCCCGTGCGTCATCTTTGAGCCAGTTTGCCTCGGCAAGTTTGGCTGAGTGGACGTCCAGCTCTTTTTTGGCTTTACCCACCGCTTGTTCTAGCTCGTGCAGGATTTGGGCGGATTTGTCTTTGTCTTGTTTTTTGGCTTCTAGGTATTGCCATGCCTCAAAAATGCGTTTTAATAAGTCGTTTTTGTTCAGCTCAAACAACTCATCATTTAGGGCTTGGTATTTTTTGGCGGACTCGGCTTGACGGATGAGTGTTTTGTGCTGTTTTTTAAGCTCGCCTTGCAAGTCATTAAGTCGTGCCAGATTATCCTTAGTTTCATTTAACTGTTTTTCGGTCTCGGCTCGGCGTGCCTGATAGCGTGACACACCCGCCGCCTCTTCGATGAACTCACGCAGTTGCATAGGGCTAGAATCAACAATCCGCCCTATCATGCCCTGCTCAATCACCGCATAACTTCTCGCCCCAAGCCCCGTCCCTAAAAACACGTCCACCACATCACGGCGACGTACCTTTTGCCCATTGATGTAATAATCAGACTTGCCCTCCTTGGTCACTTGACGGCGTAGGGTCAGCTCATGGTATAGGTTTAGAGCATGGCGAATGCCTGTACTCTCATCTTGGGTATGCTCAAAGGTCAGCTCCACGCTCGCCAGAGATTTACCCGCTCGCCCTTCCACCCCTGCAAAGATGACATCGCTCATCGCCCCGCCCCGAAGCTGTTTGGCACTCGTCTCGCCCAGCACCCAGCGTATGGCATCAATCACGTTGGACTTGCCACAGCCGTTTGGACCAACAATGGCGGTAATGTCGTGCTTAAAGGTAAAAGTCGTGGGATTGGCAAAGGATTTAAAGCCTGATAGTTTTAGAGATTTTAGACGCATGAGAGATGAATATGGCAGTTAAACTAGGACAAGGGGACGTATTATAGCAAATTTTAGGCGGTGTTTGGCAAAATCCATTACTTCACAACAAAGGGTGTATATAATACGCCCTCGCTCGCATGGCACAAATACTCAGGATGATTTGATATAAAATCCAACAATCCATAAAGGCTTGTTAATGTGTATAAAACCCCACCACCCCACGCCAAATGATAAACCATAATACACAAATGAACTTTAACAACTAAATAGAGCATGTTGAACTTTATTAACAAAACAAAAAACGATTTTGGTACAATGCAAGCTCTAACCCAAACAAAGTACCAAAATCGTCATGGCTTGCACCTTACTCACAAATGAACAATGGCACAAGTTAAAATCTTAAAATTTACCCAGTTAAGTGGTCGGATTGTTTTTCTGCGTCAAAAACTTGTCTGATAGAAAACTCACAGCCTGCGTTTTTTTCTTGAAAAACGGGCGATTCCCCTGCTTTTTTAAACAGGCATTTTCATTGCAAATACAAAAGGCAGGCACGCCCTATTTATTTTACCATCAAATAAAACAAAACCCCACCAATGGCAGGGTTTGCACAAAGAGCATACTACTTATTATGCTGTTGTGATTTTAGGTAGCTATTCACATCAATGCGTGTCTTGACCTGCGGAGCGGTCTGCGGCTGAGCCTGTGCTTGCACTGACTGTGCCTGTGGCTGAGTCTGCTGTGCTTGCTGCCTACTCTCCAAGGCACTGACATGACCTGCGGGGGCAGTTTGTAGGTTCTGAATCGGAGCTTGTTGCACAGCGACTTTTGGACGGTCATCCAAGGTCAAACCCGTGGCAATGACTGTGACATGAATCTCATCACCCATGCTCTCATCTTGGACATAGCCATAGAAGATATTACCTTCTTCTAAGTCAGCAATCGATGACAACGCTTCGGCAATCTCCTCAGGCTCGCTCATCATCAGCTCAGCTGCGGTAATGTTCACCAACAGCCCCTTGGCATTTTCAAGGCGAATGTCATCAAGCAGTGGTGAGCGAATGGCTTTTTCGGCAGCTTGTCTGGCACGGTCATCGCCACTGGCACGACCGATACCCATCATCGCATAGCCTTTGGCAGTCATGGCAGTACGCACGTCTCTAAAATCGGTGTTAATCACCACATTATCCGCCGTATCCACGATTTGAACCAAGCCACTCACTGCGTGCAGAAGTACGTCATCGGCTTTTTTAAGAGCATCTGTAAAAGAGATTTGCTTATAAATCTTCAACAATTTTTGGTTAGGAATGGTGATAATCGCATCAACCAGCTCTGTTAGTTGGCTAACACCATCTTTGGCAGACTTCATGCGTTTTTTGCCTTCAAAGTCAAATGGCGTGGTCACCACAGCAACGGTCAAAATACCCATCTCTTTGGCAACACGAGCCACCACAGGAGCGGCACCTGTACCTGTACCACCACCCATGCCTGCGGTGATAAATACCATATTATAGCCATCTAACATCGAGCGAATTTCATCTTCGTCTTCTTCGGCGTAACGGCGACCTTCCTCAGGATTGCCGCCTGCACCCAAACCTTCCGAGCCAAGCTGAATCTTGTGTGGCACGGTCAGATTATCAAGAGCGGTACGGTCAGTATTGGCAGCGACAAATGTCACCCCATTAAGACCTTCTTGTACCATATGCTCGACCGCATTACCGCCACCGCCACCCACACCAAAAACGATAAAGCGTGCTTTACCGTAGTTTACTTGACCGTCATCTGCATCAAGACCATATTTAGACATTTATTTCTCCGAATTCTTTTATCATATTGACATAGAAACTATTTTGATATTATAACACCAATTCACCCCATATTAAATAGCAGGGTGAATGATTGGCTTGAAATCAGCTGTTAATGGGCAAATGTAGCCAAGATAGACGTTTATTATCTTTTACCCTAACCTTTAAAATCGCAATATCATCACAGTAGCTGTCTTAATTTATCAAACCATGATTGGCATTTTTGCCCAACACGACCAAAAAAGCCCACTCTATCCAAATCGCCAAACTGCCCACGCTCATCGCAAGCATACTGCTCACTTTGATAATACATGAGTGCCCCGATGATACTATGTAATTTCGGGTCGGACAGATGTGTTTTTAAAAGCCCGATATCATCATCGCTAAGCAGTTCAGTATGCACCACCACCTTTGGGTTGATGTCCATTTGACGTACGCTGACACCAAACTGTCTTTCTATCAAGCTGGGCAAATCCCTCATGTCCGCCCCGCCACCTGCCAACACCACGCCCATGTCCATGAACTGGTCTAGTCCTTTGGCGGTCAATTCATCAAAAATCTCATGTAGCAATGTCAGATAACGTGCTTCAATGATACTGGCAAGTTTATACAAATGAACCGTCAATTCGCTGTCATGATGACGTTTTTTAAGCGTGATAAAATCACTTTTGCTTTGTTTGCTGGCGTTCGCTGAGCCGTGATGTTTTTTTAAAGATTCAGCTTCTAATAAAGTCAGTCCAAGCGTACTGGCGATGTCCATGTCCACCAATTGCCCACCCACAGGCAGACAGCGAGTGTAGAGCAGCATGCCTTCTTGGTACAGGCACACTTTGGTGAGTGCTGCACCGATGTCAATAAAGCACACACCACGCTGTTTTTCATCACCACTTAGGGCGTATTCACTGCTGGTTACCCCATCAAAAAACATGGGATGAACTTCTAGGTTATTTGAGACCATCAAATCCTTGATTTGGGCATAAAACATGCTAGGCACGCTGATAAGATGATAGCCAACGGTCAGTTTATGAGCCAACATGCCCACGACATCTTTACCACTTTGGTCATCATCTAGCCAAAAACGCTGTTGGCACAACTGCACGTCTTTATGTCCTTTTTGTGCCAGTCCTACTTTGGCGTCATTTAAAATATCCCGAACATCATCATGGCTTATCTTACGTCCAAGGGTGTCGCCCGTGGGATTGTGTCCTGTGATGATTTTATCTTGAATGCCGTTTTCACCCATCATCGCAGGACTGGCAAAAGACAGCCCGACATAAGAGACTTGCACGCCTGCCATGTCAATGGCTTCTCGCAACGACTTATGAATGGCACTGAGCAGATGTTCACGATTGACGATTTGACCACCAAAAAACGCGTCCGTTTTGGCAAGTCCAAGCCCCATGATTTGGGTTTTTTTATGATGAACGTCAAAATAGCCCACAACGGTATAAACCGCCGTGGAACTTAGATGAATCACCGCATGAATGTCAGAATCGGGTATCATAATTGACCAAAATTAGGGGAAATCCCCCGCCCAAAAACAAGATTGTCAAAACACTTGTTTTAAAAATCTATCAAAAATAAAATAAATCAAATTTTAAAATAACCTTTATTTCTTATTTCGCCACGCAATAGAAAAACCGTTTTTATAACGCAAATCAACCGACTGCATGTCATTGATACGCTCAGCAAATCGCTCATTTAAAATCTGTGCCAACTGATGAAGTTTTTGTGTGGTATTCTCATCATCAACAACCACCCTAAGCCCGTTATGAAAACGTATAACCCACGTGTTGCGTGGTGTCAATATCAAATCATCCACCGTCAGACCGAGCGGAGCAAACTGCTGATTGACATACTGCATTTGACGCATGATGGCATCTGCCTGTGTCGCCGAGCCATGCAATGTGACCAAATCAAGGTTCATGACATCGCCTTTATCGGCAGGTCTAAACACCACGCCGTTAGCATCAATCATCTCTTGACTGCCGAAATTGGCAATAGGCTTGCGTGGCACCGCCTCAACCGTAATGCCCTGATACCAGTCACGGCGTACAGTCGCATGCTCCACCCACGATAAGCTTATCACACTGTCATGGATTTGGTGCAAATTACCCCCAAAAAAAGGCATTTCTCCAAAGGGGGCGATTGCCTGCATCAATGACTGACTCTCTGGTGTGGTCAAATTTGACGCTTCCACATGGATGGGTTTGGCAGGGCTTTTGCCGATGGTTTGCATGGCAAAAAAGCCAATGGCAAACATCAGCCCAAGCGTCACCAAAGCCGATTGCCATGATTTTGACAAATGCTTGTCATCATGCCCCTCATGCTCATGGTTGATATGGTCTGCTGTCATCTCTGCCACGGTTGCACCCAATTGGATAGCCAAATATCACAAATGTATCGCTAAAACAACCTTAAAAATGAACGCTTGCGTACATATTTTATTAAACAAGGCTAAAATTTATATATTTTACCCTATTCTTATTTTAATTTAAAGTAAAAATCATCACTAAATGACTGTTTTTACATGGCGTTACATTTTACCAATAAAATTGTTGGGGTTAATTCGTACCAATCCCAACATTCAAAATATAAAACAATCATTGTTATCACTTAAAATATATGATAAGTTTAAAAACTAGGGCAAATCAGACTCGCCCTAGTTTAATATATCAATAAGCAAATTATAATTTACCCAGCAATCCAACCAATATTAGGCTTTATGGCAAACACATCATTATTTATAACGTCTGTTCTAAAATCTTCACACACAAATCCGCAAATTCAATCCCTGCTTCTTTGGCTGCCATTGGCACAAGGCTATGGTCGGTCATACCCGGCACGGTATTGATTTCTAGGACATAAAGCTTGCCGTCATCAGATTTTAAAAAGTCCACACGAGACCAGCCACGCCCACCCATGGCAGAAAAAGCACGTTTGGCAATCTCGCCCATTTCACGCTCTTGTTCGGCAGTTAAGTCAGACGGGCATTGATACACCGTGTCATCACGCAGGTATTTGGCTTCATAGTCATAAAACTTGCCCTTAGGGATAATGCGAATACTCGGCAAGACATCATCGCCAAGTAACGAACAGGCGTACTCGCCTCCTGTAATCGCTTTTTCTGCCAAAATCTCGCCATGATACTGTTTTAGCTTAGGATACGCCTTTGCCAAACCGCCTGTCTCTTCTATCATCATCACACCCACACTAGAACCCTCACTGGCGGGTTTGACAAATAACGGTAAGCCAAAGTCTGCCTCCACCGCATCAAAATCGCTGTCATCGTGCAACACCACATAAGGCACATTCGGCAAGCCTAGCGACTGCCACACCAAACGGCAACGAAACTTATCCATGGCAATGGCGGATGCTAGCACGCCACAACCTGTATAAGGAATCTTAAAGCCGTCAAGCACGCCTTGCAAACTACCATCTTCGCCAAAAGTGCCATGCAAGACATTAAACACACGGTCATACTCACGCAAGTTTGAAATTTCGGTCTCTTGTGGGTCAAAATGATGAGCGTCCACACCTTTTAAAAGCAGGGCATTTAGCACCGCCCTGCCACTATTTAAAGACACTTCACGCTCGGCACTAAACCCACCGCAAACCACAGCGACTTTGCCAAATTTTGTTACATCGTTCATATTTTATTCTCTATATAAGTGCAAATTGCACAAGGTTAATTGTTGGTTAATTATCAAACCAATTTTCAATCATCAAACCGTCAATATATTTAAAATCATCCACATTGCGAGTTACCAAAATGGCATGATTGGCTAAGGCAATGGACGCAATTTGACTGTCGGCAAAAGATAAAGTTTTGCCTTTTGCTCGGCATTCGGCACGGATTTTGGCGTGAATGTCGGCACATTTTGGTGTATATTCATACATCGGCATCAGTGCAACTTGTTTTTTAATAAAAAACTCAACATCTTTTTTGCGTTTGCCGTCTGGTATACAATACAAGCCATATAGCAATTCATGCCAAACGGTAATCGCCAAAATCATCTCATCTAAATGCGTGCGGTATTTTTGCACCACATTTTCACAGCGATTAACTTTGGTAATTTCAGACAAAATATTATTATCAGGCAAAATCAATCGTTTCATTCAAAACTCACTTCTCGCCCAACATCGTTTTTATCTCTCAAACTTGCCAAAAATTTATCATAATCATCATCGCTCATTTCATCATTGTCAAATTCGACAATCATTTTTTGATGAAATTTTTCATATTCCAAAAAACTCTTTTGTAAATCGGACAATTCGGTTTTTTGAGTGGCGGTTTGCTCTTTTTTGTGTTGAAAAGTCGCTATCCAATCAATCATTTCTTGCTGCATGGATATTGGTAATGATTGAATATAATTGACCGCTTGATTGATACTAGTAATAGGCTGTGTTTGCATATTCACCCCCTATAAATACAAATTATTATCCCGAAGCTCCAAACAAATCTGCCCCACATTGCCCGCCCCTTGCGTGATAAGCAGGTCATTGGCGTGTAGGGTAACTTTTAGCACTTGGGCGATTTGTTCTTTGTCATTGACACTTAGCACAATCGGCTCAACCTGCCCACGCTCACGCAGTGAACGAGCCAAATCGTTGCTACTCGCCCCCTTAATCGGCTCTTCGCCAGCACTGTACACATCCAGCAAAACAAGCTTATCCACCTGCGATAAGACATTGACAAACTCACTAAAACAGTCCCGTGTACGGCTGTAACGGTGTGGCTGAAACATCATCACCAAACGGCGGTCGGGGTAGCTTTGGCGGGCAGCACGAATGGTCGCTTGCACTTCGGCAGGGTGATGACCGTAATCATCAACGAGCAGGATATTACCCCCGTCATGATTTACGTCTGCTTGCTGTTCAAAGCGTCTGCCCACGCCTGCAAATTTACCCACCGCACGCACAATCGCCTCATCGTCCACGCCTTCATCGGTCGCCAGCGTAATCGCCCCCAAGGCATTTAGCACGTTATGCTCACCGGGGATATTTAAGGTCAAGCGAAGCGGTTCACGGTCTTTACGCAATACGGTAAAATGCGTGCGAGTGCCGTCCACCACCACGTCCACCGCTTGCACGTCATTATGCTCTTTAAAGCCAAAAGTCAGCACAGGGCGAGCAATGTCATCAATCATGCCATATAGCTCATCATCATCGCCACACACCACCGCCAACCCATAAAACGGCATATTGTGCAAAAACTGAATGTAGGCTTGTTTTAGCTTATCAAAACTACCGCCATAAGTGTCCATGTGGTCTTCGTCAATGTTGGTAACAATGCTCGCCATCGGACGCAAACTCAAAAAAGACGCATCGGACTCGTCCGCTTCCGCCACAAGGTATCGGCTACTACCCAAGGACGCATTTTTGCCAGAGGCGTTCAATTTACCGCCAATCACATAAGTTGGGTCAAGTCCCGCTTCGGTGAGCATCATCGTAAGTAGGCTTGTGGTTGTGGTCTTGCCATGAGCCCCTGCCACCGCAATGCTGTGGCGGTATCGCATAAGCTCGCCTAGCATATCGGCACGGCGAACCACAGGCAGTCGGGCTTGCAAGGCGGTCTGAATCTCAGGGTTGGTTTTGTCAATGGCGGACGATACCACAATCACGTCGGCGTTTTTGATATTGGACGAATTATGCCCGATAAACACCGTAATGCCCAGGCTCTCTAGTCGCTTAGTAACCACGCTTTCTTTGATGTCTGAGCCTGTTACCGTATAGCCTTGATTGGCAAGCACTTCGGCAATTCCGCACATACCTGCCCCACCAATACCGACAAAATGCACGGTGTTAATCCGTCTCATCTCTGGGATTTCAATGAGTTGTTTGGGCAGGGTTTTGACGTTGGTTGAATTTGGCATAACTTTTTCTCTTTTTAGGTGTTAAATGGGCTGGTAAATAATTACCATGATTTTTTATTTGGATAACCTTTAATTTAAAATATCCAATTCATTTAAAATTTAACTATTAATATATAAATAAAATTTCATTTAGCAAATCAAGACAAATATTTTACCCTATCATTTTCAAATCAAAACCGATACATATAAACCGCATGGTTAATAATATCGCCATTGACATTTTCATTATTGGCAATGATACCACAAAACTCAAATCCCAATCGCTCGGCGACTTGTCGGCTTGGGGCATTATGCTCGCCTGCCTTAATGTCCACCACATCCATGCCATAGGTATGTTTGGCAATGTCCATAATCGCACGCACAGCAAGGGTCATGATACCACGCCCTTGATATTCTTGGTGTAGCCAATAGCCAATCTCCGCCTTTTTTAGATGATGATAAATGTTATTTAAACTCACCGCTCCAATGATTTTATCATCATAAATAATATGGGTATGAATAGCTTTGTCATCGGCATATTGGTGTAAGGCAAATTTGACAAATTCACGATAGCTATTTTCACTAAAATCATTCGCCCACGGTAGCCATTTGCCCAAATAATCTTTTTGGGTATTAACAATGTCAATCATTTGACTGGCAAATGATGAATGCACTAAGGTTAAACTTAATGTGTCGTTGATTTTATAATAAAACATTTTTAATTTATCGGAAAAAAGATATTGTAAATTAATGATATTTTTTGTTAATTTGTAGGGGCAAATTACATTTACCCTGTGATAAAGTGTTGATTTTTGGGCGTTGTGTTCGTCCCTGCACGTCCAAATTTTAAAATATATCTTTATTAAACAATGCCAAACAACAAACTAACCCTTAACCACACGCTCCACAATATCCGCCACTTGCGTGGTCGTGTCTGTTTTGGCAAAAGCTCGGGCATTATTTGCCATATCTAGACATTGCTGACGGTCAAGATTACCCAAAATCTGTGCAAGTTTTTCGCCCGATAATTCACTTTGGGGGAGTAAAATCCCCGCCCCATGCTCGGTTAGGTTCTTGGCATTGGCGGTTTGGTGGTCGTCCACGGCGTGCGGTAGCGGAATAAAAATCGGAGCAACGCCCACACTGGCAATCTCGGTTACCGTCAAAGCCCCTGCCCGACAAATAATCACGTCCGCCCAACTGTACGCCTGTGCCATGTCATCAATAAACGGTATGACTTCAAACACATGACGGCTTGTATCAATCCCTGCTTGTGAGTAAGCAACCAACATGGCGTTATGGTTGTCCTTGCCGCATTGGTGTCGCACGGTTAGGGGCTTGTCGGACAACTTTAACAGCTCTACCACCGCTTCATTGATGGCTTTTGCCCCAAGCGAACCGCCCACCACCAGCACCTTTAGGGGCGATGTATCCGCCACGTCATAACGCTCGCTTGGCGATGTGGCGTTGATAATCGCAGTGCGTACAGGGTTACCCACCGTAACAAGTCTGTCGCCCATGCCACTAAATGCCCCGTCAAAGGCTTGTAGTACTTTTGCCGAATGGGGGGCTAGGGTCTTGTTGCTCATGCCTGCAATGGCGTTTTGCTCGTGAATGATGAGTGGTTTGCCTGATAATTTGCTTGCCAATCCCCCCGGTACGGTAACATACCCACCAAAGCCGATAACCACATCTATGTTGTTGTTTTTGATGATATTTTTGCTTGCCATAACCGCTTTAAACAGCATAAAGGGGAGCTTAATCATGCGTGCCAACCCCTTACCCCGAAGCCCTTGCATATCAATATGGTGCATGGTGTAGCCATGTTTGGCGACAAGCTCATTTTCCATACCGTTTGGCGTGCCAAGCCAATGCACTACCGCCCCACGAGTTGTCAGCTCGTCCGCCACCGCCAACGCAGGAAAAACGTGTCCGCCTGTACCTGCCGCCATAATCAATACATTCATCGTTATTCTCTAATTTAAAATTTAACCCCCTATTTTGTAACAAAATGGGGGAAATTACAAGGGGAAAATGAGTGGGTGGGGATATATTTTAACCAAAATTACAAAAAGACAAATTAGGGCGTGCCCGCCTTTTGTATTTGCAATGAAAAATGAGAAAAATCGCCAGTTTTTCAAGGAAAAAACGTAGGTTGATAGTCATTCTATCAGACAAGTTTTTGACGATGAAAAACAAGATTTAGCCATTTTTCATGCAAAAACGATTGGTTTTATTTCTAAAATAGTTCTATATCATAAATAGTGTTATAAAGGGTAGGCACGCCCTAGCTTAATATAACAGGGAACCTGCCCTTTTGCTCCGCCAAAATGCGTTGTAATTTTTGGATTCTGTCAATGGCGTTTTGGGTGGATTGATTGGCTTTTTTGAGGTCGGTATCTAAGACTTGGCGGGTATTTTTACCAAACAACATGGCATTAAAAAGATGATTGGCGTGCATATTGTCATGGCAATGATAATACACAAACACGTCAAAATCAGGGTTATCAAACAGCGTAGCAACCCTTGCTGTATCAATCGTGGCAAGCCCTAACGCTCCGTCTTCTCCACCAAATTTTTTAAAAATTTCATCATCGTCAAACCGGCCCAACGCCAAAAAATACGGACGATAAAACACCATATTACTCCCTGCGGTCATCTCAAAGGTTCGCCATGCCATATCAAAATTAGGGTGGCTTGCAAATCTGTTTGGCAAATCAACAGGCTTCATCGGCAAACGAACAAGCCCCACGTCAAACCGCTCAAAAATCATCGCACACGCCGATAGCACCTGCCTGCCATAGCTATCATCAGCGTCCAAGAAAGCAACAAAATCCGACTTGGCAAGCATTGCCCCGATATTGCGAGCCGTTGCCACGCCCTTATTTTGGGTAAGTTTCTCAGCATGGATTTTGTCAGGATAAGCGTTTTGTAATGACAGTATTGTTTGCCATGTGTCATCGGTTGAGTCGTCATCAATAAGATAAATCTTGCCCAAATGCTCTTGTACCAACACACTCTCTACCGCACAGGATAAGGTATGGGCGGTATTATAACAAGGAATGACAACGTCTATGGCGTGGGGTTGGATTGACATAAATAGTCCTGTGATTTTTGTAGTTTTGGGGTATTTTAGCATAGAATTTTTTGTAATTTTTACAATAAAAAAGAGCGGAAAAATATCCACTCTTTTATTTTAACCAACTACGTTTATCCGTCCAACGACTCCGCCAAAATCACGCCACCGTCTTTTTTGGTAATCACCACCGTGCCAGAGCGTGGGGTTTTGCCCCCTGCCACCGCCCCAAATGTACCCTCAGGGTGCTGAATATTGATAAACAACGCCTTACAATCAGGGGTCATGGTAATGCCTGTTACTTCACACCCTTTTGGTCCGGCAAAAAAGCGTTTTAGCGTGTCGGGCGTGGCTTTTGCCCCCATGTGGGTGGTTTTGCCTGTGCTTGTGGTCAGGCTCGCCCCGTCTCCGATGTGGTTTGGCAGGCTTGCCAGTAGCATACAGTTGGTCGTTTTGGTGTACGCCCCGTCATCGGTCTGAATCCACAGCACGCCACGGGGGTCAAAAAACAGCCCATCAGGGGACGATAAGTCATTCTCGGCGGTCAAGCCCGATAGGTTTTGCTCGTGCTTGTCATGGGGAGATGCAAACAGATAAATATCCCAAACAAACGTACCACCCACGCCCCCTGCCGTCTCGGCAAAGCGAATGATATGCCCGTGCTGATTGCCCTTGCCGTCATAACTTCTAGGGTTGGCTCCGTTCACGTCTTCTTCTTTACGCTTAGAATTGTTGGTCAAAGTTATATAAATCTCACGAGTCAAAGGGCTTACCGACACCCATTCAGGTCTGTCCATTTTGGTCGCTCCCACCTTATCGCCTGCCATACGGGCAAACACGGCAATCTCGGCATCGCTCTCAAAGTCGGCAAGCATGGGATTTTTCTTAGACAGCTCACGCCACTGCCCCGTGCCGTCATCGTGGAACACCGCCACATACAGCGTGCCTTTATCCAAATATTTATCGCCCACCGCAAGCCCACCGCCCACATCGGCATTTGTCCATTTGGCATCGGAGACAAATTTATAAATGTACTCGCCCCGAGCGTCATCGCCCATATAAAACACAAGCGGTTCGCCTTCGTTTGGTGGGGCAAAGGCACAGTTTTCATGAGCAAACCGCCCCAAACTTGTGCGTTTGACCGCTTTTGCTTTTGGATTAAAAGGGTCAATCTCGGTAATGTAGCCAAAGGTGTTAAAGGTATGGCGATAATCATCCGTGGCGGTTTTGCCTGCCTTGGCGGTGATGTCCCAATGGTCAAACTCGCCTGCCTGTCCGTCCTTTGGCGTGTGCCAACTGTACGCAGGGTCGCCCATCGTGTCTTCTTTTAAGCCATATCGGGCAAGGCGTTTGTCGTTTTTGTCGCCGATGATGTCCTTATCCGCCCCACGAGCGAACACATTCAAAAAATTCTCTTCGGTCGTCAAATACGTCCCCCAAGGCGAAAGCCCTGCTCCGCATTGGTTGTTGATGCCCACGCTCGATAAGCCTTGTGGGTCAAGGCGTGTTTTGACAAATTCACTGCCCTTTGCCACGCCTGACAATTGGGCTGGCGTGCCACTGGTGTAGCGTTTGTTAAAGGGCGAATCCTTGATGAGCTCATAACCTGTGGGCGTGCGTTTGACTTCCACCACCGACACACCATGAGCGTGGATTTCACGGCGAACGTCATTGGCAAGTCGTCTTTTTTGAAAAATCTTGGGAGCGGTGTCGTCTTGGTCGGAGTAGTTTTCAATGGGATTTAGGTTTGAGTTGGTGTATTCGTGGTTCATGGCAAGCAGTCCCCGTTCGGACACATCGGGGGCGTAACTGCTGTTTTTTAAGCCAAAAAACCACATTCCGTCATGGTTGTCGCCCATGCGGTATTTAAAAGATTCGCCCACCACCATACGGTCGTCCGTCCACTCACCAAGTCCGCTGACAATGGGCGTTCCCATGGGTAAAATCAGCTCGGCACGGTAACCGTCCGCCACAATCATGTCGCCCCCTGTGTAATGGGGAACCGCGGTAAATTTTAGGGCGGTTGGGCGTTTTGGGAATTTGCCTGCCCCATTGGTTGCTATTGTTGCCGTGCCTACTCCTGCTCCTGTGGCACAGCCCATAAGGGGCAATGAGCCAAAGAAACTTGCAGTCATGAGCCCTGCCCCACCCTTTAAAATGGAGCGTCTTTTGATGAGCATATTGGCAAATTCGGGGTTGTCGGTCGGGTTTGAGTCTTCGATGATTTCGTCATCGTGGTCTAGGTCGGTGTTGCTGTGCAATGGCATGGCGTACTCCAAAAGTTATCAAAGTACGCATAGGATACGAGCTTTTTATGACGGTTTTGTGAATGGTTTATGATGATTTGATGAAAATTACCGCAGTTAGTAAGGGCGTGATGAACACGCCCACGTGGCATTTCCTTAGAGTAAATTGCAATTTACCCCACAATCATAATAAATCAACCACAACTTATTTTACCAAATTTTCAATAAACTCAATAAAATCCACCGCAATGGTTGTGCCACATTGCTCGTCAATCTCACGCACGCACGTTGGCGAGGTTACGTTAATCTCGGTAATTTTTGCCCCGATAAGGTCAAGCCCCACAAAATACAAGCCATTTTCCACCAAAGTAGGGGCGACTTTTTCGGCAACAGCTCGCTCAGCGTCCGTGAGTGGCATGGCAACGCCACGTCCGCCCGCCGCCAGATTGCCCCGAGTCTCGCCCCCTTGCGGGATACGAGCCAAACAAAACGACACAACCTTACCACCAACAATCAGCACTCGCTTATCACCGTCTTTAATCTCGGGCAGGTATTTTTGAGCCATGATAGGCAGAGTTCCTAATTGGGTCAGCATCTCCAAAGTTGAGCCGATATTGGGGCTATCTGCCGTCAAACAAAAAATCCCCATACCACCCATGCCGTCAAGCGGCTTGACAATCACGTCTTGATGTTCGTCAATAAACGAGCGAATGTGCGACTGTTTGGCGGTAACAATGGTCGGACTCATCAGCTCGCTAAACTGCGTGGCAAAGAGCTTTTCGTTACACGCACGCACCGAGTTTGGGTCGTTTGCCACCAGCACGCCTGCCCGTTTGGCGTATTCTAATAGGTGCAAGGCGTACAAAAAATTCATGTCAAAAGGCGGGTCTTTACGCATCAAAATCACGTCAAATTCTGTGGCTTTGACGGTTGATTTTTCGCCCAATTTATAAAAATTATCAGGATTTTTAAAGACTTCCACGTCCTGTTTATCCACGCACAGCTCGCCCTTATCAAGCCACAAATCATGAATGCCACAATACGCCAAGCCATGCCCACGCTCGGCTATCGCCCACATCATGGCAAGGGAGGTGTCTTTTTTGTAGTTAATGGTGGCAATATCGTCCATGACGATAAGAAAGTTGAGTTTTTTCATCAGATTTTCCAGTTAAAAATTTTTAAAAATACCACGCCAATCTGCCAACGCACAGACATTGCCATGCTTTTTGGCTTTGGCGATATGGCGAGTGTCGGCACTGACAAACGTGATGTTTCGGTTGATTGCCATTGCCTGATAAATGCTGTCATACATGGACGGATAGCCACTTTTGGCATTGCCGTCTTGGCAGATTTTGGTCGCCAGTTGCCAGTCGTCAAGCGTTGGTTTATACAGACTAAGACTGGCTTTATAATAGACATTTAGGCTAGATAACAGCTTGTCCAAATCCACGCCTTTTTGCACGCACACGCCAATCACTTCGTATTCAAAAAGCGTGGGGGCGATAAATGCTATGTCATTTTGATTGCAAAATGACAAAAATTCACGGGCGGTTTGACTGTCTGGCTCGGGCGCAAAAATTTTGATAAAAATATTGGCATCCACAACCACTTTTGGCAATACGTCATACATGATAATGTGTGTCTCGCAGTTGTCTTAAAAGCTCCGTGCCTGTTTTTTCGCCTTGTTTGGGCGTGCTGTCGTCAAAATGCCAAATGATATTTTCAATGGCTTCACGGTTTTTTTGCTCAATCAATGACGCAAACAGCCGATTGACATACTCCGACTGCTTGTCAAGCCCACATATCTTATCCAACGCCACGGCAAGCTCTTCATCAATCACAAACGTTCTTTCAACCACCGCCATAACACCCCCTATACGCCATATTGCTCACGGTAGGCTTGCATTTTTGCCAAATGCTCGGTCTCGCCTTTGTCTTGCAAAAAGGCAATAATGTCATCAATGTCCACCAAGGCAAACACAGGCACGCTAAAATCATCTTTGATTTGCTCTACTGCCGAACGCTCGTCCTGCCCACGCTCTTTGCGGTCAAGGGCGATGACAATCCCAGCTAGGCTCGCCCCTGCATTCCTTAAAATCTCCACCACTTCACGCACAGCCGTCCCTGCGGTCATGACATCGTCAATCACCCACACCGATTTGCCTGACAAATCCGCTCCAACAAGGTTGCCCCCCTCGCCATGCGTTTTGGCTTCTTTGCGGTTATAGCCCCAAGCGGTGTCAATGCCATGCGAACGCCATAGAGTCTGAGCGGTGGTCGCCACAAACGGAATGCCCTTATACGCCGCCCCAAAAATCGTGGGGTTGTCACCCAACTGTCCTGCCAAAATATCAGCATAACCGTTTGAGAGCATATCCAACGCCTTGCCGCCAGACAGTAGTCCTGCATTAAAAAAATAGGGACTGACACGTCCTGATTTTAGGGTAAATTCGCCAAATTTTAAAACGCCATAATCAAGCAGTAGCCCAATAAATTCATTTTTGTTAAACATAAAAATCTCCGATAAAATAAATGATAAAATAATCTCTATTGTACTCTGTTTTGACAAATTTCCCAAATTTTTTACAATAAAAAACGCACCGAGATAGTGCGTTTTTGTCATTAAAATCGTGCTGTGACACCAACGGTAAAAGCTCTGGCAGGTAGCGGGGCGATATAACGCAAGGGTGAGTTATGCGGGCGAGCATCCTCATTAAGCAAATTTGTACCACCAAAACGCAACGTCATCGGACTGCCCAACCAATACACGTCTTTTTTCACATCTGCACTGATAAGTGTGTAGGCAGGTAGTGCTGTCTCGCTTTTGGCGTTTTGATAACGCGGCTCATCATAATACACACCATCAATACCCACTTGCCAATCCTGATACTGCCACTTCACCCCAAGTCCGTAGCGATTGGTTGGCATATTTGGCATATAGATACCGTCGTTATGTAAAGCCACTTCACCAGCATTTAGATGTTTGTTTTTAACCAAATCAGCAAATGACGATATCGTCATACTGCCATAACGCCCCAAATCAAAATCCCGACTCACATCTACCTCAAAACCCGTTACCTGAACGTCATTTTGTTGCCAGTATTTTAATGGCATCCTCGCTCCACCTGTAATCGCCCCACTTGACGCCATATGAATGTAGTCGGTGAACTTACTTGCATACACTGATGCATTTACATCAAAATCCGAACCATCAAATGATACAGACAATTCTTTGCTTTTTACCCGCTCTGGTTTTAGGTTTTGATTGCCTTCTTCGTGTGCCATGATGCTATAATGTAAATTGGATGCATAAAGCTCATTAATGTCAGGTGCTCTTTGGCTATCGGCATAGCGAGCCTTAATGCCCACTTGGTCAAACGGACGAAAAGATGCTTGGATATCATAGCTATCTAGCCCATATTTTCTGCCTTCTAGCTTTGTATTCTTGGCGTTACGATGTGTGGCAAAGTCACCCACAATATCGTGTTCAACACGTTCATGGCGGTAACCCAATGTCAAATCCACAGGCTTAAATGATAGCGTTTCTTGTAAAAACATCCCATAAGTTGTTGTATTCACATTAGGCAGATACACCGATTCGCCCGCTCCTTGAACCTGTCTTTTAGAGCCGTTTACCCCTACCACACCCGACATAAATGATTGGGGCTGATGATAAGCCGATGTGGCAAATTGACTGGTGCGAAAA
The DNA here is from genome assembly GCF_002027555.1 of Moraxella equi. GTDB lineage: Bacteria > Pseudomonadota > Gammaproteobacteria > Pseudomonadales > Moraxellaceae > Moraxella > Moraxella equi. The sequence goes on from NZ_MXAP01000012.1 coordinate 24,897, forward strand.
CGGTAGTCATTAGCCAACTGCTCCCCCACATTCTCTTTACTCTGCTCATCAACCCAGCCAGCACGAACGGTCATGCGATTTAGCCAAGGCGAAGCATGATGTGTCTGTGCTTCGACGGCCAGTTTATTTTGCGTGCCATCAATACGCACGGGCTGACCGCTTTTATAATCAAGCCCTGCTCCTAGATTTGACATGGAAAAACCCGGCAGTCCATAGCGACTGTGCTTTGTATCAGCAGATAAAGCGATGTAATTGCTTTTGCCATGTCCTTGCCAAAAATAACTACCTGCCACGCCCAAGCGATGATTTTCAAGATCGCTGTTGCCTAGCTTCTTATGATAATTTTCGGTAATGTCCAAAATTTTATCCACTTTCTCTATCTTGTCGGGGGTACCTGCGACATAATAGGGATTGTCTTTATACCTAGGATTTGGCGTATTGGTGAACACATCTGTCAATTCAAGTCCCCAATCGCTGTATTTATCATGAATCTTGCCCGTTGTCATGTCATAATAATCGGGCATATAGTATTTTTTGGAAGCGATGTTAAATTCGCTTTTGATGACAGGCTGGCGTTGACATGAATTCACCAAATTCATGTCATAGCCAAGCCCGTATTGGTTACGTGAAATTAATTGACTATCACACACACCCGCCTTACTTGCCCCCACAATGTCGTAGCCATCTAACTGCTGAGTAGAATACAAGACATTGACACTGATGTTTTTTTGGTTGTTAAAATTCGCCTTGATGCCATGCGAGTCAATGTCATTAAAACCTTTTTGCAAATGCACTTCAAGCCCCACAGGCTCATCATTAAGATACTTTGGCACAAGACCGCCATCAATCTCTACGCTACCACCAATGGCATGACCACCTTCTTTTACGACATTATTAAACTTTTGCACACCGACCAAACGATGAAATACTGGGTCAAAAGCGATATTTGTCCCTGCACTCATGGCATTTAGTCCATTGACCGCCATGCCATTTTCTGTGATATTAACTCGATTGCCAGATAAGCTACGCACCACGGGCGAACCTGCATGCGGACCAAAACTACTACTCTGCACGCCTGAGATGCCTTTAACTGCATCGCCAAGTGTTTTATTATCTGATAATTTATTATAAATATAGGTGGCGTTTGGTGCTTTTTCATCAAGATAGATGGTCATTGCCGGCAATTGAACGTTGGGCAACTCTTCTGCCATTGCCACCTGAGCCAATATCGCCAACATCGTCAAATTTAATGTACGTAAATGCATAATTACCTCAAAAAAAGTATATTATTACATAACAATTACGCAAAAACAACAAGTATCTTTACACAAATTTCAAGCTCACATACCAACGGAACCTAAAAATTAACACAAATTATAATGCGGGCAATGCACCATTTTGGACTTAGGCTTTTGATAGCACGCATTGTACACCTTAGCCCAAAAACAAGCTTGTAGCACTTTTGGAGTTGTTTGGATATATCATGACATATAATTAATTAAGCTCAAAATACACCACATTAGGTTTTTCGTTCGTGGTGAGCTTGTCGAACCATAACGGAAAACCGTTCACCCGAAGACATATACCAACCGTTAGTGCAGACAATAAAAAACCCAATCACAAGATTGGGTTTTTAGGTAGTGGCATATTAACCTTGGGCGGCAGCTTGGGCGGCAGCAACTTCGGCAGCGAAGTCTTCTTGCTTTTTCTCAATGCCTTCACCAACTTCTAGGCGTTTGAAGCTGATAACAGTGGCGTTTTCGGCTTTTAGGACATCGCCAACTTTTTTGTCGTTGTCGATGACATAAGGCTGATTTACCAAAGTCACTTCGTTTAGGTACTTTTGAACACCACCAGTAATCATCTTCTCGACAACCGCTTCTGGCTTGCCTGACTCTTTGGCTTTGGCTTCGATGATGTCTTTTTCACGAGCTAGGATGTCAGCAGGCACGCTCTCTTCGTTTACCGCCAGTGGGTTGAAGGCAGCAACTTGCATGGCAACGACTTTACCAAGCTCTTCTGAACCACCTTCATAAGATACCACAACACCGATACGCAGACCGTGACGGTAAGCAGCTAGGTTAGCACCTTCGATGATTTCGGCACGGCGAACTTGTACGTTCTCACCGATTTTTTGTACTAGGGCAACACGAGCTTCTTCTACGCTTACACCATCTTCATAAGACAGTGCAGAGATAGCAGTCACGTCTGTGATGTTGTTTGCTAGGGCAAGCTCAGCCACTTTGTTGGCAAATGCGGTGAAGTTTTCATCTTTGGCGACGAAGTCAGTTTGGCAGTTTACTTCTAGTAGGAGTGCTTTGCCAGCCGTTTGGGCGATGATGATGGCACCATCAGCGGCGATGTTACCTGCTTTTTTGGCGGCTTTGGCTTGACCTGATTTACGCAGGTTGTCAATGGCAAGCTCGATGTCGCCATTTGCTTCTTCTAGGGCTTTTTTGCATTCCATCATGCCAAGACCAGTACGGTCACGGAGTTCTTTTACGGTTTTTGCAGATACTTGAGACATGGTAGTTACCTTTTAAACTTATTTTAAATATAGCATATCATACCATCATGAATGCTTGATGACAAATTTATCAAAAAAGGCATGAACGTTTATGCAGACATTCACGCCTTTTATCATAACCCTAAGGATTATTCAGCTTGTTCGGCGTTTGCTTCTTGAGCTTGCTCGCCACCTTTGCCTTGAGTTTTAGCATACTCTTTGCCTGCGATGATGGCATCAGCCATGGCAGTGGCATATAGAGTTACAGCACGGATGGCATCGTCATTGGCTGCGATGACATAATCTACGTTATCAGGGTTTGAGTTGGTATCAACCACACCAATCACAGGAATGCCTAGATTTTTGGCTTCTTTGATGGCGATGGCTTCGTGGTCAACGTCAATCACAAAAATCGCATCAGGCAGACCATTCATGTCTTTGATACCACCCAAAGCACGCTCTAGTTTTTCCATGTCACGGGTACGCTCTAAGGCTTCACGTTTGGTTAGCTTGGCAAAAGTGCCGTCTTCGGCTTGCTTTTCCAGCTCTTTTAGACGAGTGATGGATTGGCGAATGGTTTTCCAGTTGGTCAAAGTACCGCCCAACCAACGATGGTCGATGTATGGCATGCCAGCACGTTGTGCTTGCTCGCGGATGGCTTGACCTGCCGCACGCTTGGTGCCAACAAATAGGATTTTGTTGCGGTTAGCAGCTTGCCCGTTAGCAAAAGTTAAGGCTTCATTGAACTGCTTAACAGTGTGTTCAAGGTTAATGATATGAATGCCGTTACGTGCACCAAAGATGTATTGATTCATCTTAGGGTTCCAGTAGCGAGTTTGGTGACCGAAGTGAGCACCGGCTTCTAGCAAGTCACGCATGGCGATTTGAGTAGGATTTGACATGATGTGTCCTTAAAATTTGGGTTATGCCTCCACGAATGAGTCTTACCGAATTCATCTTATTAAAGTCCATCAAGACTCTTAAATAAGACAAACACCCCGATAAGCCAAAAGCAAGTCCTACATAGATAATCCGGACTTTAATTCGTGTGTGTCATTAGGGTTCGTTAAATAAAATGCTTAAAAAAGCCACTTATTATAACACTTTTATGCCATCAAAGCAAATAAAAAATCACCCATGACTGGCATGGGCAATTTTATCAACGTTATTAGTTGGTATAACCAACACAAATACCAATCACACCATCATGCTCACGCCAATGAAAAGGAATGACATAAGTGCGCTTATCTTTGGGCAAGAAGCTGACACTGGGAGCCCCATCCACAATCTTAGGTGGCGAGATGATAAAATCCGAACCAAACTCTGTGCGTGCATTACCCGATACCGTATTTGCCACTTCACCAATAAGGTCTTTTAATAGCGCCAATGAATTCTCAGGCTCACCCAGTGTGATGAGCAGGTCGCGCAGTAATGGCGTTTCAGCACTTACATATACACAGCCCGTCAAAGGACCTGTGATGGTAATAATACCGCTATAATCATAAGCTAGCGGTGTGGCATTGCTGTTTAGATAAGGCGTGTCCACCTCTGTAAGTTTCTCGCCAACTTGGTCAAAAAATGCCATAACCGAGCTGATAAATACGTTTAATTTTTCTGCTTTCATGCTAATTCTCTTTTTGTTTACTATGCCCTATCTTAAAATGAATTTTCAAATAAAGCAATAGGATTACCCTTAAAATTTCTTTAAAACTGACAAATTATCAATAAATGACACATCATCACTTATTGAATAGAGACTAATCATGCATCAGCTCATCAAGTGCCAAAACCAACTCTTCGTCAGAAAAGGGTTTGCATAGAAAACCACTGGCACCTAATGATAACGCCTGAATACCCGTAGCTTTATCTGACAAAGCTGAGACCACGAGAATACGAACATCCTCATCTAGCGATACTAGCTTTTCAATGCATTCCAATCCATCCATGTGTGGCATGGTTAAATCCATGGTTACCACGTTAGGTTGATGCAATTTAAATTTCTCCACTGCATCAGAGCCGTTAGATGCTGTAGCAACCAACATGAATTTTTCGTTATTATAAGCACGTTGAATACGATTTCGAATGATATTTGAATCGTCTACAACCATTAATTTATACATAAATAAACTCCACCGGAACCCCGCAAGCATTTACCTACGGGGCTTACCATATTACATTGGCAATTTAATCACAAAGCGACAGAATTGACCCTCTTCACTTTGTACATTAATCTTACCACCAAATTCTCTAACACGGTCTTTAACAATATCTAGACCCACACCACGTCCAGCATCTTCATCAGCATGATCTTTGGTGCTAAATCCTGATGAGAACAAGGTGTTCAATAAGCGACTCTTTTCAAAGGCATACACCTCATCTTCAGTATAAGTGCCTTTGGCAATAATACGCTGACGAATCGCTTCATAGTCAATGCCCCTGCCGTCATCTTCCATACTAAAAATAAAGTCGCTCTTATTATCTCCTGCGTAAGACTGCACCATTACTTTTACGGTACCCATCTCGTTTTTGCCATTTTGGACACGAGCGGTGGGCGAGCCAATACCATGAACAATGGCATTACGAAGTAGCTGAACACACAACTCTTTGGTGACGGTTTTTAGGCGTGCAGGAATCTGTTGACCCTCCAACCCTTGAGTGTCTAGTTGTACAAGTTTACCTTGACGTTCGGCAATGTCTTGGGCAAACTGCTCTAAATAATTGCCCAGCTCTTCTTTGGCGTCTACCATGGCAGGCTTGCTAATCTGAGCCGTTTCAGTTCTTAGGTAGTCCTCTTGAGTCTTTGGCATTTCTGGTTGAGCATGCCCCATCATGTTGCGGGCAGCGGCATTAATACGCTCACCAAGACCTGTAATGGTGTTAGACAAGCTAAGCAGTTCATCCAAATGCACAGTCAATGGTAAGAAATCATTACCCGATAGCGTTGCTTGATTCTGTAGTGCATGTAGCTTATTTTCCGCCTCAGAGGCAATCTTGGTAAAGCTATGTAGTTTAAGTGCCGATGCTTCACCTTTTAAGCTGTGCATTTCACGATACAGTGACTTAGTTTTGTTTTGCAGTTCAAATTGTGAGCTACCAGGGTTTTTCAAGGTGTTATTCATTTTCTCAATATGCTTGTGCGTATTGTCAATGAACTCACTAATCACACTAGGGCTTACGTTCAAGATGGTGGTAAGCATCTCAATCTGCATGTCATTTTGGACACGTTCTTGTTCTAGACGTTGCTCTAGACGTACCGCATCTGAAATGTCATTGACGTTCACCAAGATACGAGCAATGTCTTTGCCTTCATACACCCGAGAGAATTTAAAGTCAAGATAGCGATTCTCACTGGTACCATCTTCACTCTCACGCTGAATCATTACCTTATTTAAAGGGTTTAAGCTGTCCACCAGTTTTTCTTTAACACGAGGATTATACAACTGATCAATAAATTTTTGTGTGGTGTCAAGGTCTTTTTCGGAAATGCGGTTACGTAGTACGGTATTTAAGTTCTCACCACCCAAACGCTCAGTACCAATAATATCTATCAGTGCTTTTGAGTGTTGCTGACCGATATTTAGGTCTCTGTCAAGCAGGAACAGACCAGTATTCACTGTCTGCATAATCTCCGCGGTTTCTTGACGTGCCGCTTCGGTCTTAGCATCCGACTCACGCAGACGTCTTAGCACGATGAGAATAAACACGGCAAAATACGCCAAAATCGCACCCACCCCAACGAGCTGAATAATACGAATATTGCGAGCCTGAGTTTCGGCAATGTTCGTTACGTCAGAAGTTAGATCATGCAAAGCGTCATTCATCGCCAAAGATGAAATTTTGGCTTGCTCACCTACCAAACGCAGTGGCGTAATAGAATCTGCAGTAATATCGCTCGCCACCGCCAGATACGCATCTACCCTAGGTTTTAGAGCATTCCATTGTTCTCGTGCCACCTTTAACTGGGCGATTGTACTTTCATTTGTCACCTTTGGCAGCTGATGAACATCACCATGCAAGTCATGGTAGATACCAGCATTTTCAATGGCAGTCAAAGTTGCATCAATAGATTTACTGGTGGCATCTAGACGAGTCAATACCGTTTTCATGTGGGGGGACGTGATGTCCTCACCATAGCTTAATTGCATGTCAAAAATGTCTTTAATGAGTGATTGCGTGTCGTTGGCAACCCAGTGTGTGGCGTTCGCCAAGTTAGAGTTGCGCTCTAGCACGTTTGATGCATAAAAGGTAAATGCAAGTAAGACAAAAATCAATGCCATAAAAAGCGACATCGAGAGAATCAAACCCTGATAACGCCCTGTGGCTGGTGTGGTATTTTGGGGCATATAAAACACTCCTTATGGAAAATGATTGGTGGGTTACATGATGGTACATGAACATCACCCTAAATTCTGCCAAAACCTGCTTTTACTTCTAAATAACCCAGCAATGACTTAAACAAATCAAGCCAAACCCTTTAATAAGGTGCTTTCACAAACACTTTAAATGCAACCGGTGGCACAAGTATTGCTCATTTATTGCAAATTCTAGGCATATATACTTTTTATTATAACACAATTTCAACAAATATCAGCATAAAATTGTTGAGTCTAAAGAAAAAATGAGTAAGAAAATCATAATAAACCGTCATGTACTTGTCATTTATTTTTGTTTATAAAAAAATCCGCCCCAACTACAATCCCACTCCAGTTCCAACTCTGCACACTTTCCATGGCAAAACACCAAGCAGGTTTTAAATTCCTAATCGTTAAAACGCTTGGAATTCTTGTAGGCGATTGCAGAAACCCTGTCTGTATTTCAACAATGGGTTGTGATACAGGCGGACAATTCCAACGCACACAACATTTCCGTGTGCTTTAGTGACGGTGGCTATCCTTATGCTAACACCTCATATATTGTCAAAAATAAATAAAAGCCCATCTACAAAAATAAAAATATTAGCAAAGTTTGGCAAATGATTTATTTTTATAAATTTTAGGAATGAGTGCATTATTATTGACCAACATCAAGACCTGCTTTGTTATTTGTGTTTATTATGTTTCAAATCCACAAAACTTTTGCTGAATTCTTACTATAATACTTGGTTATAAATTAATTTTATTTAAATAATCAATTTTTTGCAATATACAAATTTAGCAAAGCATTTTAATATTAAATCCATAAATAAAATGTGTATTTAGGCGTATTGAGCTTTTATATTTGCAATGAAAAATAGGGGAAATCGCCCGTTTTTCAAGGAAAAAACGTAGGCTGATAGTTGTTCTATCAGACAAGTTTTTGACGATGAAAAACAAGATTTAGCTATTTTTCATGCAAAAACAATTAATTTACTTCTAAATTGTAAATAGTGCTATAAAGGCTCAACACGCCCCAGCCAATCCTTAGGGGATAGCCATGAAAAAATTAGGTTTGTCAATGATTACCGTCTCGTGCCTATTGGTCGTGTTGGCGGTTGTGTTTATCGGTCTGTTTATGCTGACCGAATACGCCCGAATCCCAAGCCAAAGCGAACTTGTCGCCACAGATAAGGTAGGGTCTAACACTGCCAGCACGCCTACCACAGCACAAGGGCTACACGGAGCAACCACAGCCCATCACCTTGCCAGCATGACAAGTCTGGTCAGCACTCGCCCTGATGAACCCATCAAACCCATCGCCATTCCCCAAATTGACAACCCTGCCGTTGTCGCCCTTGGTCAAAAATTGTGGTTTGACACCCGCCTTTCCAAATCGGGCGGTCTGTCGTGCAACTCTTGCCACAACCTAGCAATGGGCGGTACGGACAATATGACAACCTCCATCGGACACAAATGGGCGGAAGGTCCGATTAACTCACCCACCGTGTTAAACAGCGGTCTTGCCATCGCTCAGTTTTGGGACGGACGAGCCAAAAACTTACAAGAACAAGCGGGTGGCCCAATCGAAAACCCACTTGAAATGGCATCCACCCACGAACATGTTGTGGAAGTATTAAACAGCATTCCTGCTTATCAAGATGAGTTCAAATCCGCATTTAGCGACTACACCGATGCCATTACCATTGAGCAAGTGACCAAGGCTTTGGCAAGTTTTGAAGACACGCTTGTTACACCAAACAGCCGTTTTGATAAGTGGCTCGCTGGCGATGACAATGCCATTACCGAGCAAGAACTGCGTGGCTACCAAACCTTTAAAACCTCAGGCTGTGTGGCGTGTCATAATGGCGAACTGTTGGGTGGTGGCTCATTCCAAAAATTTGGCGTATTTGAGCAATACACCACCAAAAACCTAGCCGAAGGTCGTTTTGCGGTCACAGGCAACCCAGAAGACAAACTTAAATTTAAAGTACCAACCCTGCGTAACATTGAGCTAACCTACCCCTACTTCCACGATGGGCAAGTCAATTCCCTAGAAGAAGCGGTTAAAATTATGGGTAAAATTCAGCTGAACAAAGACTTTACCGATGAAGAAATTGCCGATGTTGTGGCGTTCTTAAAGACTTTGACAGGCGAACAGCCCAAGTTCCAACACCCAATCCTACCACCGTCCAACCCCAACACCCCCAAACCCAATCCGTTTGGCAAGTCATAAGGGCGGACAAAAAAGACAATCCTGCAGGGTTGTCTTTTTTATGCTTTAAAAATGGGCTAAAAATAAAGACAATCAATAAACATTCTTAATTCCCTATGTCCAAAATTTATGTTATGCTATATCAAACATTTTTTTGGGGTGTGCGATGGCGGTGTTTGCAACGATTGTAATTATTGTTCTATTTATAATGGTGCTCGGGCATAAAAGTCAGATTGATACGCTTGGCGAACGGCTTGATGAATTGCAAAATGAAATCAACCGTTTGTACAAAGAATTGGACAGACAAAAACACGCCAATGACCTTAGGCACAAAGCAAGCCTTAACCATACGATTGCTCACACGCCTGCCCCAAGCACGCCAAACACATTCCCAACCTCAGACCCTTTGGCAAATATTTCGCCAACCGTCTCGCACCAACCGCCCCAATCTTTATCCGAGCCATTGCCCGAATGGACTGCCACACCTTTTAGCCCCACAACGGACAATCATACCGAAATTCCAAGCCACACAACCGAGCAAACCAATCAACCAACCGAGCCAATCAACACACAACCACTCGGACAGACCGAGCCAATCACCACACCAAGCCTACCGACAAATCCAAAAGGCAAGGCACGCCCCCACTTTAAGAAAAAAATCAAACCAACCAAACGCCCCGAACCAATGTCCGTCATACAGCCTGTTTTGGCGTGGTTTGGCAAAGGCAATCCGATTTTAAAAGTGGGCATTGTGGTGCTGTTTTTGGGCTTGGCGTTTTTATTAAAATTGGCAAGCCATTATATTGAAACACCGCTTTGGCTACGGTATTTGGCGGTGGGCGTGTCGGGGCTTATTGCCACAGGCGTGGGATTACGCCTAACCCAAAAACGCCGAGACTATGGCTTGATTTTACAAGGCTTTGGGCTTGCGGTGATGTATTTGACCACTTTGGCATCGCTCAAACTGGCTCACCTGCTCTCACCCACCACCGCCTTTGTGTTAATGGTGCTGGCGGTCGTTGCCAAAATCGCCCTTGCCGTCCGCCAAGACGCCAAAATCTTGGCACAAATCGCCCTGCTTGGTGGCTTGGCAACGCCCCTTTTGACCGCCACAGGCAGTAATAATTATCTGGCGTTGTTTGCTTATTTGGCGACACTTAACACAGGCATCACCGTCATCGCCAACTGGCGGGCGTGGCGTAGCCTAAATGCCATTAGCGTGACAGGGACTTTTTTCATTGCCTTTTTGTGGCAAGGTGGACTTGATGACGGCGAACGGCTTGGGGCGTGGCTTGCCAGTACCGCGTTTGGCGTTTATCATTTGGCGTTGTATGGCTATATGGTGTGTGCGTACAGTCGCACTTGCACCAATGAACAGTTGCCGTCCCTTGCCAATGACGCACCGCTTGCCGTGATTTTTGAGCATTATATTAAGTCAGGCTTGCAAGCAGGCAAGGTGGACGCTGGGGTGCTGTTTGGCAGTGCCTTGGCAGGGTTTTTGTTTTTGTACAACGCTGTTACGCTTGTGGGCGATAAAGCGACAATGTTAATGGCTTTTGGCTTGGCAGGGCTGTATGTGGTTTTTGCTCTATTGACAAAAACCAACAAGGACAATGAGCCAACCCTTGCCTATGCCTTATGGCTCTTGACAGGCTTGTTTGTGGCACTTGGCATTGGGCTTGGCTTTGATGGTAGGCTGGCGATTGGGCTGTGGGCGTTGCAAGGGGCATTGGTCTATGCCTTTGGACTAAGGCAACAGGCGGTGCAGGTTCGCTGTTTTGCCTTGTTGTTGTTTGTGTTAAGTGCGATTTTGTGGTTTGGCGAATATCACGACTCATATGGCGAACACATTTTGGCAGGCAATGGCTTAGGTAGCGATTACGGCACGCTGTGGCAGGTGCTGGCAGGGTTTTTGGTCTATGGGCTGTGGAACAATTGGCAAGGGGCGGACAAATCGGCTCGTTGGGAAACGAGCGTCCAAAACATCGGCTTGGGACTGACCCTAACGCACGTCTTAATTTTGCCAAGTTTGTGGTTTGGTGAGTTAGCGACAACTTGGGTGCTGATTGTCGGACTTATCCTGCTTGGCGTGTGGGCGTATCGGACTTGCAATAAAGTGGTGGCGGTGGTTGCCCCTGTTGCCTGTGCGTGGACTTTGATTTATGCCATTGATTTACTTAATAATATTGGCATTGTTACCCTAAGTTCGGGACTGGCTATGCTTATTTTGGCAGGGGCGTTGCACCTTAATCCCCACCAAGAAACTAAGCGGTCGCCCCTGCTGTTGTGGTCGGGCGTTTTGACGATTTTGTTTGGACTGGCAGGCTTAATGACAGGCTTTGGCTCGCTTTTGGAAAATCGTATTATTAACAACAACTTACACTTTGGTTGGTCGCTGTGGGCGAGTTTTGCGGTGTTGGCGGTATTTGTCAAAGTCGCCAAAGTCATCACTAACCGCCATTGGCACGCCCTTGCCTTAATCAGTCTAAGTTTTATGCTATTAATGGCATTAACCCTTATCAATACCGTTTTGGAGAGTCCGACCACGCTCGCCCTTGCCGTTCTTGGCATAGCAAGTGTCGGTTTGGGAGCGATCATCATTGCCAGTCAAACACTACGCCCCCTATGGGCAAACCGTGTGCATTTTGCCAACCTTGCCCTTGTGCTTGGCGTGGCAAGTCTAATGCTCGCCCAAAGTCCGCTTGAAAGCCTTGCTCACCTATGGGGTGTGGCAAGTTTGATTTTGCTTGGGGCGGTTTTGTTTGTGCCGTATTTTGGGCGGTTTGCCAACGCCTATCAAAAGTGGGGCGTGCTACTATGCCTTAGCGTGGCAAGCCTTTGGCTGGTTGATGTGGCGGTCTCACAGCCTGTGGCGATTGGTAGCAGATTGCCCGTCATCAATGCGGTGGATATGGTGCAATTGGGCTTGGCTGTGTTGTTTGTCAAGGCGTTAAACACCCAAGCAATGAGCCTTTATCGTTCGCTCTTGATTAAGGCGGGGGCGGTGCTTGTCTGGCTGTGTGTCAGTGCGGTGGTGGTGCGGACTTGGCATTTTTATGGCGGTGTGGCGTGGGACTTTGGGGCGTTCTTTGGCGATTTTGGCATTCAAACCAGTCTGTCCCTACTGTGGGCGGTGATGGGCATTGGGCTGATGATGACGGGCACAAAACGGGAGGCTCGCTCGCTGTGGGTGGTGGGTGTCAGCCTGATTGGCGTGGTGGTTGGCAAATTGTTTTTGATTGATTTGGGTAATAGTGGGGGCGTGGCTCGTATTGTGTCGTTTATTGGCGTGGGGCTTGGCTTACTTCTTGTCGGGTGGTTTGCCCCTGCTCCACCAAAGGGGGAGCATTAACCATCACCCCTGTGTCCTTTTAAAAAGATACAAACAAAATGACGCTGTAGCTTCAAAGTTATTTTGGGTTTTTAGGGCGGTTTTTTTATCCAATTTGGCTTTATAAGTATAGGGCGTCATATCTATCAAATCGGACAAATTTTGGCTATCCAAGCACAGCGGTGCGTCAATCTGCCACTCATCAATCAGCGTAAATTCTGGCGACAGTTCAGTGATAAATTTGGCAGGATTGTGCAAATTAACCCGCTCAAACAACTGCTCACGCATTGCGTACAAATGGCGTGGGGCGGGCGTGGCAACCAGCAAATGACCGCCTGCCGTCAGCACTCTGACCATCTCAGACTTTGGTAAAGGGCTAAAAAAGCTCGTGCAAATGTCCACACTGCCATCCGCCACAGGTAGCACCGAACCTGTGCCCACCACCCAAGTGGTGTTTTTACCAACAGCTTGATTTTTATAAGTTTTTGACGCGGTGATGATGGCGGTTTTGGCGATGTCTAGCCCAATGACAGGGGCGGTTTTGGCAAGCTCACTCGTATAATAGCCTTCGCCACAGCCGATGTCTAGTATCGTTTTAGGCGATAGGTCGGCAATCACTTGGCTGATTTTGGTGCGAAGTGGCTCATAAAATCCGCCCGCCAAAAAGCGTCTGCGAGCCTGCACCGATTCTGGCGTATCGCCTGCGGTGTGGCTGTTTTTGTGTTGAACGACATGCAAATTGACATAGCCGTCCTTGCTAATGTCATAGCTGTGGCGGTTTTGGCAAGTGTAAGTTTTGCCTTGTAAATTTAAGGCAGTATGGCAGATGGGGCAGATGAGCATAGATTTCATTGTTGTTGGTCTTTTGATGGTAATTGCTGATGTTATGATTGGCTGTTGCCTTTTAACTCTTGATAAAATTCTTTATCATCGTCATAACTTGGCGGATTTAATAATATGATTTGAGCTGTGATTAATTTATTATAAACAAGATTAGCTTGTTCTTTGATTGCCTTTAACTCAATCTCCGAAAAATCGCCATAATATTCTTCTCTCCAAAAATACAATTCTGCATTCAATCCATATTTTGTTGCCATAACTCACCAACTATAACCATGAACCCTAAATCAATCTTGAAAAACATTATGGAGTTTTTGCCATTTTCTAGGTTGCGTCTTGCTCAATCTCTATCATATCTTTTAACTTAGGAATATTAGAAATTTTGTTAATAATTTCTTGGCTTAACTTTGTGTATAAATTTTTTACATAATCTTCTTTTTTGTTTAATTCGCAAGAAGTTGCATTGAATATGGTGCCTGCATCTAGCATTTGTAGTTTTTTGTTTTTCCAATCAATCGTAACTTGTTTAAATGGCATAATAATAAAAGGATTTTTATCAAAATCATTTTTTGAAATAAGATTTTTATGAATATTTGTATACACAAATAGCTCATCATACCCAATCAATCCGCATTTCTCCAAATCATCAAGAGTCATAACCCAAAGCAACTCACTGGATTCTAGATATTGATTTAAAAAATAACAAATTAAGAAATTTTCTGAGCCAGAGTGCTTTTTGAAGTGATACACGCTAAAATAATCACTGGTATATTCTTCTTCAGAATCATCATAAATATCATATTCTTTTCTCATTTTAATAATTAAACCACCTAATTTATGCCATTCAAAAATAAAGTATTTAAAAAAATTTGATTGTTCTATTAAGCTTCCATAATAAGAATCGTTAGATACAGAAACTTCATTGTTTGAAATTTCTTGAATTTCTTGAAATGGCTCATGTTCTATGATACAAAATTCATTTAAATTAATAAGACTAGAAAAATTGTTTTTATTCTCAATATCAACTCCAAACTTTGATGATTTTGGGAAAAATTTTAGATTTTTCCATTGTTGGTTGCTGGTTTTGTTTTCTCCAAAATAATATACAGAAATCACATTAATATAATCATCAATATTTAATTTATCATTATTTTTGTTTACTATGCTATTAATATTTTTTTGGCTTCATTTATTTTAGTATTGACCAAATTTAACATCAAACTCTTTATGAAATTACCATTTTCAATATAATTCATAAAATTCTTAGTCCAAGAGTTTCTATTAAAGCTCAACACCTCTTTTGATTCCAATCCATAAAAATCAATTTGAATACCAAATAAACAAAGCTTATCTATATCACAAGAATCAAGCAAGCCAACATTTTGTCCTTTAACAAGCGTTTTGATTTCTCCTTTCATCTCAACCAATGAGCTTGTATCAAAATTTGTAATGGTACAATATAGACTGTACTCCTTGTTCCAAATTTTAAAATTTTTAGAAGGGGGCATTAATTTTTGATTTATTTGGAAATAAAAAGGAGAATTTTTGATAACTTCAATCATTTTCTCTTTTTTTATTTCAATATTGATATCATCTACTAAATTGTCAGATAGCATATTAAGATTCTTTATCATTTTGTGAGATTCTGTATTTTGATTCTTATAGAATTTAATTTTCTCCATTAATTCAAAAATATTTCTGTTTTTAACTGAAATATTCAACATCAACTTCGTACCATATCCTCTTTTCATATGTTCATCTTGGCTTATTTTTTCTATAAAACAATAACCTTGATTGCCTGAAAGTGGCGAAGTCATTTCTATTTTATAAGACGCATTATCAGCGATACTTGTAGTTTCTATGATAATTTTATTATTTTCGGGTTTACCATCTTTTAATAATAAAAATGCACTGTGCAAACCAATGCCAAATGCTCCAGATGGTCTCATCCAAATGGGCATATCCTGCATCAGTCTTTTCTTTTCAATATTACGGCTAGAGCCTGCGATTTTTTGCATATATTGCAAATCTTGCAAACTAATTCCCGTACCTTTATCGGTAATCGATAATTGCCAAATGCTAACATCTGAATCCAAATCGTCTTCCAATTTTTTAAAATCAATATCTATTGGATATTTTTGTAATATTTCTTGGAATTTCTCGTGAAAAGGATGTGAATCATCGGTAATTTTGATGGAGTTCTCTTTGATACCGTGTTCTATCCATATTCTTAGATAAGTTGCATCTATGGCATTTTGGATAAGCTCTCTATAAATATTGGATTCACCATCATACAAATTACTTCCTTGTAATAATTCAATGGCATTTTTTTCATCCAAGGAAAATTTCATCGGTTTATTATTCAAAAGAATTTTAGATGAAGCCATTTTTACATCTAATTTTTGAATGGTTGGTAATAAACCAAACTTGCGATGTGGCACAATGTTTTTCCATTGTGACATTTGGTTTTGCATTTCTTCTTTTAGCCACTCAAACCAACTTTGAGTTTGGATATAAGAATCTTCATCTTTACATTCTGCTGTAATACTAACTGTTTTATTGTCTAACTGAAATTCTCGAATTGCCAAATGTTTGTTCTGATGAGCTGTACTTAAAGTAGGAGTCTTAACAACTTGCTTCATCATTACAGGACAAAAACGATTGTCGTCAATATCAAATAAGTCTCCCAATCGCAATAAGCAAGCAATAAATCTAGGATGGCAGTTTTCTGTTCCCATACCTGTTTGTCGATAAGGCAAATCATTCATTACTTGCTCAAAACTTGCACCATGAGCCAAACAAATTTGACCCAAATAACGATAAATGCGTTTGGGTAAAAGTTCTGTGCGTGGCGAATTAATGCCAAGTGATAAAAATGGGTCTGATATGACCTTTTGAGATTGGGTAGGATGTTTGCGACGATACCATTCAGCAATTAATTGACGATATCTCTCTGTGCCCAAGATAGGATTATCATACATAATGAGAGCATTTTGCCAACCCTGTAAATGCCAAACTTTAGCAAAATCATGCAAATCTTGAGTATTGTCATTGGCTAAATTTTCAATATATTCTTTAAACTCTTTGTTATTAATAACTTCCAAGACTTCTTGGTTATTAAATAGCATACCAATATCGTGCCAATACGCAGATTCCAATAATAACCAAGTGTCTGTTGCTGATAGTAAGTGAATATTGTCTCCCAATAGGCGTTCAATATTCACTAAGATTTGGTGTGAGTGTGATTCATTGTGACTGCTAAAATGCGGATAATAGCTGGCGATATTTTCCAATGCTTTTCCAACCAATTTTTGGTCAAACTCCCATTGAGACAATAAGATTTTAACATTATCATCTTCGTTGGTTTTGCGTTTTAGATGTTCAATTAAACCCGCACTCATTTTTCACTCCTTAAATTATGAATATTTTAGTGTTCACGAGTCGCCCTAAACTCAACTTCTGGATACCGCTCTTGCATTAACTGCAAATTGACACGGCTTGGGGCAAGGTAGGTCAGATAACCACCGCCGTCTAAGGACAGTTGGTCGTGGGCTTTTTTCTTAAATTTTTCAAACGCCACTTTATCATCACAATGCACCCACCGCACGGTAGCGATACTAATTGGCTCAAAGCTACATTGCACCTTATATTCTTCGAGCAAACGATGTGCCACCACTTCAAATTGTAGCACGCCCACCGCTCCCAAAATCAAATCATTATTGATTTGGGGCATAAAGACTTGGGTTGCTCCTTCCTCACTAAGCTGTTGCAAGCCTTTTTGTAATTGCTTGGATTTGAGTGGGTCTTTTAGCACCACACGGCGAAACAACTCAGGGGCAAAGTGCGGAATGCCTGTAAAATTCAAGGTTTCGCCACTGGTAAAACTATCCCCAATCTGAATCGTGCCGTGATTGTGCAAGCCAATAATGTCGCCAGTATACGCCTCTTCTAGGCTTTCACGGTCGCCTGCTAGGAACATCAACGCGTCCGAGACTCGCACTTCTTTGCCAATGCGAATGTGGTTCATTTTCATTCCCCGTTCGTATTTGCCAGAGCAAATTCGCATAAAGGCGACACGGTCTCGGTGTTTGGGGTCCATATTGGCTTGGATTTTAAAGACAAAACCTGTAAAGTTTGGCTCGTCCGCCTTGACCACTCGTTCAACCGCCGTGTGGTCTTTTGGGGCAGGGGCGTATTTGGTTAAGGTGTCTAGCACCATATTCACGCCAAAGTTGCCAAGTGCTGTACCAAATAGGACGGGCGTTTGTTTGCCTGCCAAAAATTCATTTTCGTCCCAATCGCCAAACGCCATTTCGGCAAGTTCCACACCTTCCAAAAACTCATTCCAAAGCAGTTCACCCAAACGGCTTTTGATGTGTTCGTGGTCGTAGCCGTCAAGCGTTTCAATGGCAGTGATTTGTGTACCAAAGCCTTTTTTGTACAGATAAGTTTTGCCATCCAAAAAGCTATACACGCCCACAAAATCTTGCCCCATACCAATGGGATAGCAAAACGGCACGCATGTGATTTTTAGCACGCTTTCAATTTCATCAAGCAGGGCGAGCGGATTTTGGATTTCACGGTCAAGTTTATTGACAAAGCTGATGATGGGTGTGTCTCGCATACGACAAACTTCCATTAGCTTAATCGTCCGCTCTTCCACGCCTTTTGCCCCGTCAATCACCATTAAGGCACTATCAACGGCGGTCAAAGTGCGGTAAGTGTCTTCTGAGAAATCGGCGTGTCCGGGGGTGTCTAGTAGGTTTACCATACACTCGCCATAGGGAAATTGCATTACCGATGTGGTAATAGAAATCCCCCGCTCTTGCTCCATACTCATCCAGTCGGAGGTAGCGTGTTTGTCGGTTTTACGAGATTTGACTTCGCCTGCGGTTTGAATGACCTGCCCCCACAGTAGGAGCTTTTCGGTCATTGTGGTTTTACCTGCGTCAGGGTGGCTGATGATGGCGAAAGTACGGCGTTTTTGGATTTCGGATAAGAGCTTCTTCATAGGGATTTCTTAATCAACATAAAAGGGTTATTATACTTGAAATAACCATAAACTTCACATAAAAAAACCGCCATTAGCAGTCAGTAAGTCAATTTGTCCACGCTTGGCAAATCAAACGGTGGGTGCGTACTAATATCCACCAGCACAATGACGCCATCATAATGACAATAATGCAAAATATATTCGCTTGTCAAATCGCCATTGGCTTGCTTGACATAACATGGCACGCCAAGATGATAATGGTGCAGGCAGTATTTTTGGGCAAATTTGGCGTGCTTGAGTTCTTTTTTGGTGCGGGGATTTGGTAGGACGGACGATTTGTTGCGACCTTTTAAGTGTTTAATGCCACGATTGGTTACGCAAAAGATAAATTCATCAATCGCATCCTTTGTAGCTTCATCAAGATTGTTTAGTTCGCCTTTCAAATAATGAGAAAAAAGAACATTCATGCATTTTTCCCCAAAGTAGGCGAAACATTTCTTGTCCAATGTCTAAGCTCCTCTATGGTCTCAAACTTTGGCACCAATATGCCGTTTTTTAGAGCTTCCTCCTTACTTTCAAAGCCTTTTAACCGTTCTTGCATCACGTCCATATCAAAGACCATGACATCATCAATATGCTTAGGCATATCATTTTCCAAAGTGGCTTTGATGGCGTTTAGGATATAGTCATTGACGCTTACGCCTTGTTTTTCGGCGGTGATGGTGATGGTTTCTTGCATTTCTGGGGGTAGGTCTAGGGTAATCATAACTTATTTATCCAAGTGTTTTTGTCATTATCCCAAAATCTCGGATTTTGTCAATATTGAAAAAATGCTATAATCAACCATTATCACGCAGGAAAAACCCATGTCCGCATTCAACCAAACCAAAGGCTTAAAACGTATCATCAAAACCCTATCTTATTCCAAAGACGGTTTTAAAGTGGCTTTAAAAGAACCTGCCATTTTTCAGTTAATGATGTTACATTTGCCCTTAATGGGCTTGGCATTATGGCTGGATTTTGCTTTGGCGGTTAAGATGATGTTGATTGTTGGCTCATTTTTATCGCTCATTGTGGAGTTTTTTAACACTGCCCTAGAAGCTGCCGTTGACCACACATCTATGGAGCATCACCCCCTTGCCAAAATCGCCAAAGATGTTGGCTCATCTGCTCAGTCGCTGGCACTTATTTTGGTGGCGGTGCTGTGGGGCATGGCGATTTTTGGATAAAAACAAAAAGAGCAAAACCATTTGCCCTTTTATCATGATTAATCAACCCATCAGCCATCAGACTTTTTGACAAAAACCAACATCAGCCAGCCGATGATAAGTAGCGTTCCGCCCATTGGGGTTATCGCTCCAAGCCATCTAGGCATCCCCAGTGCCATCAAGTAAAGCGTACCACTAAAAATGGCAATGCCTATTTGCAAGGTCATGGCAACCCTATGAATGCGATAGGCAGATACCACCCCCAACATGCCCAACGCCAATATCCCCAAGCCATGCACGAACAGATAGAGTGTGGCAGTCTGCCAAATATCAAGCTCATAAGGCGTGGCGATTTTCTTTAAGCCGTGAGCCCCAAACGCCCCAAGTGCCACCGCTGTCGCAAGATTCACACCTGCTACTTTTATCCAGTTTATCATTTGTTCATCTGTTCGTTCTAATCAAAGAGCATGTTATCAATGGTCATTGCTTCACGGATTTTATCCATGGCGTTTTTCTCAATCTGACGCACCCGCTCGGCTGAGATGTTATAGACCGCCGCTAAGTCATGCAAAGTGGATTTTTGGTCGGCAAGCCAACGCTGAGTGATGATGTCCCGAGAACGCTCATCCAAGCCGTCCATCGCTTCTTTTAGGGCGGTGGTCGTATTCTCTTCCCAATCGGCATCTTCGACCATCTCGGCAGGATTGACCCCATCCTCCAAAAAGAGCTGGGGAGCATAACGCCCATCTTCATCGTCAGAGTCTTGTAGCTCAAAGGACGCATCATAACTGGTCAAACGTGATTCCATTTCTAGGACTTGCTTGACCGTGACGTTTAGGTCTTTGGCGATGGCTTCGGCTTCTTCTAAGGTAAGCTGATTGCTTGATTTTTTAAGGCTACGCAAATTAAAAAACAGCTTACGGTGTGCTTTGGTGGTGGCAACTTTGACAATCCGCCAATTTTTGATGACAAATTCATGAATCTCCGCCTTAATCCAATGCACCGCAAAGCTCACAAGGCGTACGCCCTTGGTAGGGTCAAAGCGTTTGACCGCTTTCATGAGTCCCAAATTACCTTCTTGAATCAAATCCGCCTGCGACAGACCATACCCTGAATAACTGCGTGCGATGTGTATCACAAACCGCAAATGACTCATGACCAGTAGCCGTGCCGCTTCCACGTCGCCATCTTGATAGTACCGCTCGGCAAGCTCTCGCTCTTCGTCGGGGGTCAAGATAGGAATCTGATGTACGGTATTGATGTACGCCCCCAAATTCACCCCAGGGGCGGTCAAATTGGCAGGCATGGCAGGCACCAAATCCTTGGTGGCGACGTCATAACGTGGTACGGCACTGGGGGCGTGGCTAGTATGGTTGGCAAGCACAGGAGCAAGGCTTGCCCCATCATGGGACTGCTCGTCCGTTTCTAATTCACTCTCTGACTCATCGAATGCCAGCCCATCAGCGTCATCAATCTCATGAAAGCCGTCCAATTCGTCTAATTCATCAGATAACAACTCATCAGACAGTAGCCCATCAGAAAAACCGTCAAGCTCATCTAATCCATCATCTAGCTCATCTTCATCTAACATATCAGACGACTTAAAATCACGCTCATCGGCATAATCACCGCCATAATCGTCAAAGTCATCAAAACCATCATAATCATAATTTTTGGGCATGTTTTCTTTCTACCAACAAATCATCAGTTTAAATATCGCCCCATTTTAAGCCGAAATCCGCCCAAATGCTAGCGGTTTTTACACCTTTTTGTTAGGACATGTGAACATTGATAACATTTATTAACATTTGGTGAAATTTTATGATTTTAAATTATTTTTGCATGAAAAATGGTCAAATCTAGTTTTTCATCGTCAAAATTTTGTTTGATAGAGTGGCTATCAAACTTCATTTTTTCCTTAAAAAACAGGCAGTCCCCTTGCTTTTTTAAACAGGTATTTTTCATTGCAAATACCAACGTTCAACACGCCCTAATTAAAAAGTGAAAGATTGTATCTGTTTGCCCATACGCCCATGTCTTGACCGTCAGCCCGTTTTTTTGGCAATACGCCACAAGGTCGGTTTGTGAATTTTTATCAGTGGCAAGCAGGTACAACCCCCGCCCTGCCCCCACATCTCGCAAGGTTACTTTTGCCTTTAACAAAGGCATGGGGCAAGGCAGACGGCGTGCATCAAAAAAATGACTGACACACGCCACGTCATCGGCGGTTATCAGACGCTCAGTCAAAGCAAAATGCAAAGCATCCGTCATATTAACATCATCTACCACATCGGCAGGCACAATGTCATAAATAAGGTCAAAAACAGCAGATAAATCGGTCATGGCAATGGCTCAAAAATGGCTCAAAAACAGCTTAGAATAACCCATCATGGGGGCAAATCCATGACTTTACAAGATAATCACGGGGCAAATCAATGTCCATACTATTTTTTATAAAAGCCAAATCGTTATGTTTCTTATGTCAATTTTTGGCATGATGTAAATAAAACAGACACCACTATAAACAAACCCACGTCGCTTAATAATTCATCTATTTACAAAAACCTTTAATAAAAATAACGCAGGTTCACCAAAATTCTGATAAGATAATGCATGATTTGGCAATTTCGCCAATATTTAATTTATTTGATAGGATACTCCATGAGTTTATTACAAAACATCATCACCCAAGTCGCCCAAAATGCCCTAACAGGCGGTCAAGCCCAACAGCAAAATAGCGGACTTGGTGGCGTGCTAGGTAGCGTACTTGGCGGTCAATCCCAAGCCCAAGGCGGACTAGGCGGGGTATTAGGCTCGCTCCTAGGCGGTGGGCAAACTCGCCAAAACGTGCCTGCCAGTGACCTAGGCAGTGTGTTGGGTCAAGTGCTTGGCAGTCAGTCCGCCCAACAAAAAGGCGGGTTTAACAAAAATACCCTACTCCTTGCCCTTATCCCCATCGTGCTGGGCTATATCCAAAAAAATGGCGGTCTGTCAGGCGTGCTTGCCAAATTCCAAGGTAACGGACTGGGCAATAAAGCCCAATCATGGGTAAACATCGACACCGATAATGACGGACTAGACGCCCAGGACGTGATGAGTCTGTTCGGTAAAGATGAGATTAACCGTGCCTGTCAGCAAACAGGAGCCAGCGAGACAGAAGTCTGCCAAGGCATTGCCGAGCTACTACCACAAGTGATGAACGACCTAACCCCCAATGGCGACCTAGCCACCGAAAACGAAGCCAATGCCGAGATTAGTCAGATTCTAAAACAACTGCAAGGTTAATCGGCACAATCCGCCATCAGCAGACCATAAAAAAGAGTGTTATTAAACACTCTTTTTTAACATTCTTAGCCTTAAACCTTAAATAATCACATCCGCCATCTTGATAATCTCATCATGCCCGACAAACTTATCATTGATGTAGATACGTTCTATGTTGGGGGATGATTTTTGGCTTGGTATGATACTGCCTGATTTGAAATAATCTTCAATAATAATGCCATCATCATTTTGCTTGACATCAATAAACAGATGATTGCCCTGTTTGGCAAAGCCCAAATCAGACAACGTCAGCCCCGAAATCTTTAAGATATCCAACCCACCAACATCACGAATCGTGTCCAGACCATCGCCTTTGTGATACAGATAAGTATCATTGCCATAGCCACCGACAAGCAGGTCGTTATCAAGTCCGCCAATTAAAGTGTCATGACCAAATCCACCGATGAGCGTGTCATTACCACGACCACCACTTAGGACATCATCTCCTGTCAGGCCATTGATGGTATTGGCTTTATCATCACCTGTGATGTCATCAGCACCGAGCTTGCCCACATATCGCTTACCAACAGTGATGGGGTCAGGCGTTGGCGTGATGGGCAGAACAGGCTCTGGCATCACGATGGGCTCACTGCCTTTGATGGTAAAGCTGGCATTGGTACTGACACTCTGACCGAAGCTGTCTGTCGCTGTTATGGTAATGTCATGCATGCCAATCTCTGTGGTCGCAGGGTCTATGATGAGATGATTGTTGTCAATGTAGATACCGCTCAAAGAATTTGCCGATAGCGAATAACTTAACGCATCACCATCGTTATCAACAAACAGCTTATCTAGACCTATCTGCATCATGGCATCATCTTGGCTTAGCACAAGCGGTAGAGTCAAGGCAGAGACGAGCGTTGGTCGTTCATTTACTCTTAGTGTGAAGCTGGTATTGGCATGCTCGCCCTTGGGGTCGGTGGCGGTCAATGTGATGTTAAATACCCCTTTATCAGGTGCCCTGCCTGTTAGCATCTTTGTAGCAGGGTCAAAATGCAGTCCATCCGCCCCTTGGATGCTATACGTCAGCTCATCACCATCAGCATCGAAGAATACCTCGCCAAGACCGAGTGCGATGTCTCGCTCTGCCAACACCATCTGGTCAGAGACGGGATTATGAACGATAGGAGCGGTGTTTTTGGTTTCTTTTAGTATCATGCCTAGCAAGATGTCATTGTCGCCATTTTTTGTGATGGGGGTGTCTTTGATGGCAATGGAGGCGTTGAAATCTTTGCTTAATAGGCTGTAGTTGCCGTTATCGTATCTTATCAAGTCAAATTTGCCATCATCGCTTTGGTAGAGGTTGCTGGCATTGGCGGATTTAAAAAACTGTGTGCCTGTTAGATCATAATGATTGATTTTGATGATGCCACCATTATCACTGTCAATGATGGTTTTGTCATCCGCCCCGCTTTTGGCTAGGTCTTCTAGGTCAAACACATACGCATCATTCCCTTTGCCACCAATTAGCCTATCTCTTCCTGCACCGCCTTTTAGCGTGTCATTCCCTTCAATATCCTCATCTCTGTTATCATCACCCCATAGGATGTCATCACCCTCACCACCATCTAGATAATCATTGCCATATTGACCGATGATAAGGTCGTCTCCCTTGCCGCCGTACAAAAAGTCATTGGCATTGTGTTTGTATGATTCGTCTAAAAGATGGTAATTATTTGCCAAAGCAATGTCTTTTTGTTTGGTTAAGAGATAATCCATTTTGTCAGTATCTACTTGAATGTTCCATTCAAAGGTTTTGTAGTCTTGTAAATTTGCGGTTTTTTGTTTTAGGGTGTTTTCTTTGTGATTGACTTGGTCGTAGGTATGCTCTATGCTTAAAATCTGATTATCACTGCGTAGCACTTGATTTTTTATGCCAAACCTAATATGTCCATCACCCAATATCACATCATCGCCACCACCGCCATACACATAATCATTATCCGCCCCACCTTGTAAAAAGTCTTTATTTGCTCCCCCATAAATCACATCACTTCCTTGTCCGCCTAATGCCCAGTCTCCTTTGTCGTTGTTATGGGTGTTATTAGACTCTGCTTGTTCATTGTCCACCCAAATAATATCATCCCCAATCCCTGCTGCAATCAAATCTCTTCCCATGCCACCAATAATAATATCTTTATCCACCCCAATTAAATTACCCTCTTTGTCTTGTTTTGGCTTAGGTAGTCTTTGACTGTCTTTGGGTTCAAAATCATAAAAGACTGCAGAGCCATAAATCACATCATTGCCATCACCTCCTTTTAGGGTATCATGACCATCACCGCCATAAATCACATCATTGCCTCCTTGTGTGTCTATATCAAGGCGTTTGTCAGCCCCCAGTGCATTGATAAAGTCCACTTTATCAGAACCCATCACAGCGATGTTGTCAGAAACAAAGCCATTGATATGAATGGTTGAATGCAGTTTATCATCAGTCTTGATGGTATAGACACCATGTGTGTCAGCTTCTTCTTTGGAGCGGGCTAAGACAAGAGAAAGGGCGGAATAAACATTGTGGTTGTCGCCTGTGATGGTGGCGGCGGTGAAGAAGTCTTTGATGGTAACGCTGTCAGCAGGAGAATTGGTAGAAGTAATTAATAAATCATTGGCACCTTTGATGGCGGTATAGAGTACATTTCCTTGATTGTCTTTTGCTTCCCATATGCCCGATGTGCCGTCTTTTAGAATAAAGTCTTTGGGGAGTTGCTTGCCATCAAATAGGATTTTGCCTTTGCCGTCTTTGTCATAGATGGTATCACGGTCTTTGATGTGGTAGGTGTCGTAGCCTTGTTCGTCAAGCAAATTATCAGCACCTTCGCCACCGATTAGGGTGTCGTTGCCTGTTCCGCCATAAAGATGGTCGTTGCCTGCTTTGCCATCTAAGGTATCATTACCGTCTAGACCTTTGATTGTATTGTGTTTCCAGTTTCCCTCTATATAATCATTAGTTACAATACCATCTTCATCGCCAACCAATGCAATGTTGTCTTCTCTATAAGCATCCACCCACTCTAACACATCATTATATTTATCCTCCACTGCTTTTTTAAATGGACTTAGGGTTTTTTCAAGAGCCTGCTGTAATTCCTCTGGGGATATTTCTGAACTAATGAGAACAGACCACAAATCATCAATATGAATATTTGAGCCCAATTTTTCATCAGCAGACGCTAGGTTTCCTAAAAACGCAAATATTTGACTAACGGCACCAAGTGCAAATTTTACAACAACATGTTTAACATCACTAAATACATTAAATAAGTCTGATGCTACGGTCGCAATATCTGGCAAATTGACAGTTTTATTCTCAAGATATTCTGTAAATATCTCCACAGTTGTGTCGGCAATTCTAGTTCCTGCAAGCAACTTTTGTGCGACATCACTATTTTTTATAAAGAAGGTTAAATCAGTTAAGAGCATACCAAAGGCAAAAGACATATCTTCTTTTATATCAAGAATATTTCTATTAATTTTATATATTTCAGATGCGTCATTCGTTGCTTGCAACTTAACATTTTCTTTTCCAAGATTAACCATGCCAATGCCCAATGACATAGCATTATTCCCAATACCTATCATGGACATAAATACTTCATTGGTTGATATATCATCTTTGATATATTTGTTGTTTGTGATTCTACGGTTGTTCATCTCTAAATTCCTCAAATTCATCAGTCAAGCTGATGTGATTGTCATAAACGGTTGAGTTTGGTTTTGTGATATATAATATCAATCTAGCACTTGGCAAGTGAAGGTGGATATGTTGAAATTGAATAAAATATTGAATACATATTTTATCTCCTATTTGGTATTTATCAAAATTTTCATAACTGTAAAAATGGTTTGCCGAATAAATATCATTGTTCATTTTTATTCGTGTAGGTTTGCTTTTTTCATTTAACCCTCTGCTCTCATAAAAAGAAAAACTATCAATTATACCACAAACCTCATGATAAGACTTATTTTTTAAATGGTATTTAATCAACCTATTTGGTTCACTAAATGCAAAATACATCGCCAAGAAAAAAGACATCAGTGCAGTAAAAGCAAAAGCTAATGATTTTTTACCACTCCATATCTCTGAGTTTTTTCTTTTTTCAATGCTTAGATAGGCTGCCATTGCAAAAAAAGTAATAAAAAACACATAAAATAAAATTCTAAATAAAATAATTAAAAACATAAATATTTCTCAGATGCAGACCATAATATTAGCAGTAAGAATCATGGCTTATAAGCTGGCAATGTTAGTACTAAATAAGTATTGCTTTCTTTTTCGGTTGGTACTTGAATTTTAGACATAATCGTCTCCTAGGGTTGGTTAAGATAATCGTATAAATAAAATTTTTTAAAGCCAAAGATGTTATAAACTTCAACATATTGGACTTTTTTGCAGATGTTGGGTTCAACTTTGAGAAAATCTTTAAAGTTTTGACCTAATGGAAATTTGAGCCATTCCTCTTGCTTGATACTTGCCCTGTGCTGTAATGGTAATATATCTCGGTCTATGTAATCCTCTCCGTTAATGACAATAATAGTATCATCAGAGTGTTTGGCTTTTTTTGTGCCAACCACATAAGCACAAGCCTCTTTAAACTTACCTCTCTCTGCTTTTATGACGGCAATATAAGGAAAAAATACCCATTGACAAAGTGCATATAAAATTAATATCACTCCGCCTATTATTTCTATCATTCTTATTTGTTTTTTGTCTTTTTCTGTCATTTCACTCATAAATTTTCACCAAAATTATTATCGGCTTCTTTCTCGGTAGGTACTTGAATTTTAGACATAATCATCTCCTAGGGTTGGTTAAGATAATCGTATAAATAAAACTTTTTAAAGCCAAATATGTTATAGACTTCAACATACTGGACTTTTTTGCAGATGTTTGGCTCTATAACAACAAAAGATCTATGCTTGGCACGAATTGGAAAATTATTCCATTTGTCTCTATAAAAAAAGATGCACCTGTGGTTGGAAATATATCGTATTCATCATAAAGTCGATTACTTAATTTAAAAACAAACTGCTCAGCACTCCGTGTTGTTTTTTTCTTGTCAACCACATAAGCACAAGCCTCTTTGAACTCGCCTTTTTCTGCTTTTGTTACTGCAATATAAGGGAAGATGACATAATCACCAAGCATTCTTGAGCCTATTAGCAAGAGTGCAACAGCAAAGCAAATTCTACCAAATGTTTCGTTTGTCATTATAAAAAACTCTAAGTTATGTTTTTGGTGCTTGTTGATTAAGATAATCGTATAAATAAAACTTTTTAAAGCCAAAGATATTGTAAACTTCAACATATTGTACTTTTTTGCAGATGTTGGGTTCCACAATCATGAAAGAATGATATTTTGTTCGAATTGGCAAATCACCTTTTTTGTCTTCATTAAAAAAACAGCGCCTATTTTTGGCAGTATATCAAATTCTTTAAAATTATTATTTTCCGATTTAATAACAAACTGCTCAGCACTCCGTGTTGTTTTTTTTCTTGTATCATAGGAATGAGGCATTTTTTGAGTACGGTTGTTATGTTTTAGCCATCATACGTCCGTTTGTTGGGGAAGTCAAGATATTTTTTTAAAATCAATAAAATCACCCCCTAAGCCACACCGTCTTTGACCTTTGATGAAAGCGAATGTTACCATCACCCAATATCACATCATCACCTCGTCCGCCCAATGCCCGATCGCCTTTTTTGTTGTTATGGGTGTTGTTGGGATTATTTGAGTCGGTATGTATCGGTGTTTTACCATTTGATTTATACTCAGGAGTTTCCCAAAAAATCACTTATAATACCAATAGCATCAGAGACAGCAAGCAAAACAGCACGCCCCATCTCAATATCATTGGTATTATTACTATTGGCATTATTGATTGCTGACAAAATATTGTTACCAATACTCACACTAGACAACAATGTACCGCCTTTTTTGGAACCATTATTGTTGCTGGCATAATCAAGAAAAGTTTGACTGCTCATAAATTACCTTGTTTGGCTGGTTAAAAAAAATAAATTATTGCACATCATCTACATCATAAATAAAATCAACACCAAACCATAAGGTTTTCGTTGAAATGTATTTAACTTTAAAACATTCTTTTGATTTACTGGAATAATTTTCTTCAAAATCCATACGAAACTTTATATCATAGGATTTCCATTTTTTAGAAATGGAAATTCTTTTATGGTTAAAGACTCTAATCTATTAGTTCTTTTCCCATTAAGAGAATACACATCCAATCTATTATTCCATTGCCCAGCATAAATCAGGCAACCGTCATTTTTAATATTTCTTTCATCTTTTGCCAATTTTTTGGCTAGAAACGGGGAATAATATTCACGTGCATAAAATTGAATTTGCCACACAATAGGGATACACGTAAGAATGACGCCTATCGTACCAACCAGTCTGTGTATCACTTTGTTTTTGTAAGATTCATTTCCATTGGTATTCATTTATTTTCCACCAGTTAAAATCTGACATTGTATGACCAAAAGAAGTTTGACTAATCATAAATCACCTGCTGGTTGAAAATAATTATTGATTTTAGTTTAAAAAGCATGCTAAAAAACCATTCATGCCATGCCTACCCATAATGGTTTTTCTGTCCGCAGGCAAGCTTGTGGCAAACGGAAAACTGGTTTTACAGTAAGTTTAATAGATTTTTGAATTTAATGACATTCATAGGACAGGTTTAATCTTAACATATTCATCACAAGTTTATTATGGTTTTTATGCTTATTCACAAAAATGATTGAGAGATATTTTGATGCTAGAATCATCGGCAGGGAAGTTGGACAAAGTTCGGGTATTCATTATATTCACCAATATATCAAGTATAAATAGATGACAAATTAAGCAATTCTACCACTTTTGAGTTATTTTTATCATTTTATCTGATGAATTTATCAAAACATTCCTTAAATAACCCCACATATTTTGTGGGTTCATGCCAATAATTCTGTTATAATCAAGTCAAGAAATTATGCTGATAAAAGTTTGATATTTGTTGCATTTTATCAATAATCAGATGATGATTTTTTATTTCATTTTAAATCCTTAAAATTTATAAGGATATTTTACCCAATACGGAAATTGGCAAGGTTTTATTTTTAACATCTTACAATAATAAAAAGGTGAACATATGCCATTTAAGCCCGTTTCTGCGGTCATTGCCGTGTTTGTTACTCTCATCATTTGGTTTGGTATTCCTGTGCCACAAGGCGTTGAGCCGAACGCATGGCACCTGCTTGCGTTGTTTGTCGGGACGATTGTTGCGATTATTGGTAAGGCATTGCCCATTGGGGCGATTTCTATCATCGCCATTACCCTGGTTGCCTTGACGGGTGTAACTGCCGACACGCCCAAAGATGCGATGAAAGATGCGTTGTCTAGCTTTTCAAGTCCACTTATCTGGCTCATCGCTGTGGCGGTCATCATCTCACGAGGGCTTGTCAAGACAGGACTTGGGGCGAGGATTGCTTATAATGTCATCGGCTTTTTTGGCAAAAAAACGCTCGGCATTGGCTATTCATTGGCTATCGCTGAGACCTTGATCGCCCCCATTACCCCGTCCAACACTGCTCGGGGCGGGGCGATTATCTACCCCATTACCCGCTCTATCGCCGAGAGTTTGGGCTCAAAGCCTGATGACGGCACCACCAAAAAAATGGGTGAATATTTATCACTGGTAAACTATCAATCCAACCCAATAACCTCCGCCATGTTCATCACCGCCACCGCCCCAAACCCTTTGGTAGTGGAGCTGGTTGGCAAAGCCACAGGCAACGAGATCCATCTGTCGTGGACAACGTGGGCAATCGCCATGCTCCTACCAGGGCTTGCGTGTATTCTGCTTATGCCCCTTGTCATCTACGTCCTTGCCAAGCCTGAGATTACCCAAACGCCTGACGTCAAAGACTTTACCCGCCAAAAACTTGCCCAGCTTGGCAAACTAAGCCGTGATGAAAAAATCATGCTTGGTGTATTTAGTGGCATGCTTCTGCTATGGGCGAACGTGCCTGCCATGTTGTTTGGTAATGCGTTGGCGGTGGATGCGACAGCGGTGGCGTTTTTGGGCTTGTCGGTGGTGATTTTGACAGGCGTGCTGACGTGGGATGATATTTTAAAAGAAAAGTCGGCTTGGGATACGCTTGTGTGGTTTGGCGTGCTGATTATGATGGCGACTTATCTGAACAAACTTGGGCTGATTGCATGGTTTTCAGGGCAAATTGAGACTGCCATTGGGGGCATGGGGCTTGGCTGGGTCGGTGCGGTGGCGATTTTGACACTTGTGTATCTGTACACCCATTACTTTTTTGCCAGTACGACCGCTCACATCACGGCAATGTTTGGGGCGTTTTATGGCGTGGGGCTGGCTCTTGGAGCTCCGCCCATGCTCTACGCTCTGATTTTGGCGGCGTCAAGCAGTCTGATGATGACGCTCACGCACTACGCCACAGGTACAGCTCCTGTCATCTTTGGGGCAGGCTATGTCTCGCTTGGACAATGGTGGAAAGTCGGGGCAATCATGAGCGTGGTCAATCTTGTGGTATGGATTGGCGTGGGACTTGTGTGGTGGAAGATATTGGGTTATTACTAAATAACCATGGGTAAAGTTATCCAATCATAAGCCACGCCCCAAGGTCAGATGCTCCACCTTTGGGGTCTTATTTTGTGGATGATTTAATGAGGTAAAAGTTTATAGGATTGCCAAACATCATGAATGAGTGTATTTTTTACTTGTTATTTTGCATCTTTTTGGTTATATTATTAGATGTTAGCAAGTCTCAGTTCACCCACCAACACAACAGGGAGTACCATCCATGGGAATGTTTGACTTTCGTCACTTTGACAGCGATCACTCTACCGAGCTCATGCACACCACCAGTAAACTGGCACAGCATGCTAATGTCGCCAGTTTTGCCACACTTGTGCCTGACGGACTAAAAGGCATTAATGGTGCCTTGACCATGCCTGAGGGTTGGCGTTCACTGACTCCAGCTGAACTTAACCTGCCTAACAACGCCACAGACATCTATGGTTACTACACTTTTGCCAGTACAATCACTGGCAACCGACCCATTAATGGCTCAGGTCCGCAAGTAATGCTAGTGGGTGAGTTTGATAATGCAGGCAAACTTACTCGCATTGGTATTAGCTGGGCCGGCACCAATGACTTGCTTGATGTGGCAGACTATTTTCATCTCAATGAAGGCAAAATTGCACCTAATATGCAACCACTGCTACAAGCAGTCAAAGCTTATGCCATATCCCATGGACTGTCAGGCGAAGATGTCTTGGTAACAGGTTATAGTTTAGGTGGCGGTTATACCAACATCATGGCAAAGCACCGTGAGTCATTGGCTGATGGTTTTTTCAATGATTCGGTATATATTGGCCATGCCAGCCCTGTCATCTATGACAATCCTGATGTCATTCTTAACATGGGTTATGAAAATGATGCGGTATATCGCATTACAGGATCGCATGAGAGTATTGCCGATGCTATTGCTGGAGGTGGTCCTGTATTATCCAACATAGACCACAATTTTGACAGCAGTATTGACAACATGGTATTAGTTACAGGCACCTACGCCTCTGCTTTGTGGGATGTGAACAACCCCTTTGTAATGTCACTTCTCAACAAATCACAAGGTTGGGCAGCACATACAGGAGCTTTGGGCAAAGACACTTTGGAGCGGATTACTGATTCTGTTTTTTATGAGCTTACCCACCGAGACAGTCGAATCATTGTCGATCAACTAAACAGCGTTGAACGCCTAACCATGTGGGTCAAGGACAAAAGCAAGCAGGCAGACAAAGTCGGTAGCTTTATGATAGGGTCAGACCATAACAACCTGATTCAAAGCAGCAATCAAGGCGACTATATCGACGCCAAAGGTGGCAATGACCGCATTGCACTGGCTCACGGAGCTGACCGTGTGGACGGTGGTCATGGTGTTGATACCGTCATCTTGCAAGGCACAAGCCAAGACTGGAATGCTTATCGCCTCTCTGATGGCACGATATTTATGAATGCCAAAGATGGTATGGGCATCAAACATCTTGAAAATGTTGAAAAAATTGGTTTTGATAAAGAGTCTTTCACCCAAATTCGCCCTTATGATATCGGCTCAGAGGAGCTTGTCTCCAACCGTTATCTCATTAAGAGTCGCAACACCAATATCAAATATCAAGACCACCTTGAAGGCAGTCAAAGTGATGATAAGTTAGTAGGCGACATCATCTTTGGCAGGGATGGCAATGATGAGTTGTATTCACTCCATAATACCAATGGCTTGTTGCATGGTGGCTCGGGTAATGACCGCTTGTTTGGTGGCAATGGCAACGACCATTTATATGGCGGTGAAGGCAATGACTGCCTATATGGCGGCAAGGGCAATGACATGCTGTTTGGCGGTATTGGCGATGACGTTTTTGCTTTTGATAAAAACAGCTCTGACATGAACATCATCCATGATTTTAATAGCTATATTGGCGATAACGACAAAATCGTTTTTAGTGATATTTTTGCCAATACAAACGAGATAAGCCAAGCCATGCGTCATATCGGTGATGATGTTCATATCAGCACCGCCAATCTACATGTTGTGATTAACAACACTAGTATTGATGACGTCATGACTCATGTTAGTATTGCAGGCGTATAAGCTCATTTAGAATGCTTCTACATTCAAATACTGGACTGCTATGTCAGTCCAGTATTTTTTAGTATTTTTAATACAATGACAGCATGAGGTTACGCTAAGCTTAAAGGTGTTTTTTAGCAGAAAAACCCAACAACAAAATACCGTCAACATTGACGGTATTTAGGGCGTGCCTGCCATTGATAACATTTTTATAAAATAAGGTAAAAACTTAACATTTTAAATCAATTTTTGCATGGAAAAAACCATCCAATCACTTAACCGTGTAAACTTTTAAGATTTTAATCTAGCTTTTAAAATTAACTGGTCAGACTGTTTTCTGCGTCGAAATCATTGAAAAACGTGCGATTCCCCTGCTTTTTTAAACAAGCATGTTTCATTGCAAATACCAAAGACAGGCACGCCCTAGATTTTAAGCCTTTAACTGGCGTTCCATCTCATCAAACTCACCCATAATCTTGGCACTGGGCGGTGGGGTCAAAAGTGAGACAACCACGGTCGTAATGGCACTAAACACAAAGCCAGGCATGATGGAATAAATGGCATCATTGGCAGGCTGTCCGCCAATCGTAATACCCCCATACACCCAGACAATGACGGTCAATGCCCCGACAATCATGCCTGCCAAAGCCCCTTGGTAGTTCATGCGTTTCCACATAAGCGAGAGTAGCACCAACGGACCAAACGCCGCCCCAAAGCCTGCCCACGCGTGCGAGACCATCTTTAACACCGAGCTGTCTTTGTCCCCTGCCAGCATAATCGCAAGCACCGCCACCAGTACCACCGAGATACGCCCGACCATGATTTGGCGGGATTCGGACGCCTCTTTGTCCAAAAACAGCTTGTACACATCACGAGTGAGCGAGCTTGACACCACCAGTAGCTGACTAGAAATGGTACTCATAATCGCCGCCAATATCGCCGCCAGCAAGAAGCCACCGATGAGCGGATGAAACAAAAGCTGTGAGAACACCAAGAAAATCGTCTCAGGGTCATCTAGGCTCATGCCCTTATTATGGATATATGCCACGCCCGACACGCCAACAAGCAGAGCCCCAATCAAGCTCAATATCATCCAACCCATGCCAATGCCGCACGCCACAGGCACGTCCTTGACCGAGCGAATCGCCATAAACCTCACGATGATGTGTGGCTGTCCAAAATAGCCCAGACCCCACGCTGCCAGCGAAATCGCTCCCATGACACTCACGCCACTCATGATGTTAAACAGCTCAGGGTTCACAGAACGTGCCACGTCCATGCCGGCACTGATGCCGCCGATTTCATTAAAGGCGACAAACGGCACCAGCAACATGGCGATGAGCATAATCACCCCTTGGACAAAGTCGGTCAAGGACACCGCCAAAAATCCGCCAAAGAGCGTATACGCCACGACCACGCCTGCCGTCACCCACAGACCCAAGCTATAATCAAGCCCGAGCGAGCTTTCGAAAAGCTTACCGCCCCCAACCAGACTTGCCGCCGTATAGACCGTAAAGAAAATGATGACCACGATGGCAGAAACCATGCGAAGTAGGTGCGTTTTATCATCAAAGCGATTGGCAAAAAAGTCGGGCAAAGTAATGGCATTGCCTGCCACTTCGGTATACACACGCAGACGTGGGGCAACGAGCAGGTAGTTGGCAAATGCCCCTATCGTCAGTCCTCCTGCTATCCACAAACTCACAATGCCTGACGCATACATATAACCAGGTAACCCCAGCAGTAGCCAGCCCGACATGTCGGACGCCCCCGCCGAGAGTGCCGTCACCGCAGGAGATAAGTTACGCCCACCGAGCATATAGCCTTCGACATCTTTTTTTTGTTTAAAATAGGCATACACTCCAATGGCAATCATGCCCAAAAAATAAATTGACAGCGAAATCCATACGCCCGCCCCGCCTGATATTACAGCGTCCATGACACACTCCTTACATTGTTTAACAAAAAAGTAACAAGCGATTATAACAAAATTAAATTCATTTGCAAATGGGGTGCACCTTATTTAAACACTTGTTATTTTTATAAAAATTATCAGGTATTAGCAAATGCTTTGGCTGATTTGCAAGAACCACTTGTCATATCATCCAAACTGGCTTATAATAGTTCGCTATTTTGCAAATTCTTTTGCACTTTTGTATGATGATTGGTCGAAAATCATCATTTTTGTAGCCTTTTAATACAGGAAATCCTTATGAGCTATACTCTAACTACGGTAGCACGTGCTGCCGACGAGCAGGGCAAAGGTTCGAGCCGCCGCCTGCGTAAAGCCAATCTTATCCCTGCCATCGTTTATGGCGGTGATGCTGAGCCACTATCTGTGAGCGTTAAGCTAAACGAACTGGTGAAAGCCCTACAAGACGAGAGCTTCTTTTCAAGCGTGACCACACTTGCCATTGATGGTAATGACCAAGAAGTCATCATTAAGGCTCTACAACGCCACCCTTCAAAAGGCACACCACTTCACGTAGACTTCCAACGTGTTGTTCGTGGTCAAACCATGCACTTTACCGTGCCTGTACACTTCACTGGTACTGCCAAAGGCATTAAAGCAGGTGGTATCCTACAAACCAACGTGACCGAACTACACATCAACTGCTTGCCACGCCAACTGCCAGAAGCCATCGAAGTGGACGTGACCGGCCTAGAAATCGGCGACCTACTACGCTTCTCTGACATCAAACTTGCCGATGGCATTACCATCGTTGAGCTTGACAGCAACGCCACCGACCGTGTTGTGGTTAGCGTACAAGCACCAACTGTTTCTGCTGACAGCGAAACCAGCGAAGAAAGTACAGACGCTGAATAAGTCGTCACTCTCAACAAAAGCCAATGGGTCATCTATTGGCTTTTTGTTTATTTCATCATCTATGGGGCAATCATGATAAAACTCATCGTCGGTCTGGGCAATGTCGGTGCAGAATACAAAGACACTCGCCATAACGCAGGCTTTTGGTTTGTGAACGCTTTGTGCGACAAATTTGGCATCACGCTCACCCATGACAAAAAATTCCATGGCAGTGTCGGGCGTGGCACGATACACGGACAAGATGTCCGCCTACTGACCCCTGATACATTCATGAACCGCTCAGGACTGGCAGTCGCCCCCCTTGCCAAATTCTATAACATCGCCCCCCATGAGATACTCATCGCTCATGATGAGCTTGACATCTCGGCAGGTAGCCTACGCCTAAAAAAAGGCGGGGGGCATGGCGGACACAACGGCTTAAAGGACATCGCCCCCCACATCGGAGCGGACTTTTGGCGACTGCGTGTCGGCATTGGCAGACCTGCTCACTCATCACAGGTCAGCGGTTGGGTACTGTCAAAACCCACGTCCGATGACCGCATTAGTATAGATAAGGCGATAGAGTGTGGCATTGACGCCTTAGAGCTACTCATCAAAGGCGATGAACAAAAAGCCATCAGTCTTGCCAATGGGTTTAAGCCAACATGAGTGTTTTTGCCCATTTGTTCGCCCACCCTGTCCGTCTGCTCGCCCCGATGGAGGGCTTGACCGACCCACTCATGAGACAGATTTTGACACAGATTGCTCATGATTTGGGTCGCCCTTATGATTGGTCAGTGAGTGAGTTTATTCGTGTCACGCATTATCCCTTGCCTGCCCATGTGTTCTATAAATATGTGCCAGAGCTACTCACGGACGGTAAGACAGCAAGTGGCACGCCCATTCATGTTCAGCTACTGGGCAACAACCCTGACACCATGAGCCAAAGTGCCGTTACAGCGGTGTCGCTTGGGGCGTGTGCGATAGATTTAAATTTTGGTTGCCCTGCCAAAACGGTCAATAACCACAAAGGTGGTTCGGTACTGCTTGATGAACCTGATACGCTGTACGCCATCATCTCTGCCGTGCGTGGGGCTGTCCCCGCTCATATTCCTGTATCGGCAAAAATCCGCCTAGGCTATACCGATATGGGCAAAATGAGCGACATCGGGCAAGCGGTCAAACAGGCGAATACAAGCTGGCTTACCATTCACGCCCGCACCAAAGTACAAGGCTACAAGCCCCCTGCCTATTGGGACAAAATCGCCCCTTTTACCGAGCTTGGTTTGCCCATTATTGCCAATGGCGAGATTTGGAATGCGACTCACGCCCACGACTGCATCCGTCAGGCGAACACGCCACATCTTATGCTAGGGCGTGGGGCAGTCACTCGCCCAGACCTTGTGGCGAGTATTGAAAATACAGACAAAACCTTGACATGGGCGGAGCTAATCCCCCACCAAATCGCTTTTTTGAATGACACCACCGACAACCAAAGCGGACTCATCGGTCGCTATAAACAATGGCTCGGTATGCTTACCAAAGGCTATGATGAAGCAGATAAACTGTGGGATATTGTCAAAAAAGAAAAGGACAAGGCACAGATTATCTCGCACTTATCGCAGTCGGCGCCTGCTTAGCTGACAAACCCAAAATAAAAGGGCAATCATCAAGACCGCCCTTTTATTTTATTATTACGCCATTCTCAATTTTGTATAAGTGATTGATTTATCAAGGACGAATGTAATTCACCCCTATAAATAAAAAATAATTACTGGAGAATCAAAAAGTTGCTATTTTAAGTTGAGAATGAAGTTGTTAGTAATTACAGTTTTTAACCCTTAATCCGCTCAATATTGACCCCAAGCGATTTAAGTTTGCTCTCCACATTATCATAACCTCTATCAATGTGATAAATGCGGTCGATGATACTCTCGCCATCGGCACACGCCGCCGCCATGACAAGCGACATGGACGCACGCAAATCGGTTGCCATAACAGGAGCAGGCATAAAGCTATCCACGCCCGTAACAATGGCGGTATGTCCGTCAATGCGGATATTTGCCCCCATGCGGTTTAGCTCAGGGACGTGCATAAAGCGGTTTTCAAAGATGTTTTCAATAATGGTACTCGTGCCGTCCGCCAAACAGCACACTGCCATGAGCTGGGCTTGCATGTCGGTGGGAAAACCGGGGTGGACTTGGGTGCGAATGTCCACCGCCTTGGGTCTGCCTGTCATCACAGCACGAATCCAGTCATCACCTGTGGTAATGGTTGCCCCCATGGCTTCAAATTTCTTTAGGACAGGGTGCAACAGCTCAGCCGATGTGTTGGTGGTCAAGACATCGCCTTCACTCATCAAAGCCCCAGCCAGATATGAACCCGTCTCAATGCGGTCGGCAATCACGCTGTATTCACAACCGTGCAAGCTCTCCACACCCTCAATAATCATGGTCGGCGTACCAATGCCGTCAATCTTTGCCCCCATGGCAACAAGCATATTTGCCAAATCCACCACTTCTGGCTCACAGGCACAGTTTTCAAGGCGAGTTGTACCACGAGCCAGAGACGCTGCCATGATGACATTCTCTGTACCGCCAACGGTTACCATGTCAAAGGTAAAATCACAACCTATCAGACGTCCGCCAGCAGGGGCTTTTGCTTTGACATAGCCATTTTCTACACTAATGTTCGCTCCCATGGCTTCAAAGGCTTTTAGGTGCTGATCAACAGGGCGTGAACCGATAGAACAGCCCCCTGGTAAGGAGACTTCGGCTTCACCAAATCGCCCAAGCAACGCCCCAAGCACCAAGATAGATGCACGCATGGTACGCACCAGCTCATACGGAGCATAATAGTTGGCAACGTGGCGAGCGTCTGTGATGACGGTGTTGCCTTCTTTTTTGATGGCAAC
Source organism: Moraxella equi (assembly GCF_002027555.1). Taxonomy (GTDB): domain Bacteria; phylum Pseudomonadota; class Gammaproteobacteria; order Pseudomonadales; family Moraxellaceae; genus Moraxella; species Moraxella equi. The sequence continues at coordinate 64,048 of NZ_MXAP01000012.1, forward strand.
ACCCATGCCAGCGATGAGCTTGATGAGTGTGTCGGTGTCTTTTAGGGTGGGGACGTTGTGTAGCACCGTCTCGTCATTGGGCAGTAGCATGCCTGCCAATAAGGGCAGGGCAGCGTTTTTTGAGCCAGAAATGGCAACTTCGCCTGCGATACGGGTTTTGCCGATGATTTTAAACTTATCCATGATTATCCCTTTTTGGCTTCGTATTCGGCAGGTGTCAAGGCATGAATGGTCAAGGCGTGCATCACTCCGCTTTGGATGTGCGGATTGGCAATCGCGTATACCACCTGTTGGCGTTGCACCAGACGTTTACCGTCAAAGCTGTCATCCACGATAAGCACTTCAAATTTATTGCCTTGATTGACCGCTTGAATCTCGGCATTAGGGAAATGGGGGCGTAATAAGGCGATTAGGTCATCTGCATTCATAAAAAAATCTCTATATTTTGGGCGGTATTATCGCCATCAAATCATGTCACTGATAAAAAGTAAAAACGGGTTATTATATCAAATTTCCCGCTTTTACAGTAGGGCGTGCAAACCTTTATAACACAATTTAAAATTTAGAAATATTATAAAAATAAAATGATGTTTTTGCATGAAAAATGAGCAATTACCTGCTTTTTTAAACAGGCATTTTTTATTACAAATGCAAAAGGCAGGCACACCCCAACCACATTGTTAAAATTTGTTGGTTAGGGCTTGCTGGTATTATTGTACAAATTCACATAGCTTGATGTTGGGTTGCCTTCCATTCTGATCACAGGAACATCACGATTTTGTGTACCGTGATTATTCACAGGGTAATTATTTGCAGGATAGTTATTTGCAGGGGCATTAATGGGATAATTATTGACAGGTGCATAACCCGTATTTGGCTGAGTTGGCACAGTCGGTGCAACCTGCGTGTTAGGGTACATGCTCTGCGGATAGCTCGTGGTTGGCACAGAACTGGCAGGCACGTTCGGATAAACAGGGCTGGCAGGTGTATTAACAACTGCATTACCGCCATAGACCATGCCCCCCGCGTTGGGATTGTCATCAATGGCGACATTCTCGCCTGTCAAAGCAAGCAGAGCTGATGTATCGCCATCTATGCGTGTGCCGAGCATTCGCACCCCTTCTATGCCCTGCACCGATGAGATGATATTAACAATCGTCTGCTCTTGCTGAGCGGTCAAAAATCCGACCACATACGCCATGTTGTCTCGCACCACCAGTTTGTACTGCGACGACCTGATACCGCCTGCACTCACGATTTTGGCGATGATTTTTGATTTTAGGTAGTTTTCGTGCAGGGTGTGGCTTTGAGCCTTGGGCGTATTGGTTACGGTCAGATTGTCATACACTTGCTTGACATCATTAATCGACGCCACCATATTCGCCACGTCTGCCTTGACCTGCTGGCTTGGTACTTCGCCTGTCAGCAGTACTTCACGGCGAAAACTGTCAATGGCAATGCGTACATTATTCTCACTCACATCCCTAATGTTGGTCAGATTCTTATAACTGGTGCGTTCGATGGCTTCATCGCTGATACGCTCGGGGATGGTGCGGTACATGGCAGGCACGCCATAATAGCCTGTGCTGGCGTTGGTATTGGCGTTTTGGGTGGCACAGGCGGTCATGAGCATGACGGTGGCAATCACGCCCACAAGCACTTTGATGGATAGTAAAGACGACATGGATGCTTCCTAATAATCGGTTTGGCTCTCATTCTACCAAAAAGGCGTTTCTTAGCCAATGGGTTTTTGTCCGATTTTCATTACTTTTTTGTCCTGCCTGCCCTATTGGTGGCACATCAAAGGCAATCACATCAAATCGATATACCAAGGCTTGCTTTTGACTGGTAGTGAGTCCAAGATTTTGCAAAAACTCATCGCCATACGCCAAAAAATGCTCAGCCGTCTTGATGATTTTGTTTTGTTTGGCACGTGTTACCGTCTCCACCGCCTGCCCATAGCGAGCATTGGGGCTTATCTTACGCATTTTGACTTCCACAAACACAAGCGTCGGACACACCCCGCCTGCCTGCCGTGGCTCATCATGATAAGCGATGATGTCAATCTCGCCTGTGCGATGTGCGGTGTAGTTGGTCGTGATGATGGTTAGCCCCTGCTGTCTCAAAAACGCTTGGGCGAGCTGTTCATAATGGTTTCCAAGAGTTCTCATGGCGTACTCACTCAAATGGGCTAGCATAACAAATTTTATAAAACTTTACCAATATTTGTGGTTTTTATTTATAATACGCTTTTTACTTTTGATAAATCGCCATGAAATTAAGAATCCTAAGTGTCGGACACAAAATGCCTGCATGGGTACAGACAGGCGTGGATGAATACGCCAAACGCATACAGCCGATGATGAGTACTGAGATTGTGGAGATACCCCCTGCCAAACGTGCCAAAAATCCATCATTTGCCGAAATAGAAAAATACAAAACCCAAGAAGGGCAAGCCATTTTGTCCGCTCGCCTACCCAAAGAAAAGCTCTGGGTGCTAGACGTCAAAGGCAAAATGCTCTCTACCGAACGCCTTGCCGACCGCTTGCAGACTGCCATGACGGACGGCACCGACATCGCTCTGGTCATCGGCGGGGCGGACGGGGTGTCGGCGGACGTGCTAACGCAGGCGGATTTTAAATGGTCGCTGTCGGATTTGACCCTGCCCCACCCTTTGGTGCGAGTGGTGCTGATAGAACAGCTCTATCGGGCGATGAGCATCATTAATAACCACCCCTATCATCGGGCGTGAGTGGGGGATTTTGGCGGTGTAGCATGAGCGTTACTGATGTCTTATTTTAAGGATTTTATGATAAATGTTTATCGATACCACACATTTAAATAAACACACTGTTTTTTGCAAAAAATCATGTTATGATACCGCCATGTTTCGCAAACCAATCACACCATGACCCATCACAACCCCTACACTACACCGCAAGCTGAGCTTGACGATGATGAGTATTTTGAATACGATACCACGCCTTTTTATAAGCCCACAGGACGCATTGGGCGAGTGAAGTTTTTGGCACATAACGGCATTTGGCTTATGATTGCCTTTATGGTTTTGTGGTTGTTACTTGTGTGCATGACCGCCTTTAATTTACCTGTCATGATTATTTTGTTGGTAGGTACGCCTTTTATGCTGTATATCGTGCTTGTCCCCATGATAAGACGACTCACGGATTTGGGGCGGTCAAGACTTTGGGCGGTTTTGTACTTTGTTCCTTATGTGAATATGGTGTTGTTTTTGTACTTACTACTTGCCAAAGGCGATGATGATGTGAATGAATTTGGCGAGCCGTCCGCTCCACCAACCGTGCTTGATATGGTACTGGCAAGTATCTTACCTTTGGTCGTTATCATTGGAATGAGTTTTGGCGGTGTAAAACAGATGTTTACATCTTTGATGACTGTCCTTACTTAATTTTTTAAATTGACTGCCCTACTATCAATTTGGCATTGTTCAATTATAATCCTTTAACATCAAAATACACCAATAGCAGTAGCAACTGTATCCCTTAAAGAATACAGTACCACCAACCCTCATTAACTTTGTTGGCTTGTGGATGTTACTTAACGCTAAGATTAAGATGATAATCCGCTTGCCAAACACTGTCATTTCTGACAATGGCGTTAATGACGGTTAGAAGTTTACGCATAC
>NZ_MXAP01000120.1 GCF_002027555.1 Moraxella equi
AAAGGTGCGTATTACGTACCTTTATTTAATCATCATTAACATAATCAGGGTGTCTGCAACAAACAGGGCATAAATATTCGGCAATTTCATCATTTATTTCAAAATAATGCAAATCTCCTAAGCTCCATTCAGCTCCACAAGAATCACAAGATTGCAAAATATCGTTAGACTCTTCATTTTTGCAATATAAACATCTGTATCCTGTATAACTATCAATATTAGGAACTAAGGTTTCCAATGAGCATTCTGGACAATCTAAAACTTGATGTGGATAATCTAATAGTCCCTTGTTTCTAGTTAATTCAATAGTAATTCTTTCTTTTATTTTTTGAGCTTTCATCAAAGCACGCATTTTCTCTGCACTTAAATGTGTTCTGCTTTTAAAATTTGGAACAAAGTTTTCATTGCTTTGAGTATCAGGAAATTTATTGACACTACCAACTTCTTCAATGACTTCTTGGGAAATATTTAGACTTAAATATTGTCCAGCATATGTGATAAAACATTCTGTATCATACATTAAAAAGTTATCTAATCCGCCAACATTAAGTGCTTCATCAAGAATCTCAGGTTTCGGCTGAATTGCCTTTTCCCCCCTTGCTTCAATGGTTAAAAACCAATCGCCTTTTTTACTATCGCCAGTTACAAATATTAAATTTTTAGATTCAATATTTTTTGCGTTGTCCAAAATTTGTTGCCAAATAATATAATCTGAATACTTTTTTTGATATTGTAAACCTTTATCAAAACATAATTCATCTTTATTTCTATCTCCAAATCCAGGTGCAATTTCTAATTTAAAGCGTCTTTCGGCTGCTTTTTCAAGCTCATTTATTGCTTTTTGTTCTGTTGGTCTTGAACCAACTTTTCCGTCAAACAATTCAAAAATTTTATCTCTAATGGGGTCTTTTCCCTTTAATTTTATCTCTTTTTCCAATTGAGATTCCAAATCTTTATTGATTTTTTCAGCAAGACTTTTAATTTGCTCATAAATTTTATCTGTATCAATTTTATGAGTCTTTTTTAAAGATAAACTATTTATATTGCTCGCCAAATGACTTTCTAGCCCAGATATAGTTTTTATTATTTTTGAAAAATTTCCAATCTCATTAGAAATAACTGTAAGTCTATTTTTATTAAATTCCAAAGCAATATGATGCGGAATCCACAGCCTATCCTTAATTTTGTCTAGGGTTTTAAAAAATTCATCTCTTGTTTTTTCTTTATACTTATATAAGTTAAGCAAAGCACTTGTATCAAATACAAATGTGGCTGTTTCCCAAATTTGCTTATACTCTTCTTGGGTGTAGTCAAAATAACGATATTGTCTGAAATTTTTCATCACTAAATCCTAAAAAATTAGTTGAACAAGACAATTCTACCACAAAATTGCCTTGTCCTTACACGATTTACAAATTTTTAGCTATCTAAGAACTTACTCGCAAACTCCCTAAGCACACCCCCCGCCTTATAAGTTCTCACATCGCTATCACTATCAAGGCGACATAAGACAGGCACGGTTTGGGTCTCGCCATTGTTGCGTTCAATGACAAGCTCCAATTCACAGCGAGCCGAGATTTCCCCTTGTACCGAATAAATTTCCGTACCATCCAAGTTAAGCGTATGGCGATTTTGACCGTTGATAAATTGCAATGGCAACACGCCCATTCCCACAAGGTTGGTGCGGTGAATGCGTTCAAAGCCTTCCGCGACAATCACTTCCACACCTGCAAGCCGTACGCCTTTTGCCGCCCAGTCTCGGCTTGACCCTTGCCCATAATCCGCCCCTGCAATGATGATTAAAGGCTGACCCCGCTCCATATAGGTCTCAATCGCTTCCCACATTCGCACCACTTGCCCGTCTGGTTCAATGCGAGCCCAAGAGCCTTGACGGGTTGTGCCGTCAGCGTTTTTGACCATTTCATTAAAGAGTTTGGGATTTGCCAAAGTCGCCCGTTGTGCGGTCAAATGGTCGCCTCGGTGCGTGGCATAACTGTTAAAATCTTCTTCTGGCACGCCCATTTTTGCCAAATATTCGCCCGCCGCCGAATTTTTGACAATGGCATTGGACGGCGATAAATGGTCGGTCGTGATATTATCAGGCAAAATGGCAAGCGGTCGTAAATTTTTAAGTTCGCAAGTTTTTGCCAATGCCCCTTCCCAATAGGGCGGACGGCGAATATAAGTGGATTTTTCACGCCAAGTGTAAAGCGGACTGCTTGCTTTTTGTGATTTATCCAAATCAAACATTGGGATATAAATTTCACGAAATTGCTCAGGTCTTACGCATTTTGCCACGATGTCATCAATTTCATCATCGCTTGGATAAATGTCTTTTAGATAAATCGGCTCGCCATTATAGAAGCCCAATGGGTCGTTTTCAATATCAAAACGAATCGTCCCAGCAATCGCATACGCCACGACAAGGGGCGGACTTGCCAAAAACGCTTGTTTTGCTTGTGGGTGAATGCGTCCGTCAAAGTTGCGATTGCCCGACAATACAGCTGTGGCGTACAAATCACGGTCGATGATTTCTTGTTCAATCTCTGGTCGTAATGCACCGCTCATACCATTACAAGTGGTGCAGGCATAAGCGACAATGCCAAAGCCCAATTTTTCAAGCTCAGACAAAAGCCCTGCTTCTTCTAAATAAAGGCGAGCAACCTTAGAACCAGGGGCAAAGGACGATTTAACCCAAGGTTTACGAACAAGCCCAAGTTCATTTGCCTTTTTTGCCAATAATCCTGCGGCAACGGTGTTTCTTGGGTTGGAAGTGTTGGTGCAACTGGTTATCGCTGCGATAATCACCGCTCCGTCAGGCATTAGTCCGTCTGTGCGATGTTCTACCGTCCCTGCAATGCCTTTTGCCTTTAAATCTGCCGTTGCCACGCGTGCGTGTGGGTTACTAGGGCCTGCGATGTTACGAGTTACCTTTGATAAATCAAATTGCAATACTCGTGGATAGACCGCCTTTGTCATTTTATCCGCCCACAGTCCAATGGTTTTGGCGTATTGTTCCACCAATTTGACTTGGCTTGGCTCTCGCCCTGTCAAGGTGAGATAATCCAAAGTGTTTTGGTCAATATAAAATAGCCCTGCGGTCGCCCCATACTCAGGGGTCATATTGGCAATGGTCGCTCTGTCGCCCACCGACAAACTGTCCGCCCCTTCGCCAAAAAATTCAAGATAAGCCCCAACCACTCGCTCGGCTCGTAAAAATTCGGTCAATGCCAAGACAATGTCGGTCGCTGTAATGCCCGCCTGTCGTTTTCCTGTTAAATGCACGCCCACAATGTCAGGCGTACGCATCATTGACGGCTGTCCAAGCATTACGCATTCGGCTTCTAGACCGCCCACGCCCACCGAAATCACGCCCGATGCGTCCGTATGTGGCGTATGGCTGTCCGTGCCAACACAGGTGTCAGGGAACGCCACACCGTCTTTGACTTGCACCACAGGCGACATTTTCTCTAAGTTGATTTGGTGCATAATGCCGTTACCCGCAGGGATAACATCGACATTTTCAAAGGCGGTTTTTGTCCAATTGATAAAGTCAAAACGGTCATCGTTTCGGCGGTCTTCAATGGCACGGTTTTTGGCAAAAGCGTCAGGGTCATCACCCCCGTGTTCCACCGCAAGCGAGTGGTCAACAATCAGCTGAGTTTGTACCACAGGATTGACTTTGGACGGGTCGCCCCCTGCTAGGGCTATCGCATCTCGTAGCCCCGCCAAATCCACAAGGGCGGTCTGTCCCAAAATGTCGTGGCATACCACCCGTGCAGGATACCAAGCAAAGTCTAATTCTTGTTTATTGTCAATGAGTTGTCCTAAGTATTCAGGGAGTTTTGGGTCATCGTTTTCGTTACGAACCAGTTGTTCGGCAAGGACTTTGGCGGTGTAGGGCAAGCGTTCATAGGCATTGGGGCGAATGTCGTTAATCGCCTGTTCTACATCATAATAATGTAGCTCGGTGTTTGGTAGGGGTTTACGGTAGTTTTTCATTGCTAAGTTTCCTTTTCTTTGGCTGTGAAAAATTAAATAATAAACGCTATTTTGAGTTTTGGGTAGGGGTTATGCCTTGATAAAATTAGCATTATGAACCCAAATACCGTCTTTACCAACAAAATAAGTATGATAGTCTTCTACTTCTAAATTATATATAGAAGTTTTGAATTTATTGTAAGTATGTGAAAGCAAGTTATTAAATGGATTTTGATTACTACAAGAAATTTTTGGAAAATCATCAACATAAATATATTCTCCGTTATAAGTCTCTTCTAGGCTTTCTCCATTAAGATCACTAATATAGAATGTTTTTAAACCTTCTGATGAAATTATTACAATACCTTGATCCCATTCATCATTAAAGTCTTTATTGTGAACCAAACCAACTACATCTCTTGTTTTAGTAGCTACTTCAAAAACTTCAACAGCTCCAATCAAATACGCATTTATGTCTTGGGATTTAAAGCTAAGTTTTGAACCTATTTGTAAATCAATGGTTGAAGTCCATTTATTATCGGATTGAACCCATACCAAATGATTGTCTGTTAAATAGATTGATTTGATTATTAAAGGCTCTGTTTCGGTAATATAGGAAATTTGTGTAATTGCGTTTTCCCCCAAACAAAAAGTTCTTAAAACACGCTTATATTCAGTTGGAGCATCTCTACCGCCAAATTCAGGACGAGATAACACCATATCACCCACTTTAATCTCTTGAATTGGCACTAACCCTTTATCGGTATGTACCAAAGTACCAGCAGGAAAACCTTGATTTGACATTATGACTGTCCTATTTTTAAAGAAATATTGATTAAAAAGCATTATAATAACTTAAAAATTAAACAAATATAAGGCACATTCTCCCAAATGCACCTTATATTTTTACCATTTATCTTTCATTCATCGGCACAAATTTTAAATTCTCAGGGCCTGTATAATTAGCACTTGGGCGGATAATTTTACCGTCCGCTCGTTGTTCCAAAATATGAGCCGCCCAACCTGCGGTGCGAGCCATTACAAAAAGCGGGGTAAACATTGCAGTAGGCACACCCATTTTTTGATAAGACACGGCAGAGAACCAATCCAAATTCGGGAACATTTTTTTCTCATTCCACATTACCGTCTCTAATCGCTCGGCAATGTCAAAGAGTCGCATATCGCCTGTTTCTTCACTTAAATCTTTGGCAACTTGTTTAATCACTTCATTTCTTGGGTCGGCAATGGTGTAAACAGGGTGTCCAAAGCCGATGATGATTTCTTTTTTGGCAATGCGTTCTTTAATATCGGCTTCGGCTTCATCAGGGCTACGATAGCGTTTTTGAATGTCATAAGCGACTTCGTTCGCTCCGCCGTGTTTTGGACCTTTTAACGCCCCAATCGCCCCACAAATACACGAATACATATCCGAACCTGTGCCTGCAATCACTCGGCTGGTAAATGTGGACGCATTAAATTCGTGCTCAGCGTATAAGATTAGGCTAATATGCATTGCCTTTCTGTGATATTCATCAGGTCGCTCGCCGTGCAATAAATGCAAGAAATGTCCGCCAATAGAATCTTCTTCACTTTCTACACTAATACGTTTGCCATTGTGGCTATATTGATACCAATACAAAAGAATAGAACCAAGAGACGCCAATAATTTATCGGCAATATCACGGGCTTCGCTGGTTGGCATACTTTCTCGCTCTGGAAAAACACAGCCAAGCATTGAAACACCCGTCCGCAAAACATCCATTGGGTGCGTATGAGCAGGCAGGCTTTCTAATACTTCGATGACCCGAATTGGCAAACCACGCATTGATTTTAATTTTTGTTTGTAGGCAATTAATTCATAGCGGTTTGGCAAATGTCCGTGAATTAAAAGATGAGCGACTTCTTCATATTCGCAATTATTTGCCAAATCCAAAATATCATAGCCACGATAATGCAAATCATTGCCCGATTTACCAACCGTACAAAGAGCGGTATTGCCTGCGATTTGTCCGCTTAGGGCAACTGATTTTTTGGGCTTAAAGCCGTCAATTTTGGGTAGGGTTTGTTCACTCATAGCAGTGTTCCTTTTGTCCTTAATGGGAAAATGATAATTTATTTTAATTTTTTTTAAAAATGTTAAATAAATTATCGGCTTTTGGATAATGATATTAAAACGCTTAATAATTATCCGTTTTTTAAATATCCTTTTTAAAACTCATTGGGATATTTAAATTTTTTAAAAAGTTTTGGGTTTGGCGTAAGGTACATATAACGCACCGTTTTTAAAATTATTCATATAAATCAAATTCATCATCATTTTTTAAACCTTTAATAAAGGTTGCAAAATCTTTTGCTAAAAATGTTTTTTCATAATCACATTCTTGGTCAATATGGATAATGCAAGGTTCGCCATTTTTGCCACATTTGCTATAATCAAATGCAACCATATCGTGTCCTGCTGACGGACAACTTGCAAAATAAACACAGTCATTAGGATAACCCCATTCATCAATCATAAATTGACTACCAAGTTCACCACAGAGTGAATAATCTTTTTCTCTATGTATGCCAAAAATACCTGTAATGGCAATATGGTCTTCTGCCCAAGAAGTCGGTGTATCAGTTGAATGGCAAGTATTAAAGGGCGTACCGCCATTTTGATAACGCATAAATTCAATATAATCTTCTGGTAATTTAAATCCAAGTTCATTTTCAATTTCTAATAACAGTTCATCAGAAAATGGCTCGCTAATATAGGCTTCTTGGGCGTATTCATCATTATCCCAAAAATTTTCAAAATCAAAATCTTTAAATGTTTCACTCATAAATTTTTACCTTTTAAAATTAAGATACTCTTTAAATGGTGCGTGTTACGCACCTTTGTATACCCCTTTTAAGGTATAATAAGCAAAAACCTGTTATCCACATCTTGTACGCACCTTAGAACCATAAGGGCAACCACCAAGATAAGTTCGTGTCGTA
>NZ_MXAP01000121.1 GCF_002027555.1 Moraxella equi
CGAATTGCGAATTGCGAATTATTGTAATGGCGGTTTTGATGATGTCAAGGGGCATGACGTTTTTTCCAAAAAATTTTTTAACCTTTTATTCTAGCACAGTTTGGCGGTATTGCAACACACCCCTCGACCAAAAAATAAGAGCGTATCGCTACGCCCTTATCCATCAGATTACACCCTTTCAATCACAGTCGCAATCCCCTGCCCCAGTCCGATACACATGGTGGCAAGTCCGATTTGGGTGTCTTGTTGCTCCATGACGTTGAGTAAGGTTGTGGTAATTCTCGCCCCCGAACAGCCTAAGGGGTGTCCTAGGGCAATCGCCCCGCCATTGTGATTGACGATGTCTTGGTTGTCATACAGCCCTAAGCCTTTGAGTACCGACAAGCCTTGGGCGGCGAATGCTTCGTTTAGCTCCACCGTTTGAATGTCGCCGATAGACAGCCCTGCTCGTTTTAGTGCCTTTTGCGTGGCAGGGACAGGACCATAGCCCATAATCGCCGCATCGCACCCTGCCACTGCCATGGAGCGAATTTTGGCTCGTGGGGTCAGCCCAAGCTCTTTGGCCTTGCCTGCCGACATGATGAGCATGGCGGACGCACCGTCTGATAGGGCGGACGATGAACCTGCCGTTACCGTGCCGTTTATAGGGTCAAATACGGGTCTGAGTTTTTGTAGGCTCTCAATATTGGCATCAAAACGAATCACTTCGTCCACCGTGCATAGTTGCAAATTGCCCTGCTCGTCATGCCCTTCCACGCCCACGATTTCTTTATCAAACCGTCCTTCTTGGGTGGCTTTGGTCGCTTTGACGTGTGAGCCTAGGGCAAATTCGTCCTGCTCGGCTCGGCTGATGTCATTCATACGCCCAAGCATCTCAGCAGTTAGCCCCATCATGTTGGACGCTTTTGCGATGTGCTTTGAGCTACTGGGGTTGATGTCCACGCCGTGCATCATGGCAACGTGCCCCATATGCTCCACGCCCCCGATGATAAAGATGTCGCCTTGGTGGGTCATGATTTGGGCGGCGGCGGTGTGTAGGGCTTGCATGGACGAACCACACAGGCGGTTTACCGTTTGTCCTGCCACGTGTTTTGGAATGCCTGCCAATAGGCTTGCGTGGCGAGCGATGTTCCAGCCTTGCTCCAAGGTTTGATTGACACAGCCCCAAATCACGTCTTCGATATCATTGGGGTCAAAATCATTTCGCTTGATTAAGGCTTTCATCAGCTCTGCCGATAGGGTCTCGGCTCGCACGTTGCGGAACATACCGTTTTTGGATTTGCCCATGGCGGTGCGTACGCCGTCTATAATCACTACGTCTGTTGGGGATAGGGTTGTCATGGTTTTTTTCCTTAAAATTTTAATTATTGATAAAAACTCTCGCCACGCTCTGCCATGTCTCGCAAGAGTTGCGGAGCTTCATACGCCTTGCCCAGATGAGCGTATTTATCGCACAAGGCGACAAATTCTTTTACGCCCACTTGGTCAATGTAGCGACACGGACCACCACGAAACGGTGGGAAACCAAGCCCCATGAGCATTGCCATGTCCGCCTCGCCTGCACTTGCCACGATGCTGTCTTCTAGGCAACGCACCGTCTCAGTACAAAACGCCACCATCAAACGGTCAATAATCTCTTGTTCATCAAAGTCGCTACTACCATCTTGTACCGCTTTTAGTAGCTCATAAGTGGTCGTATCCACGCTCTTTTTGGGCTTGCCTTTTTTGTCAAGCTCATAGTTATAAAAGCCTGCGCCATTTTTTTGACCCAAACGGTTATTTTCAAACATGACAGTCGTGGCACTCTTGTAGTCAGGCTTCATACGTTCAGGGAAAGCCTCCGCCATGACCGCACTTGCGTGAACACCTGTATCAATGCCCACCACGTCAAGCAGGTAGGCAGGTCCCATAGGCCAGCCGAACTTTTCCATGACTTTATCAATCTTGACAAAATCCGCCCCGTTTTTGATAAGTAAATCAAACGCCCCAAAATAAGGGAACAGCACACGGTTCACCAAAAATCCTGCACAGTCATTCACCACAATTGGCGTTTTGCCCATCTTTTGAGCAAGGGCAACTGTGGTCGCCACCGCTTCATCGCTCGTCTGCTCGCCACGGATAATCTCAACAAGGGGCATGCGATGAACGGGGTTAAAAAAGTGCATACCCACAAAATTCTCGGGGCGTTTTAGCGACTTGGCAAGCTCGGTAATGCTAATCGTGGACGTGTTGGACGCAAGGATAGCCGTGTCCTTGATGAGGCTTTCGGTCTCGGCAAGCACCGCTTTTTTGATTTTTTCGTTCTCCACCACCGCTTCAATGACGATGTCAGGCGTAGCAAAATCGCCATAGTTTAGGGTTGGGCGGATTTTGGATAGGGTTTCGCCCATTTTGGCAGTGCTGATTTTGCCACGTTCTACTTCTTTGCTAAGGAGTTTGCTTGCTTCATTCATGCCTAGGTCAAGTTGCTCGGATTTGATGTCTTTCATGATGATAGGCAAGCCCTTGACTGCCGACTGATAAGCGATACCACCGCCCATAATCCCTGCCCCAAGCACCGCCATTTCATTGATGTCGTGGGCGGTTTTGGATTGGTCTTTGGCACGTTTTTTGACCAGCTGGTCGTTTAGGAATACACCGACAAGGGCAGCCGCTTGTGGGGTTTTGGCGGATTTGGCAAAATTGGTCGCTTCAATCTTAATCGCTTCATCACGCCCCAAATTAACGTGGTTTTCTATCGCATCTAGGGCAAGGGCAACGGCAGGATAATGCTTGGGATTGGCTTTGGCAAAAATCACACCTTTGGCAGAGTTAAACGCCATTGCCTGCTCGGTTTGGTTAAGTTTAACAGGTTCTAGCTTTTCGGCACGTTTGGCTTGCCAGTCAAGCTCGCCATTTATGCACTTTTTGACCAAATCCAGAGCCGACTGCTCCACACTCTCATCCGCCACGACAGCGTCCACCAAGCCCACTTTTAAGGCATCATTGGGTTTTAGGGGGTTGCCTGTGGCGATGAGTTCTAGGGCGTTGTCAATTCCGATAATGCGTGGCGTACGCACACTACCACCAAAGCCTGGGAAAATACCGAGCTTGGTCTCAGGCAAGCCAATCTGAGCCGATTGCCCCATGACACGGTACTCACACACAAGGGTCATCTCACAGCCACCGCCCAACGCTGCGCCATTGATAGCTGACACCTTAGGAAATGGCAAATCTTCAAAACGGTTAAACACGCTGTTAATGTCAAGTAGCCAATTTTCCAATTCTTCTTGGGGTTTTTTGAAATAACCGACAAACTCGGTAATGTCCGCCCCTGCGATAAAGACCTTTTTGCCTGACGTTACAATCAAGCCCTTGATGCTCGTATCCTGCTCCAAGGCGGTTACGGCTTCTTTGAACTCGGCATTGGTGGCTTGGTCAAATTTATTGACCGATTCGGTTTCATTATTAAAATGAAATTTGACAATGTCGCCGTCTAGTCGGCTGACTTGTATGGATTTTCCACTATAAATCATGATTACTCCTGTTATGTCCCCCAATGGGGTTTGGTTAAATATCACTCATGATACGACCGATATGGGCAAAACAACAAATCACATTTGTCATCTCCATCTCGCCCACAGTCCATCACTGGCAGTGCGTACTTACTATATCACAATCATTTAGGCAAAATCATGACCATTTTGTAACATTGACTTGTTGGTCATTTTCCAATAAATTTTCAATAAAAAAGGCGGACAGTTGTCCACCTTTTGTGCCGTGCGTGTCATTTGACCACGGGCTTATCACCATCTTCTATCACCGCACGAGTCACCACCACTTCTTTGGCACCCTCCATGCTTGGCAGTTCGTACATGGTGTCAAGCAAGGCATTTTCGATGATAGAACGCAGACCCCTCGCCCCTGTCTTACGCTTCATCGCCTGCTTGGCGACTGCCGTCAGGGCTTCATCTTCAAAGGTCAGCTTCACCCCTTCCATGTCAAATAAGTATTCGTACTGTTTGGTCAGAGCATTTTTGGGTTCGGTCAAAATCTGAATCAGAGCATCTTCATCAAGCTCATCAAGCGTGGCAATCACAGGCAGACGTCCGATAAGCTCGGGAATGAGACCAAACTTAATCAAGTCCTCAGGCTCGACTTCTTTGAACAGCTCGCTGATTTTGGTCTCTTCTTGGGCTTTGACATCGGCATTAAAGCCAATGCCCGTCTTCTCAGTACGTTGGTGAATGATACGTTCAAGCCCTGCAAACGCCCCACCGACAATCATCAAAATGTTACTGGTATCCACCTGAATCATCTCTTGATTGGGATGCTTACGTCCGCCTTGGGGTGGAATGTTGGCAACCGTCCCTTCGATGAGTTTTAGCAGAGCCTGCTGAACGCCCTCGCCTGACACATCACGCGTGATGGAGACGTTCTCGCCTTTTTTGCTGATTTTGTCAATCTCATCAATGTAGATAATCCCACGCTGGGTGCGTTCCACGTCATAGTCGGCAGATTGGAGCAGTTTTTGAACGATGTTCTCCACGTCCTCGCCCACATAACCCGCTTCGGTGAGTGTGGTTGCGTCCGCCATGGCAAATGGCACATCTAGCATCTTGGCAAGGGTCTGAGCCAGTAGGGTTTTGCCCGAACCTGTGGGGCCGATGAGCAGGATGTTACTTTTGGCAAGCTCCACGGGCGAGATTTTGTTATCGGCGCGCACTTTTAGGCGTTTGTAGTGGTTATGGACCGCCACGGACAACGCTTTTTTGGCGGTGTCTTGACCGATGACGTATTCATCTAGATGTTCACGAATCTCTTTGGGCTTGGGTAGCACCGCACTCGCCCAGTCTTTATCATCGGCTTTGGCTTTTTTGGCTTTGGCATGGCTTGGCTTTTTGCCTTGCTCGTTTTTGGTGTTCAAATCCATACCGCCCAACATGTCGCCACACAGCTCCACGCACTCGTTACAGATGTTGGTATTCTCATCAATGCCAGCAATGAGCTTTTTGACTTCATCTTTTTTCTTGCCACAAAAGGCACAGCACGGCTCTTTGGTCTTAGTCATCAGTTTTCCTTTTACACATCTTTGCTAGGCAGGATAAGCCTGCCGTTATCGGTCATTTGCTACACAGGTCGTTTTTCAAGCACGGCATCCACCAAGCCATACTCTTTGGCTTCAAAGGCATCTAACCAATAATCACGCTCAACGTCTCGCTCGATTTTTTCAAGTGACTGACCAGTACGCTCGGCAAGAATGGCATTTAGGCGTTCACGGATTTTTAGGATTTGTTTGGCACTAATCTCAATGTCGGTCGCCTGACCCTGAGCCCCGCCCGACGGCTGATGAATCATCACACGGCTGTTAGCAAGGGCATAACGCTTACCCTTAGCCCCTGCCGCCAATAGGAATGACCCCATGCTACACGCCTGTCCTAGGCAGATGGTAGAGACATCAGGCTTGATAAAGTTCATGGTATCAAACATCGCCATGCCTGCGGTAACCACACCACCAGGGGAGTTGATGTATAGATGAATGTCTTTTTCAGGGTTGTCCGCTTCCAAAAATAGCAGTTGGGCAACAATCAAATTTGCCATGTGGTCTTCGACTTGACCAGTCAAAAAAATCACACGCTCACGCAGTAGGCGTGAGAAAATGTCAAACGAACGCTCGCCACGACCCGACTGCTCAATCACCACAGGCACAAGGGCAGACTGTGGGGCGGTGTGAAAGGTGTCGGCAAGTTGATCATAAAAAGGGTTTTTGCGAAAATCATTCATACAATATCCTGTTAAGTCTTGGGCGTGCCTGCCCTTTATAACACAATTTAAAATAAATATTTTAGAAATAAACTATCTGTTTTTGCATGAAAAATGGCTATCCGACCACTTAATTTAAAAAGTTAAGTAAAAATCTTAAAAATTTAGCCAGTTAAGTGGTCGGATTGTTTTTCATCGTCAAAAGCTCGTTTGATAGAACGACTATCAGACTTCACTTTTTCCTTGAAAAACGGGCGATTTCCCTTATTTTTCATTGCAAATACAAAAGGCAGGCACGCCCTTAAAAATTCAAATGAAATCAAGCTATTTTACCACAAAATAAAAATACCCCAACACTTTTTGTTAGGGTATTTGTGTCATTTTTTGGCAACTTACATTTGGGCTTGCTGAGCTGCCGCCAATAGGTCTTGGTATTTGACTTCTTTGTCGGTCACTTTGCCTTGTGATAGGATGTATTCCACCACTTGGTCTTCTAGCACGACCGCTTCGATACCAGCACGCTCTTGTTTGTCGTTGGTGTAGTATTCGATGACCTCGGCAGGGTCTTCGTAGTTTTCGGCAGCCTCGCTGATAAAGGCAGTCACACGCTCTTGGTCAACTTCTAGCTTTTGCTTGTCGATGATTTGACCCACGAGCACGCCCAGACGTACCGCACGCAACGCTTGGTCTTCAAACAGCTCATCAGGTAGCATGTTTTTGTCAAAAGTATTTGGGTTGGCACCAAACTGCTGGGCAAAACGTTGTAGCATTAGGTTACGCTGACGGTCAATCTCCCCAGCCAGCATGGCATTTGGCACGTCAAATTCGTTTTTCTCAACCAACGCGTCAAAGGTAGCTTGCTTGACTTGGTTGCGAGCGGCACTCTTAATCTCACGCTCCATATTTTTACGAACATCCGCTTTTAGCTTGTCAAGACCACCTTCACTCACACCGAACAGCTCAAAGAATTCATCGTTTAGCTCAGGTAGTTTGGCTTCTTTGGCTTCTTTAACAGTGATTTTAAAGTCTGCTTCTTTGCCTTTTAGGTTCTCGGCTTGATAATCTTCTGGGAAAGTTACCTTGATGGTTTTCTCTTCGCCCGCTTTCATGCCTTTCATGCCGTCTTCAAAGCCTGGAATCATCTGACCTGAACCGATGATAAGACGATAGTTCTCAGCACTGCCACCTTCGAATTTCTCGCCATCGATTGAGCCTTCAAAATCAAACGTCGCTTCATCACCGTCTGCCAGCTCGCCATCTTTGGTTTCAAAGGTTTGGCGTTGTTTTTGTAGGTTTTCAATCATGGTGTCCACGTCTTCATCAGACACGGTGGCAACTTGACGCTCCACTTCAATCTCGCTAAGACCTTTAACTTCCACTTCTGGCATGGTTTCAACAGACGCTTGGTACACCAAAAAGTCGTTTTCTAGCTTGACATCATCAATGCTAGGCACGCCCACGGCACGCACTTTTTTGTCAGCCAATACTTCAAAAACGGTGTCACGAATGACATCATTGATGACTTCTTGCTGAATGCCGGCACCATACTGAGCACGGATGTGACTCACAGGCACTTTACCTTTACGAAAGCCATCAATTTTGGCAGTTTTAGCAAGGCTACGAATACGGCTTTCCACTTTGCTCTGGATGGTACCAACAGGTACTTTAACGGTCAATTGGGTTTCTTTGTCTGAGATGACATTTACAGCAACGTCTAAGTTACTCATGGGGAATCTACCTTAAAATTTGTTAAAATTCAATCACTTATTTAGTGAAATTCTCAAAAATTGGGTAAGCATTTTATAAAAACGCCCACAAAAATCCTAAAAGATGAGTAGTATAGCTTTTTTTTGGCAAAATTACAACCTATCAAATTCGCCCTGTTTTAAATGGGCGATGAGCTTATCTAGGGCTTGCCCTCGATGACTGATTGCATTTTTTTCGCTCTTTTCTAATTGTGCCGAAGTTTTATTAAGCTCTGGTAGCCAAAATAAGGGGTCATAACCAAAGCCATGCTCGCCCATCGGCTCTTTTAAAATCTGCCCACGCCACAATCCTTGGGCAATCATCGGCAACGGGTCATCGGCATGGCGAACAAGTGCCAACACACAGACAAAAAATGCGTCCACCATTTCGCCTTTTTCAAAAAAGGGCTGTAATTTGGCAAGTAGTGTTTGATTATTCGCCCCATCATCGCCTTTTTCGCCCACGCCATTTAAACTGGCATAGCGAGCCGAATAAATCCCCGGGAAATTGCCAAGCGCAGGCACACAAAGTCCGCTATCGTCCGCTAGGGCGGGCAGTCCGCTTGCAGAACTGGCATGACGAGCCTTAATGATGGCGTTTTCGACAAAAGACAGTTCCGTCTCATCAGCGTCCGTAATGCCAAGCTCGCCTTGGGGGATAATGCTAATGCCTAGATTTGCACCATCAAAAAGAGTTTGAAATTCGGCAAGTTTGCCTTGGTTGTTGCTTGCTAGGATAAGTTTTTTCATAAAAATTAAGCCTGAGTTTAATGTCTTATTTTATCATAAAATCAATAAAATTAATCAAATCTTAACTTTTGTATTTTTGGTTTGATTTTGGTATAATTTGTGTACTTCAAACAAGAGCCATTCTCAAATCAAGCATAAGGACATTGTATGTCAATCCCCAAAGACGACCAAAATACCTTCAACGCCTACGACACCCTACCCCCTACCAATTATGACACACCCACGCCACCTGCCCTGCCCGATGAGCCGTATCAATTACGACTTTTATTTTTATGGAACAGGGACGGAGTATTTTAAGATTTGGATTGTCAATTTACTGCTCACGATTATCACGCTTGGGATTTATTCGCCGTGGGCAAAGGTTCGCCGTCTGCGGTATTTTTATGGCAACACCGAGCTAAACGATGAGCCATTTGACTTTACCGCTAATCCTAAGCGGATTTTGCTTGGGCGACTCATCGCTCTTGGGGTGTATGTTGTCATTAGTGTCTTGGGGCAATTCTCGCCCATGGTGGCAGCGGCGGGCGGTCTTTTGCTGATGGCTTTGTTTCCGTGGCTTGTGCGTTCTACGTTACGCTTTCGGGCAAGAAATAGCCAATACAAAAACGTCCGCTTTGCCTTTGTGGGTACTTTACTGTCCGCCTATTTGCTGTTTGGACTGATTGTCATCATCAACTTGGTAATCGTTGGCGCAGGCAGTTATGTCACCCAAAACTTGCAAATGATCGGTTTGGGTGCGTCGATATTTTTGATTGGCTTTGCCCTACTTGCCCCATTTGCGTGGCGATTATTTAAGGGCTATCAGTTTGATAACACCCAATTTGGCGAGATGGCATTTGAGTGGCACGCCAGTATGCTTGATGTGTACAAGGCGGTGTTGATACCGATTGGGATTGTCATCCTTGCCTCTATTGGTGGTGTGGTCATGATAGGTCTTGGGGCAGTGATTGGGTCGGATTTTGGTGTGGGAGTTGCAGTGCTTGCTGTGATTGGTATGTACCTTATGATGCTACTTATCGTACCACTCACCCAAGCCTGTCTGCACAAGGTCGTGTGGGGCAATTTGACCATTGGCGAGAGTGAGTTTGTGCTAAATGAGTTTAGCATTTTTAGATTTGCTTTTATTCAATTTACCAACTTTTTGCTGATTGGCTTGACGCTTGGGCTATTCACCCCGTGGGCGGCAGTGCGACTTCATCGCTATAAGACCGAGACGCTGTCTTTGGTAAGTTATGAGAATTTTGATGAGATTATCACGCCCCAAATGGTAGAAGAATCCGCTTTGGGTGAAGAGATTGCCGATGTGTTTGATATTGACGTGTCATGGTAGGTTGTCATGAGTACACGCCCAATCATCGTACGCTATTTTGATGGCAAAACAAGCAAAGCCCATACCGCCCATATCCGCCCAAGCACAAGCCCTGATAACTTTGTGCTAGAAGGCGACGGCTTTGGCAGAGTGTATCGGACTGCCGACTGTGAATTTGTGCCGAGCGTGGGGCGGTCGGCAGGGGTGCTTGCCTTTGGTAGCGGTGAGCGGATTGAGCTGATTGGCGGTGTACCTGATTGGCTTGAACTGCACAACAAACGCCTATTTCAAAAAATCTCCATCATGGAGAGTAGTTTTGGGTGGATTTTGGTAAGCTTGGTCGGTGTTATTATTTTTATGACAGGCGTACTCAAATTTGGCGTGCCATTGGCATCGCACCACATCGCCCACTCCCTGCCCCCTGATGTCTTGATGGAAGTCGGACAAAAGGCAGAAGAGCACGTCATGGAGCTGACCGAGCCAAGCAAGCTGCCACAGGCTCGCCAAGATGAAATCGTCGCTCTGTATAACAAGCTAGATGGCAACCCCAAAGCCAAAGTGCTGGTGCGTGGGGGCGGGGTCATCGGGGCAAATGCTCTTGCCATACCGAGTAATACCATCGTCATCACAGACGAGCTCATCGAGCTTAGCGGGGATAACAACGAAATCCTAGCCGTGCTTGCCCATGAGCAGGGGCATTTGGTGCATCGTCATAGCTTAGAGCAGGCGATCAGCAGTATTGGTGTGGGGGTGCTGGTCATCGTCATCACAGGCGATGCGTCTGATTTGATACTCGCCCTACCCACCATACTCGCCGCCGCCCAATACTCCCAAGATGCGGAGATGGAAGCGGACAAATTTGCCATCGATGAGCTAAAACGCCTTGGCATATCGCCCATGCACCTTGCCAACTTCTTTGAGAAAATGAAAAAAGAACATGGCAACGGTCAAGGGCATTGGTCGGTACTGTCCACGCACCCCAAGACGGATAAGCGGATTGAGCAGGTTAAGAAGCATAGTGAATAGGACATGACTGTCATAATGTCGCAAAAACCGCCTTTGGGCGGTTTTTGTTTAGGCATGATACCCTCTGGGATTTTGACTTTGCCAACGCCATGTGTCCACGCACATACGCTCGATGTCGTATTCTGCCGTCCAGCCAAGCAAATTTTTGGCTTTATCACTACTGGCATAGCAAGTGGCAATGTCCCCTGCTCGTCTTGAGGCGATGACGTATGGCACGGACTGACCTGTGGTGTGGATAAAAGCATTGACAAGCTCTAATACGCTTGTGCCGTTGCCTGTGCCTAGGTTAATCGGCTCAAAGCCAAAAGCCGTCTCACATTTGGCAATATAGTTAAGTGCCGACACATGACCTTTTGCCAAATCCACCACATGAATATAATCACGCACGCCTGTGCCGTCCACCGTGTCATAATCATTGCCAAACACGGATAATTTTTCTAATTTACCCACCGCCACTTGGCTGATATAAGGCATAAGGTTGTTGGGAATATCGCTTGGGTCTTCGCCGATTGTCCCTGATGCGTCCGCCCCAATGGGGTTAAAGTAGCGTAGGGAGATGATATTCCACACTTGGCTGTCCTTGGCGGATTTTGCCAAATCTTCTAGGATATACTCCACCGTGAGCTTGGACTGTCCATAAGGGTTGGTGCAAGAACGCTTGGCGGTCTCGGTAATGGGCAACACTTCTGGGTCGCCATAGACCGTTGCCGATGATGAAAAGATAAAGTTGGTTACGCCTTTGTCTTTCATGACTTCTAGTAGGTTTAGCGTGCCTGTTACGTTGTTTTGGTAGTATTTAAGCGGTTTTGCCACGCTCTCGCCCACCGCTTTTAGCCCTGCAAAATGAATCACGCCAAAAAAATCATGCTCATCAAACACTCGCTCCAAATGAGCCTTATCTAGCACATCGCCTTTGATAAATGCTATCTGCGTACCGACAATCTTTTGCACACACCCAATCGCCACAGGGCTAGAATTGGACAAATTATCATACACCACAGGCGTATAACCTGCCTTAATCAGCTCAATCAAGGTATGCGAGCCGATATAGCCCGCTCCGCCTGTTACTAGGATTTTTTTCATGTCATACTCTCTTAAAAATAGGTTTAGTGATTTTTCCGCCCCACACCAAAATACCCACCCTTTAACCTGCCAATCTCATCACAATTTAACACATTGGCGTCAAACACAGGTACACCGATAGCAAGGCGATTCACATCAAAGCTGTCAATGCGATTTAGGACAAATATCGCTTGCACGTCCACATCAATACCACTTGGTTTAAACAGCATCTCATCGTCATAAAGCCTAATAAGCTCATCATCCGCCACGCCCCCTGCCACATAGGTAGTAATGCCATACGACCATAATAGGGGCAGTAGCCGATGAATGGCGGAATTGTCGGTACGTCCTGAGCCTGATTTGTAACTACCGCCCACAATCAGCACCGTTTTGTCATCAATAAAGCCGTCAAAATACCGCCAAAATTTGCGAAACAGTAGCTCTTTTTGGTCGTCATTTAACTCCGACACGGCAGACAAAATGGGATTTTTGACGTTTTTGTTATCAAAGCTCGCCTGCAAGGTCATCATCTCGTTTGGCAATGTCCGTCCGCCAAAGCCTGCCCCTGCGGTAAGATAGCTCACCCCCAGCCGTCCGTCTTGCCCCATGATATGACTGATTGTGGTAATATCCACGCCTTGACGGTCGGCAAGCCGTGATAACTCATTCATGAGGCTCACCCGAGTAGCAAGCATTGCCATGACGGACGCACGGGCGAACTCTGCGGTAGCGATGTCAGTCGTTTGCACTGATTTTGCCCCATTTATCACAGGCATGAGGGCGGATAATGGATGGTCGGTCTTTTGTCCGATGAGCAGTAGGTGCGGATTTAGCATGGATGTAAAGGCTTGTCCATCCACCAAAAACACAAACGGCACATAATACACCAAGGCACGTTTTAGCCCCTTTGCCAAGGCATCAAAATCCCCCAAGGGCAAGTTACCACTTAGGATAACAGGGCTTGTGTCATTGGCTTTATTAAAGGCAGTTATCCACACGGATACGTCCACATTATCAAAACACACATCGCTCACAAATAGCCAACAAAGCTCGGACTCCTTTGGCACAAAGTCGTCAAAACCCACAAGGGTAATGACTTCACGGCTTTTGTACATCTCGTACAAAGCGACAAGCTCATGCTCAAAGGCGTACTGGCGAGCGATGTCGTCCAAGTCATTGCCATAAATCACGACACGCTTGCCAAGACTTGCCAAGACAACGGCAGTCGTTAGGCAGTCTATGCTATGTCCGACAAGGGTGCAGGGCTTTTGGTTAGTCGTGTGCATGGCTATCCTTGATGATGTTTAATAAAAAATTGGTGGAGCTGTCAAAGTCGCCCACGCCCTGCCCGTTTAGCACGTCAAACACGCTGTTTGCCATGATTTTACCCATTTCAACACCCCATTGGTCAAAGGGGTTAATGCCCCAAAGCACGGACGCCACATAGACTTTATGCTCATATAAAGCGATGAGCGAGCCAAGACTTTCTGGCGTAAGACTATCTAACAAAATGGTGGTGGACGGCTGATTGCCCCGATAGCGGTGGTTGGGACTGCTTGCCAAGTCTGGCAGAGCATCATTACCAAAGGCAAGCACCCGAGACTGAGCCAGACAGTTTGACAAGGCAAGACGGTGCTGATAAGCAAGCTCGCTGTCGTCATCGTAGCGACTTACACAAGCGATAAAATCGCACGATACCCTTTGCGTGCCTTGATGAAGCAATTGATAAAAGGCGTGCTGAGCGTTTGAGCCGACTTCGCCCCACAGAATTGGGCAAGTGGCATAATCCACCGTTTGCCCGTCTTTGGTAACGGATTTGCCGTTGGATTCCATTTCAAGCTGGGTCAGATAACTTGGTAAAAATTTAAGCCGTCCATCATAAGGCAACACCGTATGTCCGTTAATCCCCAAAAACGTGGCGTTCCACACGGCAAGCAAACCCATGATGACAGGGGCGTTTTTGGCAAAGGGGGCGGATTTAAAATGGCAATCCATCTGATACGCCCCGTCAAGCAAGCGTTTAAAATTATCCATACCCACCGCAATCGCCACCGACAGACTAATCGCCGACCACATACTAAACCGACCGCCCACCCATTCCCAAAAGATGAGCTGATTATCGCTATGAATGCCCCACTGGCTCATGCAGGCAGGATTTGCCGACACGCCAATAAAATGCCGTCTTAGGGCGACATCTTTGGCGGTAAAGGTAGTCAGCCACGCCAAAGCGGTACTGGCGTTGGACAATGTATCCACCGTGCCAAAGGACTTGGATGCCACGATAAATACGGTGGTTTCGGCGGATAATTTGCCAAGCAAGTTTTGCAAATGCGTGCCGTCCATGTTGGAGACAAAATGCACATCGATAGCGGTGTCTTTGTACTCCGCCAAAGCGTCCACCGCCATCAAGGGCCCTAAGTCTGAGCCACCGACGCCGATAGATACCACGTCCGTGATTGCTTTGCCCGAATAGCCCCGCCACACGCCTGTGCGAATGCGGTGGGCGATACTCTCGCACTTATCAAGACTAGCCTCGACTTGGGCGGATACGTCCGTGCCATCCACGATGAGTGATTCGCCCTTTGGCAATCGCAGGGCGGTGTGTAAGGCAGGACGGCTCTCGCTGTCGTTTACCTGTTTACCACTCATTAAGTCGTTGATTTTTTGGGATAACTCACACTCATTGGCAAAGTTAATCAGCGTATCTAGCACCGTCTTATCAAGGCACGCTTTGGCATAATCCAGCACCATATAAGGGGCGGACAGATGAAAAGTGTTGGCACGCTTATCATCTTGAGCGAACAGTTCGGTTAAAGTGGGGTTGGTATCGGCAAGGGCATGTAGGGTTTGCCAAGTAGGGCTTTGGTTCATGGCAAATCCTTAAAACGACTCGCCAATATGCTCGGCAAAATAACCAAATGCCTTGATATAAGTCGCCATGTCGCCCGCATCAAAGCTCTCGCCCTTTAAGGTTACCACGTCCATGCCCTGCTCGCCGATAAGTGCATCAATGGCATCGGTAAGCTGAATCTCACCGCCCACGGACGGTTCAACTTTTGCCAAAAAGTCAAAAATCTCTGGGCTAAACACATACCGCCCCACGACCGCAAGGTTGGACGGAGCGTCTTTTAGCGGGGGCTTTTCTACAAAACCCTTAACATCAAAAGATTGATTGGTGTCGGATTTGGCAATGGTTTGCTTATCGGCAAGGCGAGCAATGCCGTATTTGTGCACATCATCGTCCGCCACAGGGTCTACCAAAATTTGTGAGCGACCTGTTTTGGCAAACTTATCCAGCATGTACGCCAAATTATCCGCCTTAAAATCAGTCTTAAAGGGATCTAGCATCACATCGGGCAACAGCACGGCAAAGGGGTTGTCGCCTACGACCGCACGCCCTTGCAATACCGCATGACCTAGACCTAACGGACGACCTTGACGCACGCTGATAATCCGCACATCATCAGGCAAAAAGTTTAGACTGTCCGCCAGCTCATTTTTACCCTTAGAGCGAAGTTGGGTATCTAGTTCGCTGTTGATGTCAAAATAATTTTCAATGGCACTTTTTTGG
Organism: Moraxella equi; assembly: GCF_002027555.1. Classification (GTDB taxonomy): domain Bacteria; phylum Pseudomonadota; class Gammaproteobacteria; order Pseudomonadales; family Moraxellaceae; genus Moraxella; species Moraxella equi. Next base: position 15,206 of record NZ_MXAP01000121.1, read on the forward strand.
GCGTGATTAACAAGCACGATGTTTTTGATGCCAGCACGCACCGCCTCCATGACGACATAGTGAATGGCGGGCTTGTCACCAAGTGGCAGAAGCTCTTTTGGCACGGCTTTGGAGAGTGGCAACATACGAGTGCCAAAGCCTGCAGTGGGGATGATGGCGTGGGTGATGTGTCTGGTCATTAAATAGCCTTATCAGTTTTATGATACTTTAAATTATAGCGAATATCATCTATATCCACAACCAAAGAATGGGGGATTTCAAATATTTTTTGGATTGTTTGCTCTTGAATGTCAGGCATTTTTAAAGGTTGTTTTTTTGTCAAACAATCAATGTGCCATAATTGCCAATTTTCCCAATAGTCCAGCCGTGTTAATGCCGATTGTCGGTTATGTACGCCAAATTTATTCGAATTCATCAAAGAATCCTTATGATGACTGGCAAAAGTTAAAGGCTGTTTAATAGGTAATATTTTATCATCGCCATAACACAACTTTAATCTCGCCCAAAATTCACTATCTGCACCTGTTCTGGCAATATGCCAAAGCCCAATTTCATTTTGGACTTTTTGACGGCGAAATAAGGGCGATGCAGGATTTTGTCTCAAAAAAGGATAATATTGCCTTGCATAAAAATTACCATTATTATCTATTCTAAGCCAATAAGAAGTTGTAGCAACTAAATGTTCATCTTTTAATAATGGTTCAACTTGAATGGCGATTTTTTGGGGATGAGCAAAATCATCAGCATCTTGACAAGTTAAAAATTCGCCAGTAGCATACATTACTCCAATACTTTTGGCAACAAAAGTCCCGGTATTTCTTGACAAATCAATCCATCTGATGCGACCATCTTGTCTTGCCAAAGCTTGAATGATGCTTAATGTATCATCATCACTATGATCATTGATGATGATAATTTCTAAATTGGCGTAAGTTTGATTTAATAGGCTTTGAATACAAGTTTTAATGGTGTTTTGGGCATTATAAGCCGTAACAATCACGCTGACCTTTGATGAATGCTCTTGTGCTTTATCAATATTGGATGACAAGTAATTAACACAAAAACAATCATTGTTTAAAGATAATGATAATAAGTGATATTCTGATAAAATATGATTAAGTTGAGTGATTTTCTTATCATTGGTATTTAAATAAATATTGGCATGTAAGCATTGCTTATCAATCGTATCAAAATGTTTAAAAAATTCACCACATTCTGATTCAAAGTCTTCTAAAATATTATTATCATTAGCATACGATAATGCCAATCCCAAATAATATTGATCACTAAGCCATTCTCTATGATTTAAAAAATATTCTACAAAAATTTTAGGATATAAATAAAAAGCTTCCTTGATAAATTCTTTGTGATATTTTTTTAAATCATCATTGGATAGTATTTGCCAAATCTCTATTTGCAAATATTCATCAGAAATAACAAAACGTTTTAATTGAGCAATTTTTTTGGTAATGAATGATTTTTTTGTTTGAATAATGGGTGTATTATTTAAAACTGTTTGATAAAGCCCCAATCGCATTGCTTGCCAGTAGCTTTTTGGGGTTTTATAACGCAATATAGCAGGATAATTTGCCACTTGACATGCCATATTATCCTGCTTTTTATGTTGTGTTTTAAAAAACACTAATCGTCCACCCCTGAAATATCACGAGTATAGACTTTTTCTAACACATCAGATAGTTCATCAGTCAAGCGATTGGCGATAATGATATCGGCTTTTTGTTTAAATTCTGACAAATCTGAAATCACCTGCATTCTATCGAGTTCATCACCTGCATATTTTGGCTCATAGATAATCACCGCGATGCCTTTGGCGCGCAGGCGTTTAATGACACCAAACATCGCAGACGAACGAAAATTATCTGATCCTGCTTTCATAATCAAACGATACACACCCAAGACATTGGGATTAGTTTTTAAAATGTCTTTGGCAATAAAATCCTTACGAGTGGTATTGGCATCGACGATGGCTTGAATAAGATTTTGGGGGACATCTTTATAATTAGCAAGTAATTGTTTGGTATCTTTTGGCAAACAATAACCACCATAACCAAAAGAGGGGTTGTTATAATAAGTACCAATGCGAGGATCTAGTCCAATACCTTTAATAATTTGGGCAGTATTTAGACCGTGTATTCCAGCGTAGGTGTCCAGCTCATTAAAATACGCCACGCGCAAAGCAAGATAAGTATTAGCAAAGAGCTTAATCGCCTCCGCTTCGGTAGGATCGGTTAATAGGATTTCAACATCTTTTTTAATCGCACAATCAAGAAGCATATCGGCAAATGCTTTGGCACGCTCTGACTGCTCACCAACAATAATCCTAGACGGATAAAGATTGTCGTACAATGCCTTACCCTCTCGCAAAAATTCTGGCGAAAAGATGATGTTGTCTACGCCTAATTTTTGACGAATGTTTTGGGTAAGACCAACAGGAATGGTGGATTTGATGACGATGAGTGCCTTTGGGTTAATAGCAAGCACATCATCAATCACAGCCTCCACACTACTGGTATCAAAATAACCTGTCTGACTGTCATAATTGGTCGGCGTGGCAATAATGACAATGTCGGCATTTTGATAAGCGGTGTTTTTATCAGTCGTTGCCGTTAGATTTAATGACCTAGTAGATAAAAAATCGCCAACTTCTTTATCATCAATCGGAGATTGACGATTATTTATTTTATCTACTTTATTTTTATCAATGTCTAAGGCAATGACGGTGTATTTTTGCGATAATAATACCGCATTGGATAGGCCGACATAGCCTGTGCCTGTGATGGTGATGTTCATTTTATTTTACTCTTAAATATTGATAATACAATCTCAAAACATTTGCCAACATCGCCTCTTGTCGGTATGGCTTGTCAGAATGTAACGGCAACATTGATAGAAATAGCAAAATAGTTGGAGCGACAATATCTCTATTGTTGATTTCTGGCACAATACTTCCAGAAATAAAATTTTCCTGAATTTCTTTCAATCTGTCATCGTTGATTGAAGTTGCTTAGATAATATTCCACTTGCTTATATTTGAAATTTTCATAAGAAATTTCAGAATTGATAATTATTTTGACGTTATGCTGATTTTCAAATTCATATAGTTTATTAGAGATATCAATACTGATAAATTTTGGATTTAAATGCAGAATGATAACAACTATACCAAAATTATATTCAAATAATATTATCCAATTTCCTCAATAACCCATCCAGCCGATCAGGATAAACTAGGCTAAAAGCCAGTTTTACCTACACTAAATCAGATGATATATTACTGCCACTATTTTTGATAAAGGAATATTTTCTACTACCGTCATCGTTGTCAGCAGCACTATATTGATAGTTAGTAATTCCTTGACGATTTAAAGCATTATTAACAACTAAAAAATGATTTTTCTTTTGAATGCCTAAGTTTTTAATAGATGTATTATTTCCGTGCAATACCCGATTATAACTTATCTTATTGATATGCTTAAATGACCCAACCTCACTTAATTTAAGATACATATCCAAATCAACAGCGTTTTCAATTTTCTCATCAAAACCAGTGGTTAGGTGCCATGCTCTTGCCGTAAACATCCTGAAATGATGAACTATCATTGCCGTAGTTAGCTTTTCCCTTGAAAATTCAGGCCAATTATACCCATTAGCTATCAAACTACCATCAGAATTTACATTGCGATTAGTTGTATACACACAAACAAGTGATCTATCCTTTAAAAATTCTTTCAAGCATAACTCTACTGCATCAGGTTCCAGATAATCATCAGAATCCAATTGACCAATATAATATCCGTTAGCGTTGTGAACTGCTATATTGGAAGCTGATGCAATCCCACCATTCTCTTTAGAAATAATCTTAACTCTTGGATTGTTGGCATATAAATATTTTACAACTTCTAGAGTATTATCGGTAGACCCATCATTGCAAATACAAACCTCTAAATCAGTAACAGTTTGGTTTAAGGCACTATCAACACATCTTTGAATAGAATTTGCACAATTATAGGCAGGAATGTAGATGGTTACCAAAGGCACTTTGTAAATTTGTGCCTCATTAATGGATTGGATTTTTCGATAAAAGTAAGGAACTTTTTGCTTTACAGCATTAATTGTAATTTTTTTACCTTCGGCTCTATCCGTCTCATTTTCTTTTCCAGGCGGTTCTTGATGATATGCCATACCACCCCAAACAGCACGAAAAAAACAACCGTATTTAAATAGGCGATAACCAAATTCATTATCTTCTCCACCCCAATGAGTAAATTCCTCATCAAAATAACCAGCTTTCTCTAACCATTTCCGTGCAAAAGCAACATTGCCACCACTAAAAAACCGAAATGGTGTATCACACAAACGCAAATCTTCAGTCTTTTTAAAATGTTCAAGTCGCCAGTCTACTGAAATTTCACCGTCATTTTTCCCCGATACAGAATTATTGGTTTGAACTTCGGGCAATTGTTCGATCAAAGCGGGGTTATTTATAATTTCACTTGGCTGAATATTATGTGTATCTACATATTTTCTTGGACCAATCAATGCAACATTATCATTCTCCTCCAAAAGTTTCATGTATGATTCTACCCACAGAGGATTTGGTGCCATATCACAATCTAATATCGAGACAAAATCATACTTAGCCGTTCTTAGACCTAAATTTCTGACAGCACATAGTTGATAGCCGTAGTCTTTTTGACGCACATACTTAATATCTAAATCTTTTTCATATTTCCTGACGATAGCACAAATGTCTTCTCTACTACCATCGTCAGCAACAATCACCTCAAAAGAGTATTGTGTTTTTTGGTTAATCAGGCAGGATAGTGTGATTTCTAAGATGTGGCCTCTGTTAAAGGTAGGTATAATCACCGACAGTCCAAAATTAGATGTCTTTTTATTACTATTTTTGCTTGTATTGCTCCAAAAAAAATCATTCACCCCTTCTGGCAAACTAGGCAAGACTAAATCTTTTGGCCAATCACTAGGAATTGGATTGATTGGTTTAATGTCCGCATCTGCAGATTTATTTTTTGTTTTTTTATACCAAGTCTCTAAAATGTCCTTGTATTCCTTATCTGAAAGTTTAGATTCTCCCATATTGGATAACATAATTTTGGTGGCATTATCTAAATCGTTTGATTGAGAAATAATCACAACTGAATCTTTATTTTGTATCTTCTTTTTTAATATTTCCAGTTGGTACTGAATTATTGAGTCGCCAAATACTTTACCCAATTCAACATAGATATCATAAGCTTCTTGGTACTTCCCCTCATTATACAAACGATTTGCTTCTACAAAACTTGCCATAATATCAACCTCAACAAAACCTATTTGTTACCAAACCCAACAATCTCCCTACCCATCTTCACAGGCAGGTCCAATACTTTTTTTGATTTTACCCCATCAACCAGCGTTTTACCCAGTCGATAGGATAGATGTTTTTTTGCTTTCTCCGCCTCGTGAGCATCTTGATACTCCTCGATTGCAGGCAAATCAGTTGGCTGATGTTTTTGAAATTCACGATATTCCTTCGCCAAAGCCAGTGGCAATATCGCCAAGTCTTTGGCGGATTTAGAATGACTCACCATGGTAGCTCCGAGTCGATAAGGCAAATCTTCTTTCACCCTATCTGCCGCTCCATAATACACAGGTTTAGCAGGTTCTTGCTTTTGAGATTTTAATCTCTGATTCTCAAGATAATATCTTTCAAGCTCTTCTTGGGTCTGATGAAGCTGTTTAATTAATAAATCATTTTCTTGTTTGATTTGCGGTGAAAGCTGATTCGCATTTAATAACTCTTGTTTATTAGTCAACTGTTTTTCTAAACTCTTAACCTTCTCTTGTTCTTGACGTAGCAAATCTGATGACTTTTTATTCTCAAGATAATATTTTTCAAGCTCTGCTTGTGTTTGGTGCAATTGCTCAATCATCAGTGAGTTTTCTTGCTGGCTAATCATTAACTTGCTCTGAATTTCTTGCTCAGCATCCATTTGTAGTAATTTGTTTTGCTTGCTCACTGTCTCTTTGAGTAAATCTAACGCACTACCAATCTGAGCCTGACTAACAAGTGGTATATCTGCCAAGTTTTGAAGTCTATTAAACATTTGATGTATATCATCACTAGAAGCAAGCACTTCACGAATCAAGAAATCTAATGTCAGAGAATCTGCTAGTGAAACATCATCTTGCAACGTGGGCAATTCTTCACTGCCTGAAGAAAATTCAATTTGAGTAATTTTAGCAACAGAATGAACATAATCTTTTGCCGAATCCAATACCTGTTCACCATTAACAAGCAGACAGCGATTCTTATTTTTTTGATAAAAGTTAATTAAAGCTTGATTATACTCAAACCAATCTTTTGTTTTTTCATCGATAACTGATTGTTCCAACTGCTGGACTTCAACGTCATTAAGTAGGTGCTTTAAAATAACATCGGGCTTATCATAAGTTAAGACAAAAACCATGTCTTCGTCGAAATCAGCCCAATACTCTAACAGGCTAATAGCATTAGAGTCTGCCCAGCCCCATAATGACTGTTCATCATTTGCCATAATCAAGTCAAAAGCTAGACTATCCCACATTTTTTTAGGCTTTTTTTGAACATAAGCACTTTCCGATTGAGCATGACGAACTACAAGGGTTTTTTGGTTTTTTGAGAGTCTACTAGCGGCCGATCTCTGTTGTCGAGTTGATAACACTTTTTGTGGCACTGATATGGCAACACTACCAATTTTGATATTAATGTCTTGTGGTGTCATACTGTAAGCTTTGGAAGGCAATGCCTTTGCCATTCCACAAAAATTTAATATTTCTTCTAATTTTTGATAATTAGAATACTGATGACCAACAATCAAAACCTTGCTCATAAGAAACCCAATAATTAAACAAGTAAAATATTTCTATAATAGCAAATAAACACCTGTTTTTCAACAGATGTTTATTAATCTCTTACACTAATCAACGCTTCTTACGCTGAATCGCATGAATCGCACGACCGTCTGCCGACAGTACCGCCTCATGCACCGCCTCTGATACGGTTGGGTGAGCGAATGTCATAAGCTGTAGGTCTTCTACACTTGATACAAATTCAAGGGCAATCATACCTTGGTGGACGATGTCGCCAGCACCCACACCTACCATGTGTAAGCCTAGCAAGCGGTCAGTCTTGGCATCAGCCACAACCTTAATCACACCCACGCCCTCACCTTGTGCCAAGGCACGACCGTTGGCAGATAGGTTGAATGAACCTGTTTTGACTTCATGTCCACGGGCACGTGCTTGCTCTTCGGTCAAGCCCACCCACGCAATCTCAGGGTGCGTATAAATCACACTGATGATGGTATCGTAGTTTACCTGAGCTTTTTCGCCATGAATGCGTTCTACCGCCATCATGCCTTCTTCCATCGCTTTGTGAGCAAGCATTGGGCCACGCACCAAGTCGCCAATGGCATACACGCCATCTAGGTTGGTTTTGCACTGGTCATCTACCGCCACAAGTCCACGCTCAGTCAGCTCAATGCCACAGCCGTCCGCAAGCAAGCCTTCACTGTACGCACGGCGACCCACGCACACGATAAGTTTGTCAAAGGTTTCGGTTTTGGTTTCGCCTTTGACATCCGTGGTTACAACCACTTCGCCACCCACCACCTCAGCACCCGTCACTTTGGTATCGACACGAATGTCAAGACCTTGTTTTTTAAGGAGTTTGCCTGCTTCTTTGGCGATGTCTTTATCGGCTGCTGCCAAAAACTCTGGCATGGCTTCGTACACTACCACTTCTGAGCCAAGTCTTCGCCATACCGAGCCAAGCTCTAAGCCAATCACGCCAGCACCGATAACACCAAGACGTTTTGGGGCTTCGCTAAATTCTAAGGCACCTGTACTGTCTACGATAAATTCGCCGTCAGTTTTGGCAACTGGGATTTCAATTGGCACAGAACCTGCCGCCAAAATCACATATTTGGCAGTAATGGTGGTCTCGGTGCCGTCATGAGCGGTAAATTTGACTTGTTTTTCGGCTGATTTGCCGTCAAGAAGCGTACCCACGCCTTGTAGCCAGTCCACACCATTGCCTTTTAATAGACCTGCCACACCTGCGGTCAAGCCTTTGACAATACTGTCTTTGCGTTCTAGCATTTTGGCAACGTCAATCGCCACATCGCCTGTCGTGATACCGTGTTCGGCAAGTTCATGGCGGGTTGCTTCATAGCGGTGCGAGCTGTCAAGCAAGGCTTTCGACGGGATACAACCCACGTTTAGGCAAGTACCACCAAGGGCAGGCTCGCCTTTGTGAATGCGTTTTTCGATACAAGCGGTGCTAAAGCCAAGTTGGGCTGCACGAATGGCGGCTTCATAGCCACCAGGCCCGCCACCGATAACCACTAAATCATATGAATTTTTCATCATTATTCTCTCTTATTTTAAAAATAAAATGCCCACCCTTTGAGCAGGCATTTTTTGACAAATTACAGGTCTAGCAATAGACGTGCTGGGTCTTCGATAAGCTCTTTAATCGTTACCAAGAATTGTACCGCATCTTTACCATCAATCAAACGATGGTCATAAGACAGAGCCAAATACATCATTGGCAAGATAACCACTTGACCGTCCACCGCCATAGGACGCTCATTGATGGCATGCATACCTAAGATAGCAGTTTGTGGTGGGTTGATGATTGGAGTAGATAGGAGCGAGCCGAACACACCACCGTTGGTAATGGTAAATGTACCGCCAATCATCTCTTCAATAGACAATTTGCCTTCACGGGCTTTGCTGGCATAATCACGGATACCGCCTTCGATGTCGGCAAGACCCATGCTGTCAGTATCACGAAGGACGGGCACAACCAAACCACGGTCGCTTGACACCGCCACGCCTACGTCATAGTAGCCGTGATATACAATGTCATCGCCATCAATAGACGCATTGACCGCAGGGAAACGTTTCAACGCTTCGGTGGCTGCTTTTACAAATAGCGACATAAAGCCCAATTTTACGCCATGACGTTTTTCAAATTGGTCTTTGTACTTGGCACGCAAGTCCATCAGTGGCTTCATGTTTACTTCGTTAAAGGTCGTAAGCATGGCGGTTTCTTGGGTGGCGGACAATAGACGCTCGGCGATACGCTTACGCAGACGAGTCATTGGCTCACGTTTTTCGATACGCTGACCGATGGCAGTAGCGATGACTTGACCGTTGTCGCCTTTTAGAGTGGGGTTCACCATGTCAGACTTGGTAACACGACCGCCACGACCTGAGCCTTGCACGTCTGCTGGGTTTACGCCTGTTTCTTTGGCAGCTTTACGCACGGCAGGGCTTTGGTCTTTAAAGTCGCCTTCTGCTTCGGCTTTTGGCTGTACAGGAGCGGCAACGCTGGCTGGGTCAATGGTTGTGCCTTTGTCAGCTGCGTCTTTGGGTAGCTCTTCGCTCTCAGCCTTTGGAGCAGCAGTTGCACCTGCTTCAAAAGTGGCAATCACTTCAGCAGACACCACAGTGCTGTCCACGCCTTTGGAAATGCTACTAATCACGCCATCATCAGGGGCAACCACTTCTAACACAACTTTGTCGGTCTCAATCTCGGCAAGCAGTTGGTCGCGGGCAACTTGGTCACCCTCGGCAACGTGCCATTCTACGATGGTGCCGTCTTGTACCGATTCTGGAAATACGGGGGCTTTAATGTCAGCCATGATAAACTCCTAAGAATTAATTTGCAGTTTTGATAAATTAATAAATAAAATGAAAAGACGGATAAACCCACAAATCATGAGTTTATCCTGCCACTTACTTATAGTTGGTCTTCGCTCACGCCTAGGCCTTGGGCAATTAGAGCTTTTTGCTGTGCCGCGTGAATCTTTGGCGAACCTGTCGCAGGGGCTGCTGCCGCAGGACGACCTGACGCAGGTAGCAGTTTGGCTTTACCCTCTGTCAAGCGGTGTAGCTCTGGCAGTAGATAGTACCACGCACCTTGGTTGAGTGGCTCTTCTTGCGTCCAGATGATTTCGCTAAGATTTGGGTATTTGGCAAGCTCTGCCAAGATACGCTCTTCTGGCAATGGATAAAGCTGTTCAATACGCACAATGGCGATGTGGTCAAGCCCTAGCTTACGGCGAGCTTCAAGCAGCTCATAATACACCTTACCACCACACAGCACCACACGAGTTACCTTGCTGTTGTCAATGCTGTCAATCTCAGGCAACACACTTTCAAATTTACTATCTGCCAAGTCATCAAGCTGAGACGTGGCAAGCGGATGACGAAGTAGTGATTTGGGCGACATGACAATAAGTGGCTTACGAGCTTTTTGGATAACTTGACGGCGTAGAGCATGGAAAATCTGAGCAGGCGTTGTCGGGGTGATGACCTGCATATTATCCTCAGCACATAGCTGTAAGAAACGCTCCAAACGAGCTGATGAATGCTCAGGGCCTTGACCTTCAAAGCCGTGTGGCAGCAGCATAACAAGACCCGACAGACGTTGCCATTTGGTCTCACCCGATGAGATGAACTGGTCGATGACCACCTGAGCTCCGTTGGCAAAGTCACCAAACTGAGCTTCCCACACAATCAGAGCATTTGGCACGGTGGTAGAATAGCCGTATTCAAAGGCAAGTACCGCTTCTTCTGATAGCAGTGAGTTGTAGGTGGCAAAACGGGCTTGCCCCTCACGAATGTGCTGTAACGGGATATATAGGCTGGCATCTTTTTGGCTGTACAGCTCGCTATGACGGTGCGAGAATGTCCCACGACCCACGTCCTCACCTGTGATACGCACAAGCGAACCCTCATCCACCAGTGACGCGTATGCCAACGTTTCGGCAGCACCCCAGTTTAGGGGCTCTTGACCTGTTTGCATGGCAAGGCGTTGCTCTAGCACCTTGGCAACTTGACGTTGTAATTCAAAGCCTTCTGGTACTTTTGCCATCGCTTGTGCGTAGGATTTGAGCTTTTCAACAGGTACGCCAGTTTGGACGTCATCGGTCAAGCCATGACCGACATAAGGCGACCAATCCACAAACAAGCTGGTATCAGGCTCTTTGGCAAGCCCGTGAGCCACATCCTCGCCATTGTCTAGGGCGATGCGATAGTCGTCTTCAATTTGGGCAGATTCTTCTTTGGTCAATACACCCTCAGCAACCAGTTTATCAGCGTACTGAGTGCGAGTGGTGGGCAGTTTTTTGATGACTTGATACATCAGTGGCTGAGTCGCTGACGGCTCGTCCGATTCGTTGTGTCCGTTACGGCGATAGCAGACGATGTCAAGCACAACATCACGACCAAATTCTTTACGATAATCTAGCACAAGCTGGCTTGCGAACACCACCGCTTCTGGGTCATCGCCATTGACGTGCAGGACAGGGGCGTGTACCATTTTGGCAACGTCCGTGCAGTACTCGGTAGAGCGGGCATCATCAGGGCGAGACGTGGTAAAGCCCACTTGGTTATTGATGACGACATGTACCGTACCGCCTGTTTTATAGGCACGGGTTTGCGACATCTGGAAAGTCTCTTGGTTGACGCCTTGACCTGCAAACGCCGCATCGCCGTGTACCACGATGGGCAGTACCGTGCTGTTGTCAATGTCATAACCATAAGCCTCGCTACGGCGGGCTTGACGAGCACGCACCGAGCCTAGCATGACAGGAGAGACGATTTCTAAGTGAGACGGGTTAAATGCCAAGGCAAGGTGTATCTCTCCGCCTTTGGTGATGACGTTTGAGCTAAACCCATTGTGGTATTTCACATCACCCGAACCGACTGTTGGCTGAACTTTACCATCAAATTCATCAAACAGGGCAGATGGGTTTTTACCCATGATATTGACAAGTAGGTTCAAACGACCACGGTGAGCCATGCCGATGACGACTTCTTTGGTGCCATAGGTTCCCACACGCTGAATCATCTCATGCACCGCAGGAATGAAGCTCTCGCCCCCCTCTAGACCAAAACGCTTAACGCCTGTGTATTTACGAGCCAGATATTTTTCTAGACCCTCGGCGGCGGTCAAGCGGTCAAGGATTTCTAATTTTTTGTCTTTATCAAACTTGATGTAGCCTTGATTTTGCTCAATATATTTTTCAATCCACTTTTTCTCGGTGGCGGTAAAGACATGCATGTACTCATAGCCAATACTACCGCAGTAGATACGCTCACAAATCTCAATAATCTCACGCAGTGTCGCTGACTCTTTGCCGATGTGCATGAGCGTGGTTGGGAACGTCGTGTCAAGGTCAGCCTCGGACAGACCATGATAAGCCAAGGTCAAGTCCTCAATGCCATCACGCTTTTGTAGTCCCAAGGGGTCAATCTTAGCGACACGATGCCCACGACGACGATAGGCACTGATAAGTTGTTGCACTGCCATCTGTTTGGGGTCGCAGTCGCCTGTCCCAACGGTCTGCACAGTGAGACGAGCGTTGGTTTGGTTACGGGCTAGGAGCAAGAACTGCTCTTTAATGGCATTGTGCGGGGCATCGCCTGCTTGCTCATAATCGGCAAAGTATTTTTGCCACTCGATGCTCACGCTTGCCTTATCCGCCAAATAGTCCTCGTACAACGCCTCAATATACGCTGCACCATCTGCGGTGAGTTCGGTGCTTTGATAAGCCACCGTATCTTTGCTACTTTTTGTCATAATATTCGCCATATTATTTTTAAGGAAAATTTTGATACATTGTTGCATTAGGTCAGCGAATGATGAGCATGGCAAAACCGTCTGTCGGCAAAATCATCTCGCTCACTCTAAAATCTATCCATGAATCCGCCCTAAATTAAGCCAAAGACAGTTTCATCAAATAAATACTGTATAGTTTACGCCATTTGACAAAATATAACAAGTTACAATGGTTTTAAAAATGTGAACAGGGTTGAATTTTTGGAAAAAAACATATGTTTTTACATTTATTTCAATCTAAAATTTCAATAGATTTATATTTTAAAAAACATTATTTTAAATTTTTAATCGAAACTGGTCATTTGCCCATTCTAGTACCAAGGAGAGTACCGCTACCATCAAATCACCTTAACGTCCATGCCACTAACCTATCTGTCGATACCAATGCCATACGCAAAAATAAAAATGTCGGTTAAAACATTCATTACCAACACAGAGACAAATGGTTTTGACACAAACACCTCCAATGTTAAAAAATTAACAATAGCAACAATCTCAGACGTTGCACCTTTTAATTTTTCTGATGAAAAAGGAGCCATTACAGGTTTTGATTCTAATGTATTGCATTGCCAAAAACAAAAAGCTTAACATCCAATTTAAACCAACAACATCTGAAAGCTTATTTTGCCGAAATCAGATTCTAGAATCAGCGATATGGTACCACTGCCATTTTCCAAACCGAAAAGTGCACATCAAAATACGGTACACCCAATGCCTATTATGCCAAAACATCTGTATTATTCTATCTTGCTGATAACCCAAAACTAGCAAGCACCACCCTAACCCCTTATCAGACATAAACAGGGATGCAAGCAAAAAAATCATACCCTACTCCGACAAAGCCAACTACACTTTTTAGCCAATAAAAATAACACCAAACTACCACAAATACTCAATAAAGGCATTGATGAGTTAGTCAAAAATGGCGAGATAAAAACCATTGCTCAAAAATATGGCATGGAATAATTCGCTTTAATCATAAAAAAATAAGGCATTTGATGATGCCTTATTTTTTTATGAT
>NZ_MXAP01000122.1 GCF_002027555.1 Moraxella equi
GTAGTTTTGCAGGGGGTCTATTATAAAATAGATAAAATAATAATTATTTTTATTTGTTTTTATATGATAATTTTTATAAGAATGACAAAAATTAATTTTGCTATTATATGTCATTTTCAAGAATTAATCTAGAAATATTTTTTATCAAAAAAATTACTATTTTAAAATAATCTTAAAATAATTTTTCTTCGAAAAATAAAATAACTCTTTTATTTTCAATGACTTAAATTTATATTCTACAAATATTATTATTCTTTTTATAAATTATTTTTTAAAATTTTATGATTATTTATTGTTTTTTTTGTTGGTTTTTTATAAATATGATTAATAAAAATTTTTTTATAAAAAATAATATTATTTTAGATAAATATTTGACTTATAAAAATTATTTGTTATAATACTTGCCAGCTTGCCAGCTAATTATTTGCCTATTAAAAAGTAATTAGTCAAATATTAACAGGTGTTTGCAAAGGCTGCTAAAGGGTCTGATTGAACATTTAGTTTCGCTCTTGTTTTACAGGTTTGTCAGACAAATAATTAATACAGGTAATAATCTGCATGAATCGGTAGATAGGGGGCTAAGATGTTGTTGGATAATTTGCGAGCGATGGCGGTTTTTGTGGCAGTCGTTAGGCATGGTTCATTTAGTGGTGCCGCTAAAGAACTAAATATTACCACAAGTGCAGTTAGCCAACAGATTCGCTCATTGGAAAACGAGCTTGGGGCGGTGTTATTGCAACGCTCGACACGCAGAGTTAGTCTTACCGAAGTGGGCGAGTTATTTTATCAGTCAGCCTTAAAAATGGTAACGGCAGCCGAGATGGGTTGGCATCAGGCAAGCCGTTTGCGTGATGACGTCATGGGCAACCTAACCATCGCGACCACGCCACAGGTGGCTTGCCAATATCTCATGCCTGCTTTATCAGATTGGTTGGTGCAAAATGAATCTTTGTCGCTACACTTTATGGTGCATGGGGAAGAGCTTGACATGACTCATGACCGTGTGGACATCTGCGTGGGTTTTGTCGATGCCAAAGAAGTAAGTGAACATGATAAAAATAATGTGTTACTGACTTATGTGCCACAGTTATTATTGGCATCGGGCGACTATCTGAATAGGCATGCACCCATCCGTAGCATTGATGATTTGGCTGAGCAGGATTTTATTTTGTTAGACGGCAATCGCACGATAACCTTCGCTACAGGTGAGACGGCCGCCATAAAAAGTCGCCTTAGTACCAACAGCTCTAAAATCGCCCTAAAACTTGCCATGTCGCACCAAGGCATCATCAAGGTTAATGTTTTGGACGCTAAGCCATTCATCCAAAGTGACGAGCTTAAAAACGTGCTGGCAGGGCATGAACTACCGCCCTTGGCATTGGTGGCAAGACTGCCTGATAAAGAATTTCAGCCCATCAAAGTGCAACGCTGTTTGGATATTTTGGTAAAGCATTTTGCTAATCTTGAATAAAAAATAAAACGCTCATCATTGAGCGTTTTTTGCGATGTGGCGTTTTACCAATCTATCAGCATCCGTACGGCTGTCCAATGCCGAGAGCAGAGCATATGCCCCGATAAATTTGCGACTGATGAACATCAGCTCTTTGGGTGGTAGGCTAAATTCTAGCGACTGCATGCCTGATTTGGCGGTGGTCATGACACGCTGATATAGGTCGCTTTTTGCCCAGATGTATTTGTCATCATCGAGATATTCGCTGTCTGCGGTATCGCTGTCGGCAAATGGCTCGCACGCCATCATTAGCACGTCTGCCACATTATCTTGGGGTTTGCCCGTTAATTTATCAAAAAAATCATAGCCAGTCATCGCATTTTTCATCATCGTTTTGTCTTGATAATGACCTGCGATGAGTAGATTTTTGGCAATGGTTAATAATTTGTCATCAAATTGTTTAATCGCCCCAAAATCGAGGAGTATCAATTTGTCTTGTTCGGTAACATCATCAAGTCTGACCAAATAATTGCCAAAATTGGGGTCGGTTTGCATCTCGCCCCATTCAAAAATCTCTCGCATGACAATGTCAATGGCGGATTGCCCTAAGTGATTACGGCGTGTTTGATTTAATGATTGTAGGGCAGGGTCATTTAAATGAATGCCTGCTTCATAACTCATGCAAATCAGACGGGGTGTGGAATAATTATCATAAATGGTCGGTACGATATATCGCTCATCGCCTTTGAGATAATCGGCAAATCGCTTGGTGGTGTTTGCTTCCATGACATAATCTACTTCCCGATGTAATAACTGCCTAATCTCGCCAAACCAGTCATCTAGAGCTTTGGTTTGGGGGACGGCGTTGGTTACTTTTAATAAATGCTTAAATAACGACAAATCCGAATCAATGGCTTGGGCGACATTGGGGTATTGGACTTTTAGGACAACTTCTCGCCCTGAATATTTGTGCGTGGCTTTGTGGACTTGGGCAAGGCTTGCCGTGCCAATGGGTGTCCGCTCAATCTCAAAATCATCAATCCGCTCGCCCAGCTCCGCCCGTATCGTCTGATAGATGATGTGCCACGCCAATGGGGCGGTCTGAGCGTCTAGGGTGTGCAGGGCATTGACGACTTCACGGGGGAGCATATGCTCGCCATATAACGCCAGCATTTGCCCGACTTTGACGACCGACCCTTTTAATTTGCCAAGCTCTGCCACCAAATAATCCGCCTGCTCTTGCATGAGCGTGTGTTTTTGGAGTTCCCGCTGTTCTTTGGATAAAAAAAGCCCTGTAACGCCACTTTTCGCCCAGTTTTTGCCGATGTTTAGGGAAGTTTTGGCAATGCTTAACTGGCGAGAAAAGGTGGACGTTTTTACGGTATCTAGGGGCTTTTTGTCGGTCATTGAGCTATCAAATCATTTAAAATTGGCGATTATAGCAGAAAACGGGGGTTTTGGCTATGCTCTTTTGGGGGTAGGTGTGGTTGGGTGTTGGCGGTAGAAAATGCCAAGTTTGTTGCTTGGCATTTAAATGAATTAAATCAAAATCAGCCACTTATCATTGAGCCAATTTGCACAACTTGCCAATAAGTCGTTATCCAAATCACAAGATAAGTCATCAAACGTAATCACGTCATGATTGGTAAAGCGGTTAATGAGTGCCAGCTCTTTGTCATTAAAACACACGCATTCGCCATTGATGTACCAATCGTCATTTTGTCGGACAAATCGGCAGGCAGGATTTATCATCAGGCATTCGCCATTTTGTAAGCGTTCAGCCAGTTCATCAGGGGCAAGTTCGTCATCAAAGGCAATCAAATCATATTGGCGTTTGCTAACCAATTCACTCAACGCTTGGGTTAAAATGGCGTTGCCTTTGTCAGAATTTAGTAAATTGATAAGCTCATTTTTTATGGTAGAAATACTCTCGTCTGTCAGCTCATAAGCGTTGTTTTGTAAGGCTTGGGGCAGGATAAGCGGAGAGAATAGGGCGTGTTCGCCTGTGGCAACATCTGCCACTTCGTCTAGGATTTGCACCATGTTGGGACGGCGAAACCCAAAGCTAAACGTCAAACAGTCGTCTTGGGCGACCCCATAATGGCTAAGGCGTGGCGGTACATACAGCACGTCCCCTGCTTCTAGGATTTCATCAAAAATAATCTGCCCCATGTCGTCAAGCAGGCGAATGGGCTGACCTTCAATAAATGGCGTGTCGCTACTGCACATTTTGCCAAGCGTCCAACGGCGAGAGCCATACCCTTGTGCCAAAAACACGTCATATTCATCATAATGCTCGCCTACCGAACCACCCGCCCCAGCGACCGATACCATGATGTCGTCTTGTTGCCATTTTGGAATAAAATCAAAGGCTTGCCACAGCTCGCCAAGCTCGGGCGACCACTGTTCTAGGTTTTGCACCAGCACTGTCCATAGGCGTGGGGTGTTTTGCAAATCTTGCTCGGTCAAAGGCGAATTTTTGAGCGTCCACTCCTTTGGGTTGTCGTCTTTTTGGGCGATAAGCCGTGCTGATGCGCCGTCTTCTATCGCCAAATCAAGCACGTCTGTCGGCTCAAACATACCCACAAGGGCAGGCAAGCCGTTTTTGATAAGTAGAGGCTTTTTTTGCCAATATTCTGCCAAAAAAATCTCGGGCGTGATGTCGGCAGGCAGGCAAAAGGGGAGTTTGTCGGTCATGGATGTCTCTTTTTGATAAATCTGTTATCTTTAAAATGTGATGTTGTTAATCATTGGTATGTTTGAAATTATCCAAAATCATTAGGGCGAATGTGATTCGCTCCTACCAAATTAACACAAGGTTTAAATTTTCTATTTTATCAATGTTTACCCCAAAAAACCATTTTTTACCACAAATTTAATGACTGATTTAAAAAGCGGTTTAAAAATGGGCGATTTTTCTTTATAATGGCAATTTTATGCGATTAAGAGAATATCATGTCAGACACCCATTTAGATGACCAGTTTAGCGATGATGCCGAGCAAGAATTTGACAGCTCAGACAACTTAGAACACTTAGACGAGCTAGACAATGGCAAATTAAGCCCTGCCCAAATTGACGAGTTGCATATTCAGCTTGATGAAGCAGGACGAAATTTGCGTACCATTCGGGATTTTATCCGTTTTTGTGTGAGCAAACTGCGTGAATATGACGTGGTGGTGGCACAGGGGACGACCGATGAATTTGCCGAAAGCTCTGCCATTGTCCTGCATACGTTAAACCTAGATTGGGGGGCGAATCCTGAGATTTTGGATTGTCGTTTGACCGACAGTGAAAAACAGGCGGTACTTGATTTGCTCGCTGAGCGGATTATTCAGCGTAAGCCTTTGTCGTATCTCATTAACTTAGCGTATTTTTGTAATTTGCCGTTTTATGTGGACGAGCGTGTGCTTATTCCACGCTCGCCCATTGCCGAGCTTATTAATCAAAACTTCTATCCATATTTTGATGTGGATAATGCCAACAAAACCAAATTTTTTGCCCACGGCTTGCAAGAGTTGCAACTGGCTCCGCCTGAGCGTATTTTAGACCTTTGCACAGGATCAGGTTGTATCGCCATTGCCTTGGCGGTAGCATTCCCCGATTCCAACGTCGACGGGGCGGACATTGATAAAGATGCCTTGGAGGTGGCATGGACGAACGTCGAGCATCATGAATTATCTCATCAAGTGAATCTGGTTGAAAGTGATTTATTTGCCAAAATCCCTGCCGAGAATCAGTACGAACTGATTGTAACCAATCCACCTTATGTGGATGCTGCGGTCATGGCAGAGTTGCCACCGGAGTTCTTGCATGAGCCAGAACATGCCTTAGCGGCAGGGCAGGATGGGTTGGATTTGGTGCATCAAATCTTGTACCACGCCCCTGACTATCTGACCAAAGACGGGCTGTTGGTGTGCGAAGTGGGCGACAGCGAATGGGCGTTACGCCAATCTTATCCTGAGATTCAGTTTGACTGGCTCACCTTCCAAAAAGGCGGAAGTGGGATTTTTGCCATTACCTGCGAAGAGCTTTTGGAATATCGTGATGAGTTTAAAAGGCAGGTGGATAGGGTGAAGGGGAGATAATGGATGGATTGCTTTATTGGTGATGAGGTTTAATTTGTCGCCTTGGTATTATGACTGATGAGCGATAAGTGGGTTTTTAAAATACCGCCAGCAAACTCACTCACACAGGCATGAATCGTCTTGCTTACCGCAGATGTGGCGATTTGCACATGAGCATTTTCATCAATGACAGCTTGACCCAGTTCGGTAAGGGTGACACTTTGTGGGGCTTTTTCGCTCACACAACTACATACTTTGTTTTCAAGAGCTGTTTTTTGTTCAGTAGTCATCAGCATGGTGATGGTTTTGTAGGCATTATAGCCATTGAGCTGGGTGCGACATTGGGTGTTCACAGCAGTTTTAAATACTGCCATACCGACATTGGTTGCGGTATTAATGGCGTTGCTTGTATCATTCGTGCCTGTGGTGGCACAACCTGTTAGTAGGATAGCACCTGCCATGATGCTAAGCATTAATTTTTTCATAAAGCCCCTCTGATTAAAAATTACTCATCTTTGATGTCACAAAATTGTGCTGTTAAAACACCTGCTAACTCATCAGGGGCAATGCCAATATCCAGCCCACGTCTGCCACCACTCACATACATGTTATCAAGGGCTTGGGCGGACGAATGTATCACGGTTGTTAGGCGTTTTTTCTGCCCAATGGGACTAATCCCACCCACGATATAACCTGTTAAGCGTTCGGCGTCGCTAGGGTTTGCCATGACAAGCTTTTTTACACCGACAGCATTCGCCATTTTCTTTAAATTAAGCAGATGACAAACAGGTAGTATCGCCACAAAATACGCCTTACCGTCCGTAACGAGCAAGGTTTTAAACACTTCATCAGGCGATAAACCTAACTTTTCGGACGCTTCCAACCCAAAATTGGTGTTATTTGGGTCATGGTCGTATTCATGAATACTGTGGGCGATTTTTTGCTTTTTTAACAGGCGAATGGCAGGGGTCATGACATTACTCAATCGGCTTTAAAGGTTGTACCACATCGGCATTTTGCCCACGATGACGCAAATAATGGTCAAGTAGGACAATGGCAAGCATCGCCTCGGCAATCGGTGTGGCTCGCACGCCCACACAAGGGTCATGACGACCTTTGGTAATCACATCTGTGGCTTCACCGTCTAGGTTTATTGTCTTGCCTGCGGTGGTGATACTGGCGGTCGGTTTTAGGGCGATAGCGACACGAATAGTCTGCCCGCTACTAATCCCACCCAAAATTCCGCCTGCGTGATTGGCACAAAAGCCCTCAGGGGTCAACTCGTCTCGGCTTTCATGTCCAAACTGCTCGGCAACGCCAAAGCCATCGCCAATCTCCACGCCTTTGACGGCATTGATAGACATCATCGCATGGGCAATATCGGCATCTAGGCGGTCAAAAATCGGCTCGCCTAAGCCCACAGGGACATTTTCAGCAAAAATCTCTAATTTCGCCCCACAGCTTGTGCCTTGTTCACGCAAAGACGTAACCAATTTTTCAAAGCGTGGTATAGCGTCAATATCCCCACAAAAAAACAGATTTTGGTTTACAATATCCCAATCAAGCTTCTCAGCTTTTTCGGTACCGATTTGGGTAACATGACCACGAATGATAACGCCCAAGCGTTCTTTTAGGTATTTTTTGGCAATCGCTCCTGCTGCCACACGCATGGCAGTTTCACGAGCAGACGAACGCCCACCGCCACGATAATCCCGAAAGCCATACTTCATTGTGTAAGTATAATCGGCATGATTGGGGCGAAAAGTCGTGGCGATGTTGCCATAATCTTTGGATTTTTGGTCGGTGTTACGAATGAGTAGTCCAATCGGTGTGCCTGTGGTACGCCCCTCAAACACCCCAGAGATAATCTCCACCACGTCATCTTCTTTACGCTGAGTGGCGAATTTGGACGTGCCAGGTTTACGGCGGTCAAGCTCGGCTTGCAAATCCGCCTCGCACAGCTCCAAATTGGGCGGTACACCGTCCACAATCGCCATAAGTCCCACGCCATGCGACTCGCCACAGGTGGTTACGGTAAAAAGTTGTCCTATTGTGTTGCCTGACATGGGTTGCTCTCTTTGATTGTCTTATGTTTGGATGAAGTATAATTAATTAGGGCGTGCCTACCATTGACAACATTTTAGATAAAATAATGGTAAAATTTAACAATTCTATCAATTTTTGCATGAAAAATGGCTGTCCAACCACTTAATTTAAAAAGTTAAGTAAAATTCTTGCAATTTACCCGGTTAAGTGGTCGGATTGTGTTTCATCGTCAAAAACTTGTCTGATAGAATAACTATCAGCCTATGTTTTTCATGCACAAACGGTTGGCTTGTTTCTAAAATATGCCTATATTGTAAATGGCGTTATAAAGGTTTAGCACGCCCTATATCAAGTGTGTTAATCAAGTGTCAAGTAAACAGTTTTTCTCTTTCTATCTATATAGGTGATAATTTTTTTTATCCACCTATAAAATTGTAAGAATGGTCTTTTTATCTCTCTCCAAATTTTTTTATACAAATTTTGATTGATTTTTTCACGCTTAATTCTAAGTACGTTTTCAAATCTATTTCGACGATCTTGTTCTAATTGACTTGAAATAATAGTTTGATTGGTCTGTCTGTCACTTTGTATGCATAGACAGGGGTTTAATTGATATGGGCGATACTTACCATGTTTTATGTAATGTTCAAATACAATGTGATCGACAGCAATAATGCCGTTATATTCAGTATAATCTTTATGAAAGTCCACAAGATTGATAGCGGCATCTTTGGATAATATATATCCTGCACATCCAAGATGAATATCAATAAGAGGGATTAAAAACCTGTCTTTTGCAGAAATCTTAGTGCCTTTTGACAAAATGATTTTGTCAAACAACTCTATTTTGATAATGTGGCAATCTTCGGGAATCCAGTCGATATTGTTTAGGAATGACTGACTTGAATTGGCTAAGTATACATCATCCTCAAAGATTCCAATATATTCCAAATCATCATCAATGGCTTTTTGCCATAAACTAATATGACTAAATAAGCATGCCAGCTCTCCTTTGGTTAGATTGGCATTGGTGATATCTAGCCCAAATTTAGCCGCTAATTCATCAATTTGGTCTGGCGTAACAGCATCAAAAAATTCAAAATTAATCTCTTTTTGTCCAAATTCTTGTATAATATGTAGACGTCTTTCTTGTGCATTGGCAAGACTGATGACATAATTTTTAAGCATGGCGTTGGCGAATGAAAAAATTTATGGTATATTGCCTAAATTTCGTCATTTTGTCAAGCTACGATTGGGAGCTGCATGAAAATATTACACGTTTTATTAACTTCTTTGCCCATTCCACCTAATGATTATGGCGGGACGGAGAGGGTATTATGGGCGTTATATCAAGGGCAAAAAGAGCTTGGGCATGATGTTAGGTTTTTGAGCAGATATGACAATAAAAATCCCGATGGTTTGATATATGACGAAAATAAACCCTTGGAGAGTCAAATAGAAGGTTGGGCAGATATTATTCATTTTCATTTTCCCTATGATGGCGAGATAAATACGCCATTTGTCTGTACTGAGCATAGTAATAGCAATATTGAAAAAGAATTTAATATCAATACCATTTATTTATCATCCAAACACGCTGAGAATTACAATGCCAGTTGTTATGTGCATAATGGGCTGTATTGGGCGGATTATGGCGAGCCAAATTTGGACAATCCACAAAATTATGTGCATTATTTGGCAAAGGCGACATGGCGAATCAAAAACGTACAAGGAGCGATAAAAATCGCCCAAAATGCCAATATGCCCATGCATATTTTGGGTGGTAAGCGTTTTAATCTAAAACGCAACCCGTATTTTTATTTGTCATCGGATTTGACTTTTCATGGTATGGTGGGTGGCAAGGCTAAAAATGACCTTGTGAGAAATTCAAAAGGGCTGATTTTTCCTGTGTTATGGCATGAGCCGTTTGGGCTTGCCATGATTGAAAGTTTGTATTTGGGTTGCCCTGTATTTGCCACGCCATTTGGGGCAATGCCTGATATTATTAGCGATGAAGTGGGAGTGTTGTCGGACAGTTATACGGTGCTGACCGAAGCGGTTAAAGATGTTGATAAATTTGACAGACGAGCGTGCCATGAGAGAGCCAAAACGCATTTTAGTCATTTGTCCATGTCAAAGGCGTATGTGGAATGCTATGAAAGAGTATTGGCGGGCGAGAATTTAAACGCGCAACGCCCAAAATCAAAGGCGAATATCAAGGATAAGCTACATATGAGAGCATAGTTAGTTAGCTACTTAAATGGTACTATCTTGTAAACAAGCCTTTTTAAAATGCTTCGCTTCCATGTTTTCATGCGACGGTTAAATTGTTGGGTTAAAGTCATGGGTTGCTCATAGCGGTTGTTGCGAGTGGCTTCGAGTGTGCTTGTTAAGGTATTGTCATATCTATCTGACTGAATGGTTAGGGCGGGGTTTAGCTGATAGATGGTTGAATTAATGCAAGTGCTTCCGAATAAAATATGATCTATTGCCTGACCATGAATGTCAAAATCATGTTGCAAATAATCCATGAGCAAGCAAGCATAATCTTTTGAGATGATGTAACCGCATGCCCCAACGTGGGTGCTTTTTAGGGAGTGTAATGCTCTGCCGTGATGATGAATGGTGGGCTCGCCCAAATGCACCAATTCATGCCATGTTTCTAGTTTGATAATATCAAAAGAAAAGTTTAACCAGTCATCTTTTAAAAAGACAGTGGCATTTTCTCCCAAATATACATCATCTTCAAAAATGGCGATATGCTCCAAGCCATCATCTATCATTTTTTGCCATAAACAGACGTGGCTTAAAAAACATGCCTTTTCGCTAAGTGACAAGCGTTGGTTATTTACCAAAGGAATGTTTAATTGTGTGGAAATACGCCCTATGCCATCTGGCGTAACCGCATCAAAAAATTCAAAATGAATGCCCTGCCTGCCAAATTCTGCCTTGAGATGCTCTCGGCGGTTAGTGGCAGTGGCTAGGCTGATGACATAGTTTTTCATGACTTATCCCGATTCTTCTGCCACAGCATGATGTATTTATCGAGCGTATAACCCAAAGACGCTACCGCCAAGATGTAGCCATACGCTCCGCCCATAAAGTCGGCACGGATAACGTACTCACGCACAAATGAAAACCACGAACGAGCAAGTAGCCCTGCCATACTTACGGTTTTGCCTTTGCTGTGCTTTTCTTTTGCCCAATCAAAGCTATATCGGATGTTTTTTACCAAAAAATGGTGTAAATTATCGTTGGTAATGTGGGGCAAATAGCCCTTTAATACCACGCTTGGCACACCTTGTTGGTCAAGCGATTCATGCACTTCCAAATCCGAGTAGCTAAAATGCGTGCGAGCATAGAGCCGAGCGAGCTTGTCGGTGTACCATGAGCGTGGCTGAACCTCCACACCACAAAAGGTATTGACCCGAGCAATAGCAAAAACTTTATCCGTCTGTACAGGCTGTCTTAATACATCGGCGATAGATTGCCTTAGGTCTTGGTCAAGGCGTTCATCAGCGTCCAACACCAGCACATAATCGCCTGTGGCATAAGACTGGGCAATTTGTCGCTGTCTACCAAAACCTTGCCAGTCGGTATTGACGTGCCATTTTGCCCCATATTGTTCGGCAATCTTGCGAGTATCATCGGTGCTACCGCTGTCCAAAATGATAATCTCATCTACCAAATCATGCACCGTATCAAGGCAGGCTTTTAGGTGTTTGGATTCGTTTTTGCAAATCATGACAAGCGATAGCGTGCTTTTTTTGTCGGTCAAATCAATGGGTGTAAGACTGTTGGCAAATTCTACCGATTTTAAAAATGCTTGTTCGGCTTGGTTGTGAGTCAAATCGTACAAAATGGCATATTTATTAAAGGTGTATTGGGTAAACATAAGTGCATAAATCAGCCCATATCTGCCCTGCAAAAATCGCCCGTCCACAAAATACTGCTTAAAAAACGCCCAAAATGGGTTTAAAATCACCTTGCTAAATTTACCTTTTTTGCCCTGTCTGTGCCTATCGTCTGCCCATGCCTTGGCGTATTCTAGGCGTTTGGTGAGCCAAAATAGGGGCGTGTCTGCCGTATGATGTCGCATGAAGCCATCAAGCGTGGCAGTAGTAGCTCCATTTAGCACGACCGATTCATGCACTAAGTTATTGTCATAGTTGTATTTTTTGGGATACAGTCGCCAATGAGCCTTGACCGCCCATAGCCTGTTGTCAATCTCATGACCAAAAATACAATCTATGCGTTTGATACCATATACTGTATCGCTTGGTGGATTTTTGATGACTGTCAAAATACTCTGTTTTAACTCATCGGTAATCTCTTCATCAGCGTCCAATGCTAATATCCACTCACCTGTGGCATAAGACTGGGCGATTTGTCGCTGCCTGCCAAAGCCTTGCCAATCGGTATTGACGTGCCATTTTGCCCCATATTGTTCGGCAATTTCACGGCTATTGTCGGTGCTACCGCTATCTAAGATGATGATTTCGTCCGCCAAGCCGTCTAAGGCAGGCAGGCTGATTGCCAAATTTTTGGCCTCATTTTTGACAATCATGACGACCGATAGGGGGTATTGATTCATCGCCAAGCATCCTTAATCCACTCACTTGGCAAAACGTGGCGATACCATTTACCACCCCCACCTGCGATAGCGTCTGGTGGATTAATCTCGCCATGAAAGATAACGATTTTTGCCCCGATTGGTTTTTTGGGTGGGACAAAATACGCCATGGGAATTTTTTGTAGGCAGTGGTATTTAAAACTCACACACCACGAACTGTCCCAATATTCCAAATGATGATGTTCACGCAGATAATTGGACAAAAACGCCTGTTCGTGGCGAACCTCCGAGCGGATTTTTTCAAAATTTTGTTCAAAATAACTAAGCAGGTTCGGATAAGTATTTTGCCCCACTTTAAAGCGATATACCGAGCTGTTACCCACCATTCGCCACGGTTTTTTCCAATCACGGATAATCATCACGCTATCGTCATGCTCCGCTTGGTGCGTAAAAAAGCAGTCAATATTATCCACGATGACAATGTCAATGTCCAAAAACAACGCCGTGCCTTTTAAATCATACAATTCTGGCTTAAAGGTCGTAAGCTTTTTCCAGCCACGCTCGGGCAGGTTGGTAGGCAGATTTAATTCGGGAATGGGATAGCATTTGACATTGTCATCAATGCCTGTGCTATCGTCCGTCAAGCACACCATTTGAAAATCAAGGGTCAAATGGCGTTTTACCATATTATACAGGCGATTGACGTACTCGGCACCGTATTTGGTTCCCCATTTCATACAAATCACATAGCGGTTGTCGGTCATGGATTTTCCTTGTTTTTGTCTATTTTATAAGATCTTATTTGAGCGTGCAAATCATCAAAAGGCAACAGATAGGGGTTTTCGCCAAAAGGCGTGGTCTTAAACCGCCGATAGCCCCACATATAATGGGCAAAATGCTCATTTATCATCATCTCCATACCACTATTTAGGGCGGTGGTAGCGATGATGTCGTTTTTGTCGTACAAATTGGGGTTGGTCAAATCATAACAAAATATCTCAAATCCGTCCTTGCCCTTGATACACGCCAAACCGACCAACGTACAGCCTGTTTTTTGGGCAAGTTTGGTGGTAAGCGTGCCTGTCATGGTAGGAATGCCAAAAAACGGCACGATTTCTCCGCCATTTTTGTCGGGGACATGGTCGGGCAAAATCACGGTAAATCCGCCTGATTTTAAGGTTTTAAAAATCGCCTTAACGCCTGTGCTGTCGGTGGGGACAAGCTTAGCGGACAGCCGTTCACGACCGCTTAGGATAAATCGGTCAAGGCTAGGATTGCCAGACGGTTTGTACATAATCGTCAAATCGCCAAAACCGCACAGCCATGCGTTCATCATCTCCCAAGTACCGATGTGTGGCACCACTAAAATCAGCCCCTTAGGATTGGCAAAACCACGCTCCAAAATCTCACGATTATGTACCGTTTTGATTTGGGCGATAGACCACTTTGGGGGCATTGCCCAGCTTTTGGCACTGTCTAGGGTGCTGGTAAGCTGATTTTGCAGGGCGGTAAAGGCAAGCCTGTCTCGCTCGTCCTTATCCATAAAAGGGTGGACTAGCATGAGATTGGTGCAAATACTGCGGTAAATACTGGCATTTGACCATTTGGCAAGATAAGACGCAAAACGAACCAATGCCCCTAATAAGGACATTGGCACGAATTTGATAAGATTAAGCATAAATCACAAGTCTATGATTATTCAGCTTTTTCTTTTTCACGCACACGAATGCCAAGCTCACGCAGTTGTTTGTTATCCACGCCAGCAGGGGCGGAGGTCAAGGGACATTCTGCTGTTTTGGTCTTAGGAAAGGCAATGACATCACGAATGGAGCTTGCCCCTGTCATCAGCATGACCAAGCGGTCAAGACCAAACGCCAATCCGCCATGCGGTGGAGCCCCGTATTTTAGGGCGTTTAGTAGGAAGCTAAACTTCTCTTCAGCTTCGGTCTCACTAATGCCTAACGCTTCAAAGACTGCCTTTTGCATGTCTAGGGTGTTGATACGCAGTGAGCCACCGCCAATCTCTGTGCCGTTTAGCACCATGTCATAAGCGATAGACAAAGCGGTCTCTGGGCTGTTTTTCATCTCTTCTACCGTGCCTTTTGGCTTGGTAAATGGATGGTGAACTGATGTCCATTTGCCGTCATCGGTCTCTTCAAACATCGGGAAGTCCACAACCCATAGTGGAGCCCACTCACAGGTCAAAAGGTTTAAATCATGACCGATTTTAACACGCAACGCACCCATGGCATCATTGACCACTTTGGCTTTGTCAGCACCGAAGAAAATGATGTCGCCATTTTCGGCACCTGTACGGCGGATAAGCTCGACAAGCACGTCATCAGTCATATTTTTGATGATGGGCGATTGTAATCCGCTTTCTTTATCCACGCCGTTGTTGATGTTGGATACATCATTTACTTTGATGTACGCCAAACCTTTTGCCCCATAAATACCAACGAATTTGGTGTAGTCGTCGATTTGCTTACGGCTGATTTCTGAACCATTTGGCACACGCAAGGCGGCCACACGACCTTTTGGATCTTGGGCTGGCGCTGAGAATACTTTAAATTCCACATTCTGCATGATGTCCGCCACGTCTACAAGTTTTAGTGGAATACGCAAATCGGGCTTGTCGGAGGCATAATCACGCATGGCTTCGCTATACGGCATACGCTGGAATTTGTCAAATTTTACGCCCAAAAGTTCGTCAAATAGCTTGACGGTCATGCCTTCCATTAAGTCCATGATGTCGTTGTCATCAAGGAACGATGTCTCAATGTCAATTTGGGTGAACTCTGGCTGACGGTCGGCACGCAAATCTTCATCACGAAAGCACTTGGCGATTTGATAATAACGGTCAATACCGCCTACCATAAGAAGCTGTTTGAATAGCTGTGGCGACTGTGGCAGGGCATAAAACTCGCCATTAGACACACGGCTTGGCACAAGGTAATCCCTTGCTCCTTCTGGAGTGGCACGAGTTAGGATGGGCGTTTCAACGTCCAAAAAGCCATGCTCGTCTAGGTAGTTGCGGATAAGGCTTGTTACCTTTGAGCGAAAACGCAAGCGGTCAAGCATTTCAGGACGGCGAATGTCAAGGAAGCGGTATTTTAGGCGTAGCTCTTCTGAGACGTTGCTAAAATCATCGTTTAGTGGAAATGGTGGCGTTTCGCTGGTGGCAAGGGTTTCAATCTCTTTGGCAAGAAGTTCAATTTGACCGCTTTTCATGTTGGGGTTTTGGGTGCCTTCGTATCTTTTACGCACACGCCCTGTGATTTTCAGGATGAATTCAGAACGTGCCTTATCAGCGGTGGCAAAGGCTTCTGGCGTGTCGGGGTCGATGACGACTTGCAACAGTCCATCTCGGTCTCTCATGTCCAAGAAAATCACGCCCCCGTGGTCTCTTCGGCGGTGCACCCAGCCGACAACGGTAATGGTTTGGTCAATGTAGCTTTCGGTAACACTACCGCAATATTCTGTGCGAATTGCCATAAATTTGCCTTTTTGAAAGTTGCTTTAAATTTTAAAAGTAAAATGGTTCAAACTTGCTATTATGCCTTGTAATGATAAAAGGTGCAAGATGTTTGGCGAAATTTTGTCGGATTTTTGTAGAATTTATCTTTAACAAATAGCCAAAAACGCCGTGATGTGGTACGATTGCTTTTTTAAAAAGCGTTTAAAAAATCGCCAATCCGTCTTTATCCTTTTGTCTGCCATTTTGCCATTGGGGGAACTCACACACGCATGAACACCTTAAATATTGTCTATCTTGTCTCGGCTTTGCTGATTTTTTCTAGTATCATGACCAGTACCCTGTCGGCTCGTTTGGGTGTGCCGTTGCTGTTGTTCTTTTTGGGTGTGGGCATGCTGGCAGGCGAAGAGGGGATTTTGGGGATAGAATTTGCCGAATATTCGCTTGCCAATTTTGTGGGGCAGGCGGCGTTGGCGTGTATTTTGCTTGACGGTGGCTTGCGAACGTCTTTTACGTCTTTTCGGGTGGGGCTAAAACCTGCGATTACATTGGCAAGTTGGGGGGTTTTTGCCACTGTCGTGAGTTTGGGGCTGTTTGCCACATGGCTACTTGACATTGATTGGCGATTGGGGCTACTTATGGCGGCGATTGTCGGCAGTACGGACGCGGCAGCCGTTTTTAGCCTTTTGCGAAATGGCGGGGTTAAGCTCAATGACCGTGTGCAAGCAACCTTGGAGATAGAGTCTGGGGCGAATGACCCGTTGGCGATTTTGCTCGTTACGGTGCTTATCGCCCTAAACCTTGACCCCAACAGCCAAAGTGTGGGCGGGGTGCTGGGTATGCTCGCCACGCAAATCATCGTGGGGCTGATAGTCGGCTTGGTATCGGGATTTGGCTTGTCTAAGCTCTTGCCAAAAGTGCATTTGGCGGAGGGCATGTACGCCATTTTAATTATGTCGGCAGGTTTGGCGGTGTTTGGGGCGACTAACTTGTTGGGCGGTTCGGGCTTTTTGGCGGTGTATTTGGCAGGCGTGGTTATCGGTAACACCAAAGTGCGTGCCACTGAACACGTTTTGCGGGTTATGGACAGTTTTGCGTGGTTGTCGCAAGCGGTGCTGTTTGT
Source organism: Moraxella equi (assembly GCF_002027555.1). Lineage (GTDB taxonomy): Bacteria > Pseudomonadota > Gammaproteobacteria > Pseudomonadales > Moraxellaceae > Moraxella > Moraxella equi. The sequence continues at coordinate 16,733 of NZ_MXAP01000122.1, forward strand.
GGTGCTGGGGCTACTGGTTACGCCGTCTCACATTTTGCAGTTGTGGCACTATTCGCTTATCATTTTCTTGTTTTTGCTGTTTGTTGCTCGCCCGTTTGCTGTGGCGACAAGCCTTGTGCCGTTTGGCTTTCGCTCACGTGAGATCGGTTTTATCTCGTGGGTGGGACTGCGTGGGGCGGTGCCGATTACCCTTGCCATTTTGCCGATTATGAGCGGTGTTGAGGGGGCAGGACTTGCGTTTAATGTCGTGTTTGGGGTGGTGATTTTGTCGCTATTGGCTCAGGGGGCAACCATTCCATTTATGGCAAAACGTTTTAAGGTTTGGTTGCCAACAGACAACGAACCCAAGGCGGAGCATGAGATTTGGGTGGGGGATAATGCCAACATTACCCTGTATGAATTTGAGGTTAAAATGGGGGCGTTTGCCATTGGGCGACACCCCGAACGCATTTCTAGCAAAATCAGTCTGGACGGTGTTAGCGTGTTCGCCCTAGTGCGTAATGAGCGACTGCTAAGTATCCACGATGACACAATCCTACAAGTGGGTGATGTGGTGTGGTATGCCATGAGCGCCGATGTCGCCCCAAATATCGCCAAGATTTTTAATAATTCAGTGTCGGAATACCAAAAAACGAGCGAATTTTATGGCGATTGGCTGCTGTCGCCCCATGTCAAGGTGGCGGATTTGCCGTTTTATCGGCTTGCCATGGCAAGCACCGCCCCAACGTTCACCAAAATAACCCCTGTCGCCCAAGCCTTTGATAATGCGTTGGGCGGTTTGGGTAAGTTTACGCCACAAAAAATCCCCCAAAAAACACCCGTCCTATCAGGTGTGGACGATGAGCTGATTGATAACTTAAATAAAGCCAAAGATATGACGGTGGCGGAGTTTATGCTGTCGCATTTTAGTGTCAAAATGGTCAAGGGCGACATGGTCAAACTTAATGGCAACTGGTCGCTTGTGGTGCGTGATATGGACGATAGCGGACGACTACGTGGCGTGGGGCTAAAAAATACGGTCAAAAAGGAATAAGGAGCTTTTAAAACGCCGAACAAACCCCATTATTTTTAAAAATTGGTATTATTTAGTAAAGATACATTTTTAAAATTTGCCAATGCGGCAACTGTATTCCACT
>NZ_MXAP01000123.1 GCF_002027555.1 Moraxella equi
GTTGAGAGTGGGGTAAAATTTAGTAAAAATTTGATGATTTGATCAATTTTTTCATAAAAACGATTATCTAGCCACTCAATTTAAAAAGCAAAATCTTAACGTTCACTCAAGTTAAGCGACAGATGATTTTTCAGCGTAAAAACTTGTCTGATAGAAAATTCACAGCCTACGTTTTCCTGCTTTTTAAATAGTCATTTTTTATTGACAACATCAAAGACGTACGCCACATAGGAAAAATAATCATTTGCATGAAAATACCTAATCGTCACTCACAAACTAATAGATGTCACAACCCGAGTTTGACGTCAGATTAATCATCCAAATACCTAGTCCATATGCACGGATATCATCTTACAGCACTTGCATTTGGCAAACCCACAGAAAGAAAACTTACACAAATAATCACAAAACTGCTTTCGTATTATTAATTTTTGTGATATATTCACAAGATTGGTTAATTTTTATTTATAACTAATTTTTATAATTATAGGTTTTGTTCCTTCATTTATATTTATAGGAAAAGATAGTCATGTCGATGAGTCGCATAAAAGCCTTTTTTGCCTTAGAAGCTGCTGGGGGCATCATCCTTGCCTTAGCTGCCGTACTTGCAATGATTGTTGCAAACTCACCTTTATCTGAACTTTATAATGCTTTTATTCATGCTCCTGTCGTGGTGCAAATTGGTCAATTTGAGATTGCCAAAGACGCTCATCATTGGATTAATGACGGTCTGATGGCGGTCTTTTTCTTTTTGGTGGGGCTAGAATTAAAGCGTGAGGCTTTGATAGGTGAACTGTCCGATGTCAAGCAAATCGTCCTGCCTGCCATCTGTGCCATCGGTGGCATGGTCGCCCCTGCTTTGGTCTATTATGGACTAAATTATGGTGATGCTGAGGCTCTAAAAGGCTGGGCAATCCCTGCTGCCACGGACATTGCCTTTGCCATTGGCGTGCTTAGCTTGCTCGGCAACAAAGTCCCTAATGCCTTAAAAGTATTTTTGGTATCCATTGCCATCTTTGATGACATCGGGGCGATTATCATCATTGCCTTGTTCTACACGTCTGAATTATCATTGATATCACTGGGCGTGGCAGCGGTGTGTTTGCCCTTTTTGTTCCTACTAAATCGCCTAAATGTCACCCGTCTCACGCCTTATCTGCTTATCGGGCTTATCCTATGGGCCGCCATGTTAAAATCAGGCGTGCATGCAACCTTAGCAGGCGTACTTTTGGCATTTTTTATTCCTTTGAAAAACAACGCCGACCCTGAGCATTCACCCCTAGAAGAGCTAGAACACGATTTACACAATACTGTCGCCTTTGGTATCTTACCTCTATTTGCCTTTGCCAATGCAGGGATTTCTCTGGCGGGGACTAACATGGGCGAGCTCATGCACGGCGTACCCATGGGTATTGCCCTAGGTCTGTTTATTGGTAAACAGCTTGGCGTGATAATTCCTGTGTTTTTGGTCGTCAAAATGGGTTTGGTCAAACTGCCCACAGGCACAAACTTCATGCAAATCTATGGCGTCTCTCTGCTTTGCGGTATCGGCTTTACCATGTCGCTCTTTATCTCGGGGCTTGCCTTTGGCGGCATTCCTGATGATTATGACCCACGTTTGGGCATTATCTTAGGTTCGCTTATCTCGGGTATTGTGGGCTATCTTGTCTTGCGTGCCAACATCAAAGACGCTGACCATCCCACCCTTGCCAAAAATGATGAGATGTATTTAGGTGTTGGCGAACCGCCCAAACATTAATCATGCCAAAAACAAAAAAACAAAAAGCGGGCAACATGTCCGCTTTTTGTTATCTGATCTTTTCATTTATCCGTGTTTGTCATACAATAAACCAACTTCATCACCCATCAGTGCCATCATTATCAGCCCCATGATTTAAGGAAACTCCCATGTCTTATCGCACCGTCCTTGATTTGGCGTCCGCCTTATCTGATACGGACAAGCTAAAACTGGCTTATCATCTGCTCGGGCAACTCATGCTTGCCCAAAGCCCATCATCCGCCCCTACCCAAAAACTGCCACCCTCTACCGATTATGACTATTGCTTGGAGCGAGTGCTAAAAAGCAAGCCCAATCGTCTGCCTGCCCTACGGACATTTTTGGAGGCGATTTTTATACCAACCGAACCCAAAATATGCTACAATACCCCTATGGCATACTCAGATGATTTTAGACAACAAGTACTAAGGCAACTAAATTGTGGTAAAACCTACCG
>NZ_MXAP01000124.1 GCF_002027555.1 Moraxella equi
TAAGTTCGGTTGGTATAATAGGCGGTGGTCGTGCCAATCACGCCCCCACCCAAGATAATGATGTCCATAAAATACCTTGATGATGACTTGTAAGTAAATTAGGGTGTGCCTGCCTTTGGTATTTGCAATGAAAAATGCCTGTTTAAAAAAGCAGGGGAATCGCACGTTTTTCAAGGAAAAAACGTAGGCTGTGAGTCTTCTATCAAGCAAGTTTTTGACTTCGAGCCACAAGATTTAGCCATTTTTCATGCAAAAATCGATTAAAATTGTCAAATTTTCATCGTATTTTATAAAAATGCTATCAATGGTAGGCACGCCCTAGTATGTTTCCTAGTTAAAGTCTGTAATTAGGGTGTGCTTATAAATAGTATAACAAGCTCTGATGACAAAGAAAAGGGCTTTTGAGTCAGCTTGCCAAATACACCGCCATCGCCATGCCATTATTGACCATGTGCATGAGTATTGCCATGATGAGTCCGTATTTGACACGGATATAGCAAAACAGCAACGCCATGGCAAAGATGACCATCATGCCAAGCAGGTCGTATTGTAGATGAACGAGTGTAAAGAGCAGACTGCTTATGAGACTTGCCATGAGTGTGGACTTAGCGATGGTAAAACCGACCAGACGGATGGGGGTTTGCTCGGCACGATGACGATGAAGCAGTCCGCCAAATATCAACCCCCGAAACACCAGCTCTTCGTAGATGGGGGCGACCACCACGATGGCGAATATGAGCAGGGGCAGGGACTCATCTGTGATAAGCCCATCCAAAAAATCCATGGGCGAGCTGTCCAAGGCGGTCAAGATAATCTCACTTACCGCCATAAATGCTATCATGCCTATTAGACTGACGACAAAGCCCCGAACGCCTATCGCCTTTATCCCAAAAAACTGCCAAACAGCGCCCCAGTGATGAGCTGATGGGGGCTGATGGGGCGTGCTGTGGCATGCCGTTTTGCTTTTAAATAGCACCAAACCTACGGCAAACAGCGTAAAGGCTAGGGCAGTGATGACAACCGAGATGGCGACCACCACGCCGTTATTGGAGCCGAGCATGATGAGCTTAGCGACATCCAGACTGCCTGCCTGCTCATAATAAGCCAATGAGCTGATATACACGCCAATGATTTGTAAGGCAAACATGCCAAACAGGCAAAATAAGCACAGCCCCACCACGCCCACTGCCGAAAAAGAAATGGCAGGGCGTGGGGATGGCTTACTCATCTGTGGGGCGGTTAGGTCGTGATGGGGCATTTAGCGAGCCTTGATTTGTTGGGCGATGGTGTCTAGCACGAGATGGGCGGTGCTGTCGGGCGTCTCCAAGGGGAACATGTGCGAGCCGTCCACATAGATGACTGGCACGCCCCAACGGTCGTGGATGGCGTGGTATGAACCCATGTGGGTGAAGTGGCTGTCCTTGCCAGCGATGAGCGTGGTGGGGCGGTAGATGGTCAGTGACTTCGCCCAGTATAGGGATGGAATGGTGCGAAAGATGGCAAGCTCGACCGCCTTGGGGATGGCGAGCGTGAATTTGTCGTCTTTGGCGGTCAGCCCATGCTGGATGTAGCCGTCAAAGGTGCGTGCGTCAAAGGCTCTAAACAGTCCCTTTTGGCGTAGGCTGTCATGGGCAGTCTGCCTGCTGTCAAAGGTGTCTTTGCGGTATTTGGATTTGCTGGCAGGCGAGATTTTATCGACAAAATAGTGATGAAATCTGGGCAAGGGGCGTAGGGCGTTATCCATGACTTTGGATAACTGATAAGCTAGGCTCATCTTGCCCATAAGTAGAGATGGGTCAAGGGCGATGACTTGGCTGATGTGCGTGGGGTCTTTATCACACGCCTGCATGGTCGTCACCGCGCCCACAGAATGCCCCACGGCAACCAGCTGTGGCACGCCGTGTTTGTCGCACGCCTCACGGATGCTGTCTAGCACTTGCTCGGTCAGTCCCTGCCAGTGATTGTCAAGTGGATAATCAGGGTGCGTGCCAAAGAGCTCAATATACTCAATGCTAAACACCTGCTCCCAATGCTCAAACAGCGGTGCATAGACCTGACTGGGAAAGCCATTGGCATGGACAAAATGCAGTACAGGCTTGCCTGTCAAGGTAGATGTGGGCAGGGTATCAAAAGGCGTGGTCGTCATGGGTTGTCCTATCAAGTATCATGGGATTGGGTCATTATTGTGTTTATGAGAATAAATGTCAAGAAATTTACACACAAAAAAACTCAACCGCTTTCACGATTGAGTTAAAACATGGTGGGGACGGAGAGACTCGAACTCTCACGGGTCGCCCCGCTGGAACCTAAATCCAGTGCGTCTACCAATTTCGCCACGTCCCCGAATGTGTGGCGTATTATACACGATTTTTGGCAGGGGTCAAGTGGTTTTTGCAAATAAATGCGTCAGAATTTAAAATTTATCCCCATACTAAAATTACGCCCCATCTGCGGAATGTAGGGCAAAAAGGTCTCATGTGCATAGACTTGTTGGTTCAGCAGGTTATTCGCCTTAAAAAAAATCGAATAATTCACCGCTCCTTTATAATGCTGATAACTCAAACCCAGATTTAACATATGATTGCCCGCTGTTTCACTTTCAAACTTGGACAATTTATCTTGTTTAAAAGTGTGAACGTACTCCACATCGCCCGACCATCTATCATCAAAATCCGCCTTAAGGCGTGCACCTAGTCGCATGGGGGGCAAGCGTGGTGTATAACGGTCAGCTTGTGGCTTGTAGGTAATCTCTTCTGGATAGTTTCGCCCAAAAAATGTGCGTGCAGGGCGATATTCATCAATCACATCAGGCATGTTGATGAGCTTGCCATGTACAAAGTCTCCGAACAATGAAGCATGATAAACAGGGGTGAATTGATAGCCGATATTTGCTTCTAGTCCATAAAAACGAGCAGGCGACTGCATATAACGATTGACTTTTAGGTCGGCATTATTTTTAATCGAACGAGGGCCACGACCATCATTCATCGCCAAAAGATAAATATAATTATCAAAATCATAAAGATAGGTTGAAAATTTATAATCAAGCTTATCGCCTTGATATGCCAAACCAATTTCAAAGTTATTGGATTTCTCTTTGGTTAAATTGCGATTGCCTATTTCAAATGAATTGGTTGCCAAATGCATGCCGTGTGCATACAACTCTTGTGCATTTGGTACACGTTCTTGATGAGATAGATTTAAGGATAAGGTGTAATTTGGCTTAAATTGCCAGTTGGTGCTAAACGCATAAGAATATGCAGTTTCTTTATGTGGCTTTAATAAATCACGTACATAAGCCTGAGCCTCGTTTGCTGTCATAACACCATAAGTGCCATCAGGACGATAGGCTTGGCATTTTAACCCTTTGCCACAATAATAAATATCATCAATATAAGTTGTGGTTGCTTCTTCATCATACTGCATCGTAACCTTTTGTTTTTCAGCACGTCCAGATAGCTCAAAAGTTACATCACGCCATGTTAATTGCTCCAAACCAAACCAGCTTAGCGTGTCGCTCTTATTGTTATGAAGCATGTGTTGCACATTAGGCGTACAGGTAATGCTTGGCCAAATGGGTGTGCAAGTGGGTGTGGTGGTTGCGCTGTTTTTTGAATTGGCATATTGCACACCCCAAACCCCTGTCAAATCCTTGATAGGCTGATGAGCAAACTCAAGTCGGGCATTATGAGAGCTGTTCTTAAAGAAACCCTCAGTGCTATCGCCCTCAATCTCATCATGACGATAATTGGTGCGACTGGCATTAAAGCGGATTTTTTCAATGCCTGCAAAAGGCTTGGACATCTGACCACGCACCTCATAACGCGTAGACTTTAAATCAATAAAAGGTGCTGTATGCTCGTGCTCATGCACAGCTGTATTATCATGATTATGACAGGTCAAACCGATATTATCATAATCAATGTCTTTTTCTTCCGCCAAAAACGGATACATTTTTAAAAATGGTTTACCGCCTTTTAACAGCAAACGTTGGCGCACAGTATCAGCATGACAATCTTCATAGGCATGGCTGTGTGCAGGCAGTCCATACTTTTCACGGCGCTCAGTCAATGAGGCGCCAACATAGCCACGATCGCCAATCCATGACAAACCCACCGTACCAACCGTGCCCTCCGCCCAGCTCTCCGGCAGGTAATCCAAAGATTCATGAGTCACGGTCAATTGCTTATTTGTATCCAACTTATAAATCGGATGTTGGTAATCTGGGGTGCGATAATCACCTGCATGACGGTGTAAGCCCTCCAAACGCAAAGCCAGATGATCGCCCAAACCTATGGTCGTGCCAACCGTTGCTAATTTTTCATGACTGCCCGTATTAAAACGCAAACCCAAATCTGTTTTTATTTTTTGCTCTGGCAGTTGACTGGGTATTTTTTCATCAACCACATTAATCACCCCAGCTGCATTACCCGAACTATATAACAGCGTTGTCGCCCCACGCACAAGCTCCACTTGCTTGGCAAGTTGAGTATCCACGCTAATTGCATGATCTGGCGACATGTTAGACATGTCCACCACATCAGCATTATTTGCCAAAATTTTAATGCGCTTACCTTCTTGCCCACGAATAATCGGTGCAGAAGCACCTCCGCCAAATTGATTGGAGTGAATACCCAGCTCACCACCCAATGCATCGCCCAAAGTTACTGCACGCTGTTTTAGCACTTCATTTTTGATGACCGTGTCGCCCACTTTGCGTACGCCTCCCAAAGCAAGACTTTCTAAGGGTTGGTGCTTAATATTAATGATTTCATGCTCAAGTTGAACCATCGGCACATCATCGGCGAGGGCATGATGGCTTAAAATCAGTAAAATAGCCAACGGCAAACGCTTATAAGCAGTCATAAGAAAATCTCCATCAATCAAAAATAAATATTATAACATAACATTAAATATAGTTACAATATAACAAAATAATTGACAAATAAAAAACCCGCCATCAGGCGGGCTTTGTTATTGAGCATTAACTAGAACTCATAGGTTAGCGATAACGCGTAGTTACGACCGGGGGCAGTATAGCGGTTAAAGCCATAGCCTTTGCCATCAACCATGCCGTTGATACTGGTTGTAGCAAACTGACGTAAGGTTTCCCATGGAATGTATTTTTCATTGGTGATATTATAAATGCCTGCATTTAAAATCCAGTTTTTATCCTTGCCAAATTTCTTCGACCCATAAACATCAAACAGTAGAGTGGATTTACTACGATTGACCACGTCATAGGTCTTGACCTCTTCTGTGTAGCCGTCCGCCACCCTATCAATTTTATAGTAATCGCCCACAGCGCTGTCATAATCATAAAAACCACCATAACTACAAAAACCTGCATAGAAAGTGCTATTACAATAAACTTTGTCTTCTTTGTATTTAAGTCTGGTGTCTAAATATTTGGCGTCGGAGGATTTTTTGGCCTGAGTATAACGCACCTTGCCATGAATCTCCCAGTCATTATTTGGGCTATAATAATTAAGACCAAGCATGAACATACCTGGAACCGCCGCTAGGGTATTAACCTCTTTTACACCATTAAAATCAGTCATTACCAAAGCCTTGTCTTTGGAAAAATGATAATCAGCCGTCAAATCCAAATTCCCATCAAGTTTTGACCATGCCGAAAAATCAGCTTTCATGCCGAATTTTAAACCCTTAATCTCTGCCTCATCAAGATTGTTAGATTGTAAGCAGGTGTGATTTGAGCAGCCAAGCACTCGGTCATTGCGATTGCTATTCCAATATTTGGTGTGAATGAAGTCTTCGTATTTAGTTATATATCCACCCAAAGTCAAGGTAAGCTCATCTTTAGGCTTAAATTCCAGCTCCAGTTCATGCGTCAAAGACGTTTCAGGCTTTAGATTATAGTTTGGTACTTGCTCGTTGGCATTAATGGTGAAGTTGCTATAAATCTGACTGACGGTTGGCGCTAAAAATCCTGTGCCAACTTTATAGCGTGCGGTCAGCCTATCCTCAATCAATTGGTAATCAAGCATGGCATTCCAAGTAATGTGGTCGAACTTGCTTTCTTTGTTATGTGTGCCAGCACGATAGGCATCACAAAAAACAGACTGGGCGTTATTGCTCACACAAGTGCCATAAGCCTTAGCATCTTCGGTCAAACTGGCTACTCTGCTACCAACCTTATCTCCTTGTAAATAGGGGCGATAATGCAAGTTATCATAACGCACACCCACCGCCGCCTTAAATCGGTCATTGAAATAGATGTTATCACCTAAAGCAAGATGATAAATGTCTTTCTTAGCATCAGGAAAAGCAAAGTTGACAAAACTGCCATCCACATCAAATTTATTATCCACATAATTTAAATAATGGGCGGTACTAGTATAGTCTTGCTTAGCACGACCGCCTGTCAGATAAAATTGATGTTCACCCAATCTACCCCGGTCAAACGATGCCGAATCTAGTTTTAGACTCAGTTGTGCGCTGTCGTTAGTAATGGGGCGATATTCTCGATAAGATAATTCAGGATTGTTAATTTTTGAACGCCCAAAACCCAGATAATACTCCCAAGTGTCCGCCAGTCCCAATACTTCGCTTTTGGTATAGTCCAAGTTTAACTTACCCAACCAACGACTGGACTCTGGCAGGTACTGATAATTTACCCCGTAATTTTTAAGCTCCTCTTTATCATGCGCAAAACGCGTGCTTGAGCCGTTACGCGAGCCGTAAGTGTGCTTGCTTTGGGTGTTCATGTGATTGGTTTTTTCTTGATACATGCCATGTAAACCAACCCGATGATTATCATTAATATGATAATAAAATTTTGCAAGGGCGCTATCTTGCTCATGGACTAATGCATCGGGATGAACCAGACTGGTTGTGCCGTTAGGCATCTCATCAAGGCTAAACTCGTAAATTGGATTGAGTTTATTTTTATCATGGCGCTTCATGTCATGATTTTTCAGCTCATGACCCTCACGATGAGCATAATTTAACAAAAACTCCGCTTTATCATACACGCCTGCCAAGCCCACCGCGGTCAACAGCTCTTCGTTTTTGGTGGTGTAACCCACTTTGGCATAACCACCCAAATTACCATCGCCTCTTACCATACTGGCAGGTTCCTTAGTTTTATAAGCAACTGAACCCCCTATCGCACCAGAACCTGACAACAAGCTATCTGAACCTGCGGTAATGCTGACACCACCCATCATTTCAAGATCAGGGTTGAAGCGCCCCTCATATTGATAGCCATAAGGTGCAAAAATCTCATTTACCTCCACTTCAGGCAGTGCCACGCCATCGACATTCATTGCCACACGGTTGCCATCCACACCACGAATGGCAAAGCCTTTATTGCCATAACGACCCACTTCTGCCACATCTACTTCGGTGTTATAACGAACAAGGTCTTGGCTGTTTTGTACCATTTGTTCGTTGAGTTCACGGCGAGTTACAATGGTTTCGCCCACTTCCTCTTGGGGTGTGCGACTAATAGTAATCGTCTCATGTCCAAGATGAACTTTAGGTTCTGGGCTGTCATCAGCATGAGCCTGTATGGTGTGGCACATCATGGTGGGGATGAGTAGGGCGAGCAATGATTTTTTGGGGAAGTTGTATTGACGCATAGAGCTATGCCTATAAAAATAAAACAAAAGTCCTGTGGGTATTATCAAGCTGTAAGATTAGGGCGTGCCTGCCCTTTATAACACTATTCACAATTCAGATATATTTTAGAAATAAATTAATCGTTTTTGCATGAAAAATGGCTAAATCTTGTTTTTCATCGTCAAAAGCTTGTTTGATAGAACGACTATCAAGCTTCACTTTTTCCTTGAAAAACGGGCGATTTTTCTCATTTTTCATTGCAAATACAAAAGGCAGGCACGCCCTACATACAAAATGACAACAAACAAGGCATTTTACCTTGAAAAATTATCTTTGTAAATAATAACAGTTATTATTTTTATATTTATTTGTAAAAATCTAGCAAATGCTTTTATTTGATGTTTGGGTGTTTATCGTTTAAAAAAATAAGCGTA
>NZ_MXAP01000125.1 GCF_002027555.1 Moraxella equi
GGTTCGGTTGGTATATTTTATTGGCGTTTGACAAAATGTCACGCTTTCATCCGTTTTACATAAAATGGCTATTTGACGACTTATGCTTAACGAGCTTAATATTTGCCACAGACTAGTAGAGGCGTGTTAAACACGCCATCTTTAAAGGCTTGCAAAGCCAGCCCCTACATCTATACATTGTGAATTTGTGGTAATTTTAAATTTTTGATACTGTAATTTAACAATTAAGCCAAACCTAAATTTATGCCATGTTGAGCCATCGAATTATTTTCATAAAACCCATTTGATAAACCCACACAAACAAAAACACCAAAACTTAATCAAGTTTTGGTGTTTGGTATATGGCGCACCCGGAGAGATTCGAACTCCCGACCCCTTAGTTCGTAGCCAAGTGCTCTATCCAACTGAGCTACGGGTGCAGTACAACTGATGTGATTATCAATCTTTACCACTCGTTGTGGTCGGCTATTATACACTAAAAATTTAGTATGTCAAGCCTTTTTATTTATTTTTTAAAATAAATGGCGGTGACGGAGGGATTCGAACCCTCGATACAGTTTCCCGTATGCATCCTTAGCAGGGATGTGGTTTCAGCCACTCACCCACGTCACCATTTTGATTGACAAATTTGTCAAAAGCTGTGGGCGATGATTATAGCAAAGTTTGGCAAAAATGCAAGGGGTTTTTTAAATTTTTGTGATAAATTTTAAAAAACCATCAAAAACCCCTGCCAAATCCATCGCCATACACCATAAAAATTGACACCATCATCACCCCTACACACTTTTGCTCAGCATATTTTGCAAAAACATCCCCCAACGAACCAAACTGATTTTAGATGATTTAGCAAATCGGTTTGGTAAATGGCTTGGTAAGCCACTTTAAAAAACCCCTGTCATCAAACAAGGGATTTTTATTATCTGGCAAGATTAAGGTGTATAATAAGTCGCAGCCCCTGGTCCCACGGGCAAGCCCAAGGCAAACACCCAAATACAAAAGAGTGCCGTCCACCCCACCAAGAACAAGAGCGAGTACGGAATCATGAGCGACATGAGCGTGCCGACCCCTGTGTCTTTTTTGTAACGAATCGCCACCGCCATGATAAGCCCAAAGTAGCTCATCATCGGTGTGATGATGTTGGTGCTACTATCACCGATACGATACGCCGCCTGAATCATCTCTGGGGCATAGCCTGTCAGCATGAGCATGGGTACAAAAATCGGTGCGGTAATCGCCCATTGAGCTGATGCCGAGCCGAGCATAAGATTGACAAAAGCACAAATCAAAATAAAGCCCACGAGCAACAAAGGTCCTGTCAGTCCGATGTCATTTAGGAAATTCGCTCCCGATACCGCCATGACCGAACCGATGTTTGACCAATTAAAAAAGGCGGTAAACTGGGCAGCAAAAAACACCAGCACGATGTACATACTGAGCGAACTCATGGCAGCACTCATGGCATCCACCACGTCATCATTGCTCTTGATGGTGCCTGTAATCTTACCATACACAATCCCTGGAATGGCAAAGAACACAAAGATAAACACCACAATCCCATGCAAAAATGGCGAGCCTGCCACAAGCCCTGTCTCAGGATGTCTTAAAATCCCGTCTGCAGGCACAATCGTCCATGCCAGTAGCAAACAAAAAATCAGCATGGACACGCCCGACCAAACCAGTCCCTTCTTTTCTAAGGCGGTCAGTCGCTCCACCTTGCTATCAAGCACGCTTGGGTCATCGGCGTCATCAGGGTTGTATTTACCCAGTGATGGCTCCACGATTTTTTCGGTGACAAAGTAGCCAATACCACTCACCAAAAACGTACTTGCCGCCATAAAATACCAGTTGGCTTCTGCTCCCACGACATAGTCAGGGTCAATGATGCGTGCCGCTTCTTGGCTAATACCCGACAGTAGTGGGTCAACCGTACCAAGCAATAAGTTGGCACTATAACCACCCGACACGCCTGCAAAGGCAGCGGCAAGTCCTGCCAGCGGATGTCTGCCCAACGAATGAAAAATCATCGCCGCCAGAGGAATTAGCACCACATAGCCAAGCTCAGCAGCGGTGTTTGACATAATACCTGCAAAGACCACCACAAAAGTCACCATCTTTGGCGGAGCATTCATGACAAGCCCCCGAAGAGCTGCCGAAATCATGCCCGACCGCTCAGCAATACCCACCCCGAGCAGGGCAACAAGTACCGTTCCCAGTGGCACAAAGCCTGTGAAATTGGACACAAGATTCTCAACAATCTTGGCAAGCCCATCACCATTTAAGAGATTGACAACATAAATCATGCCGTCTTCACTACGCCCCTTTGCCCCTTCTGGGCGTGGGTCAGCCACCGATACGCCCATCATCGACATGATTGCCGACAACACAAACAGGATAGCCGACATCCATACAAATAAAATGGCAGGGTGTGGCAACAAATTGCCAAGCCACTCTACGCCCTTTAAAAATCTCTGCATGCGAGAAGATGTTGCTTTTTCTTGCATAATCCTTCCTTTTAAAAAACTCAATAAAATCCAACTTTATCAAGTGTTTAGGTGATAAATAAAAAATGCTATTATTCAGCACGGCTATTAAATCACAACTTAGTAAGAAAAACAAACTTTTTGGCACAAAACCTATATAATAAAGTTATATATAAACAATAGTCATAAAAAAACCGTCATTAAGACGGTTTGGTTGCTTGGCAAATTTGGGTGTTTCAAGTTTAAAGCGTTTAAAATGCTTACATGAAATCTCAAATACTTTTGGGCGTGTTGAATATTGGTATTTGCAATGAAAAACAAGATTTAGCCATTTTTCATGCAAAAATTGACAAAACAATAAGTTTTATCTCATTTTTATAAAATGTTATCAATGTTCAACACACCCTATTATTTGTTGGTAAATTTAAAATCACTCGCATTGACAAAGACTATGTAATCAGTCACACCAATCATCCCTTGTCATAAGGCAAGGTTGATTGGATAAGCCCCAAACTTTAAATCGAAAAAGACGACCCACAGCCACAGGTGGTCGTGGCGTTGGGGTTGTCCACGACAAAGCGAGAGCCTTCAAGCCCTTCGATGTAGTCAATCGTTGAGCCGTGTAGATACTGATAGCTAAGACTGTCCACCACGAGCGTGGCATCGCCATTGTCAAAGGTGGCATCGTCATCGTCTAGCTCATCGGCAAAATCAAAGCCGTAGGAGAAACCCGAACAGCCACCGCCTGTGACATAGACCCGAAGCATGAGCTCATGATTGCCTTCGGCATCTTTTAGTTTTTGTAATTTTTTGGCGGCGTTGTCGGTTAGGGTCATGACGTTTTGCATGGTTTTTCTCTTTTTAAAATTTTTACAATTCTTAGGGATAATTATACCATAATAAGCCCAAATTTTAGCGATACAAGGTATAATGGATAATTTTTATAATTTACACAAAAAACCATGATAGAACTCTCCCAAGTCGCCGTCCGCCGAGACGGTCGCCTGCTGTTTAGCGGGGTCAGCCTACAACTTCATCAAGGTCAAACCATAGGTCTCACTGGCAACAACGGCACAGGCAAATCCACGCTGTTCGCCACACTCTTAGGCGAGCATGGCACGGACGTGGGCAGTGTGTCCATGCCAAAGGATTGGCAGATTGCTCACATGGCACAAGAAGTCCACGCCAGCGAGCAGAGTGCCCTAGACTATGTGCTATCAGGCGATGATGAGTGGTATCGTCTTAACGACAAAATCCAAAACCAATCCGCCCTATCCGAGCATGACATCGCCCCCATTTACCAAAGGTTTGATGAGATAGACGGCTACCGCACGCCGTCTAAGGCAAGTCAGATTTTGTCAGGGCTAGGATTTGGCGAGCATGAACATGACAGGCAGGTGCGTGAGTTCTCGGGGGGTTGGCGAATGCGGTTGAACCTAGCTCGCACGCTCATGCACCGAGCGGACGTACTACTCCTTGATGAGCCGACCAACCATTTGGATTTGGACGCGATTTTATGGCTCGAAGATTGGCTTGGCAAATTTGGCGGTCTCATCATCGTCATCAGCCACGACCAAGCCTTTATGGACACGATTTGCACGCACATCGCCCACATCGAACACGGCAAAATCACCCTGTACACGGGTAATTATAGCCAATTTATCCGCACGCGTGCCGAACGCCTAGCCCAACAGCAACAAGCCTTTGAACGCCAAGAAGCGATTAAGGCTCACCTTGAAAACTTCATTCGCCGTTTTGGGGTAAAAGCCACCAAAGCCAAACAAGCCCAAAGCCGTGTCAAACAGCTTGCCAACATGACCGACATCACTCCCGTCATGGCGGACAGTGAGTTTAGTTTTGCGTTTTATCCGCCTACCGCCTTATCATCACCGCTCATCAGCCTAGATAATGCGTCTATCGGCTATGATAAGCCCTTGATAAATAAGGTCAATTTGCAAATCACGCCCGACACACGGCTTGGCGTACTTGGGGCAAATGGGGCAGGCAAAAGTACACTGATTAAGGCACTTGTGGGCGATTTACCGCTACTTTCAGGCACGCACCGAGCGTCTGATAATCTCATGCTTGGCTATTTTAACCAGCACCAAATGGACGCATTGGACGAATCTGCCACCCCGCTCATTTTACTAAGACGGCTGGCTGGCACGACATCGGACACGGATTTGCGGGCGTTTTTAGGCAGTTTTAATTTTAAAGGCGATAAAATTGACACGTCTTGCCGTCTGTTTTCTGGGGGTGAAAAGGCACGGCTCACGCTCGCTCTCATCGTCTGGGAACGCCCCAACGTGCTGGTGCTGGACGAGCCAACCAACCACCTTGACCTATCCATGCGTAACGCTCTCATGCTCGCCCTACAAAACTATGACGGGGCGTTAATCCTAGTCTCGCACGATAGGGATTTGGTGATGAATGTCTGCGACAATCTCATGCTCGTGGCGGGCGGACGAGCGGACGAGTTCACGGGCGACATGGCGGACTATGCTGAGCATTTAAGACAGGCTCGCCTTGCCAAAGTCGCTCAAAATAAGGCAGAAATCAAAGAAAACAAAACCGACACCACCACAACCGTCAGCGACAAACCTGCCTTGTCCAAAGAAGAAATTCGCAAAAAAAATGCCGAAAACCGCCAAAAAACCGCTCCACTTCGTAAAGAGATTGAAAAATTAGAAAAACAGTTGGACAAACTGACAAATGAGCTTGGCGAGATTGAACACGCCTTATCCGACCAAAGTCTGTACGATGATGACAAAAAGGATAAGTTACTAAATCTGCTCACCAAACAAAGCGAATTGCAAAAACAAGTGGCGGACATTGAAGAAAATTTACTGTTAAAAATGGACGAACTTGAAACGTTGGAGAATGCCCTGTCGTGAAAAAACAGCCCCCCAAACACGATTATTATGCCATTTTAGGCGTGCCAAAATCCGCCAGCACGGACGACATCAAGCACACCTACCGCCAGCTTGCCAAACGCCACCACCCCGACCGTGCAGGCGAAGGCGGACAAATCGTGCTAATAAACGAAGCCTACGCCACCCTAAAAGACCCCAAAAAACGTGCCGAATATGACATGTATCACGCTGTCTATTTTAGCGTGGTGGGCAAATTGACCCAAAAAATCAACCAAGAACTCCAAAAATCACCCACCATCATGGCAAATTTACAAAAATTTGAAACAAACGCCCAAAGATTTGCCAACTTTGCCGAAAAACGTATCCACGAATTACAAAGAGATTGGCAAGCAGATAAGGGCATTTTTAAAAATGCCAAGGCCCTATTTGCCAAAGCCCAAACCATCATCACCCAAACCGCCAAAGAAGCAAGCAGACCCCCCAAAGACACCCCACCCACGCTCGTCATCAGTAGGGAGCTTAGTCAGCAGGGCGGACAAATCACCTTTACCCATCAAGGTCGCACCGTTCGCACCACACTCCCACAGGGTCTGACAGACGGCTCACAAATCAAGCTCACGATTGGGGGTGTGGGGGTGTGGTTTGTGATACGGATTGCCAATTAACATACATGGATAGAAAAGTGCTGATGACTGGATTTTTACCCAAAAATTTTATAAACTAAACCAAATTCATCAGCACCCAAACCCCATGCCTTACATTGCCTACCTTGACCTAGAAATTGACACCCATACCAAAAAGATTATGGACATTGGGGCGGTTTTTGCCGATAAAAATCTACATACTGCCAAAATTAGTGAGATTATCAGCCAAATAAAAGACGCAGATTTTATCTGTGGGCATAATTTTTTAAATCACGATTATACTTATATTCAATCGGATTTGCAAAGTATTAATAAAAATGCCACAGACATTATTGATACGCTCTATTTGTCTGCCTTATTATTTCCAAAAAGACCGTATCACGCCCTAAATAAAGACTATAAAACGGATTTTGAAAACTCCAACAATCCTTTAAATGATTGTATGATTACCAAAGAGCTTTTAGAACAAGAAATTAATGCTTTTAATCAATTATCAGAAAATTTAAAAATCATCTTTTATCAGTTATTGAAAGATAAAGCAGGGTTTGCACCATTTTTTAAAATTGTTAATTTCAATCAAGACTGCTCATCAATCGTTACGCTCATTAAAAATCACTTTCAATATAAAATTTGCGAGCATTCCATCTTGAATGAATTTGTTCAAAAATATCCGATTGGACTGTGTTATGTTTTGGCACTTATTGATTGTGATGAACGCCATTCTATTAGCCCGAGCTGGGTGTTATATAAACACCCAGAAATTGAGTATATTTTTCATGAACTTCGTGCCACGCCTTGTCATAAACCCTGTGTTTATTGTGATGATAAATTAAATGCCAAAAAAGCACTGGGTAAATATTTTGGTTATGATGATTTTAGAAGTTATGATGATAAGCCGTTACAAGCACAGGCAGTACAGTCTGCCATTAATGGTGAGTCTTTATTGGCGGTATTTCCCACAGGGGGCGGAAAGTCCATTACTTTTCAAATTCCTGCATTAATGGCTGGAGAAAATAAAAAAGGCTTGACGGTTATTATTTCGCCTTTGCAATCTTTAATGAAAGACCAAGTGGACAATTTAGAAAGTCGTGGCATTACCGAAGCAGTTACCATTAATGGACTGCTTGACCCCATAGAACGCCAAAAAGCCATTACTCGTATTAAAGACGGCACGGCAAGTTTATTATACATTTCGCCTGAAAGTTTGCGTTCTCGCACCATTGAAAATTTAATTGCCAGTCGTACGGTTGCTCGTTTTGTCATTGACGAAGCTCACTGTTTTTCGGCGTGGGGGCAAGATTTTCGGGTGGATTATTTGTACATTGGCGAATTTATTAACCGCATTCAAAGCCAAAAAATGGTTGGGCTCAATATTCCTGTGTCTTGTTTTACCGCCACTGCAAAACCACAAGTCATTCTTGATATCAAACACTATTTTAAAGAACAATTGGATTTGGAATTAAAATTATTTTCGGCAAGTGTTGAAAGAAAAAATTTGCAATATCAAGTCATTCCCCAAAATAATGAAGAACAAAAATACCAAACACTGCGAGAACTGATTCAAATTTATGACTGTCCAACGATTATTTATGTTTCTCGTACCAAAAAAACCGCAGACATTGCCACGCAATTATCCCAAGACGGATTTAATGCCTTGCCCTATCACGGCAAAATGGACAGCGAATTAAAGATATTTAATCAAAATAGCTTTATCACGGGCGAAACGCAAATAATGGTGGCAACTTCTGCGTTTGGAATGGGCGTAGACAAAAAAGATGTGGGCTTGGTGGTGCATTTTGAAATATCCGATTCTTTGGAAAATTATGTGCAAGAAGCAGGACGTGCAGGACGAGATGAAAATATACAAGCCAAATGCTATGTGTTATTTTCCAATGATGATTTGGATAAGCATTTTATTTTATTAAATCAAACCAAGATATCACAAAAAGAAATCGGGCAAATATGGCGTGCCTTAAAAGAAAAGTTTGCCAAAAATAAAGCAATGTCCATTTCCGCCCTAGAAATCGCCCGCCAAGCAGGGTGGAATGATGAAATTAATGACATAGAAACTCGTGTTACCACCGCGATTAATGCCCTAGAAGAATCTGGTTATGTTAAGCGTGGGCAAAATATGCCAAAGGTTTTTGCCAATAGTATTTTGTCGCCCAATGCCCAAACCGCCATTGAAAAAATCAACAATTCTACTTTAATTGCTTTTGATAATAAACAAACCGCCATTCGTATTATCAAAAAACTCTTTTCACAAAGAAGTCAAAGGCAATTAACCGATGAACAAGCCGAATCTCGTGTGGATTATATTGCCGATGTTTTGGGATTACAAACCGAAAAAGTTGTCAAACTCATTACTTTAATGAGAAAAGAAGAAATCTTAGCCGACCAGCAGGATTTGCAAGCCTATATTCCAAAAAACAGCCGAAGTTATCCGATTGTTAATAAAATTAATGAATTGTATGACATTGAGCTTTTGTTATTGGAGCAATTTAAATTGGGCGAAGGCGTGTTATGCACCACCTTAAAAGCACTTAATCATCAATTTGCCAATCAATATCATCATGATAAGATAAACCCAAAAACCATTAAATCTTTACTCACTTTTTGGAAAATCAAAAATTGGATAAAACGAGCAGAAGAGAACTATCAAGAACTTAATTATCAAATCAATCATTCTTATGACGACATTTTAGCTTTTATACAAAATAAAAAAGAAAAAGCCATTTGGCTTGCAGATTATTTATATCAACTGGCACAAGCACAAAATAAAGAAAAAAGCGATAAAAATGGCGATAAAAGTAATGAGACTTTGCCTGTTGATTTTTCATTAGGAGAATTACAATCGGCTTTTTATAACAGTCAAAAATCAAAAATTAGTTTTGATGATTTGGAAGATGCTTTATTTTATATTGCCAGAATGGGTTTGATTAAAATTGACGGCGGTTTTTTGGTGATTTATCAACGCCTACATTTAACACGCCTAGAAATGGATAATCGCAAACAATACACCAAAGACGATTATAAAAAACTCTATCATTATTATGAAACTCGCCGTGAGCAAATTCATATTGTGGGCAAATACGCCAATTTAATGACCGAAAATCAAGAATCCGCCCTAAAACTCGTTAATGATTATTTTAGTCAAGATTATCAAAAGTTTTTAAAAGCCTATTTTAAAAACAGTGATGTATTAAGCAAAAATATGACCGAAAAACGCTTTAATGATTGGTTTGGCAATTTATCAAGCGAGCAATTAGCCATTATTAATGACAATCAAAGTCAGCATATGGTGGTCTTTGCGACCGCAGGCAGTGGAAAAACACGGGTGCTGGTGCATAAATTGGCAAGTCTTTATCAAATGGAAGACATTAAACACGAGCAATTATTGATGCTCACCTTTTCTCGTGCCGCTGCCATAGAATTTAAATCCCGTTTGGTGGAACTTTTGGGTAATGCAGGACGGTTTATTGAAATAAAGACTTTTCATTCTTATTGTTTTGATTTATTGGGACGGGTTGGCGATTTAAAAGACGCCGATAAAATTATTGAACAAGCGATTGATAAAATTAACAAGGGCGAAGTAGAAGAAAGTCGTATTGCCAAGTTAGTGTTGGTTATTGATGAAGCCCAAGATATGAATCAAATCCAATTTGAGTTAATTCAAACTTTAATGGCAAAAAATGAAGAAATGCGAGTGATTGCGGTGGGTGATGATGACCAGACCATTTATACTTTTATGGGGGCAAGTCCTGATTATATGGGGCGGTTATGCACGATGGGAGCAACACGCCATTATTTAACGCATAATTATAGAAGCCAAAAGCACATTGTGGAGTTTTGCAATCATTTTGCCAAAAATATTAATAATCGCCTAAAACAAGAAGAGATTATTGCTATCAATCCACCCAAAGACAAAATAAAAGGCGTACTATTTTCTGGCGATATAATGCCTTATTTAATAGAGCAAATGAAACAAAAAAGTAAATTAGGTGGCAGCATTGGTGTTTTGACTCAAACCAATGAAGAAGCAATTGACATTTTGGGGCAATTACGCCAAAATAACTTGCCGTGTAAATTGGTGCAAACCAATGACGGTTTTCAAATGCAAAATTTATTAGAAGTACGGTTATTTGAGCATTATCTGAATATTGGTGAGTATCAATCTGCGATTGATGAACAAACTTGGCAAAATGCCAAAGAAGAAGCAAATAATCGTTTTCAAAATAGCAAAAATCTATTTTTATTAAACAACATCATCAATGATTTTGAATTGGCTAATCCAACGCATAAATATATATCTGACTGGAAAACATTTCTAAAAGAATCGAATCTAGAAGATTTTTATCAGGAAGAGGCAGGTATGATTTTTGTTTCTACCATTCATAAAGCCAAAGGGCGAGAATATGACCGTATTTTTGTATATTTAGATAATCCAAAATATCAAACGGACGATGAAAAACGTGTGCTGTATGTGGCTTTTTCTCGTGCTAAGTCGGATTTGACGATTTTGAGCAACCAACAGGAAATCTTTGGTTTATGTGATAATAATCTGATTGATATGGAGTATTATAATGGAGGAGAATATCAAAATTCTGAACTTGCCTTGTATTTAACCCATAAAGATGTGAATTTGGGAAATTTTAAATATAATCAAGAAATCATTGAAAGATATTTAAATGCTGGCAATATACTGCCTGCAAATAATTCTGGGGTATTGTATAATCAAAAACAATTGTTTGCGTTTTCTAAGTCAAATTTTATTCCTGCATTGGATAAATATTTAAAGAAGGGTTATCGTGTTATTAATAGTGAAATAAACTTTATTGTTTTATGGTATGATAAAAATACCCAAAAAGAATATCGTGTTATTTTACCAATTATATATTTGCAAAGTTATTGATATTAAGCAATTAATTTTATACAAATCTTTAATTTATTTTACATTGAAAAATCATTACATTTGTACTAAAATAGCCATTTTATGAATTCACCATTGTTAACATGATGACAAATACCAACTTTCGCCCACCCATTTGGCTAAAAAATCCCCACCTACAAACCATTTTGCCCCGCTATGTCGTCAAATACACGCCCAATTATACACGCAAGCTCATCAAAGATTCTTTGAATGAAAGCGATGTGGCGTTTGATTATCTCTTGACCGATGATGTCAAGGTAGACGGCAAATACCAAAAACCGCTCATCGTGCTTTTTCACGGCATGGAAGGATCAAGCCAAAGCCATTACGCCAAGTCGCTCGCTTTTGCGGTACATGGGGCAAATTGTCATTTTGTGGTCGCTCATTTTCGCTCGTGTGGCGGTGTGGCGGTCTCAGGCAAGGTGTTTTATAACGCAGGGGATACTGGCGAGATTCATCATAATTTGACCCATTTACAAAACGAATTTGCCCACATCTATGCCGTTGGCGTGTCTCTTGGGGGCAATGCCCTTGCCAAATACATGGGCGAATATGGCACAGACGTGATTTGTCAGCGTGCGGTGGTGGTATCCGCTCCTGTGGATTTGGCAAGCTCATCGGTGGCTATGGAGCGACTTTTGGGGCGACACATTTACACGCCATACCTGCTAAACCCCATCATTAAAAAAGCCCTAGACAACCATCTCACCACCGATGAGATGAATGTTCTTAAATCCGCCAAACGTTTGGGCGATTTTGACAACGTCTTTACCGCTCCCCGTCATGGTTTTCGATCAAAAAACGACTATTATCGCCAGTCGTCTGCCTTGCCTTTTCTTATCCACATCAACAAACCCACGCTCATCATCACAGCCCAAGATGACCCCTTTTTGGGTTTGACCGCCGAACGCTCGGACGTGTCTGATGATGTGCGTCTATTGGACACCAGATATGGTGGGCATATTGGGTTTTTGGATTATGATTATCGCACTCGCTCGTTTGATACGGGCTTTATCGGTCGGCAGGTGACGGGGTTTTTTGGGGTGGGGCAATGAGACGACTTTTCTTTTTAGCCACAACGATTTTACTCATTGAGCTGTTTACTTACATCGGAGCAAAGGGCATATTTTGGCTTATCAAACCTTATCTACCCAATGCCAAAACGGCGGTGTTTGTGGGTATGTTTGTCATCACGCATTTGTTTTTGGTTACGCTGTTTGTGGGCATGTTCCGCTTTGGTATAGGTTATATGGCGGTGTTATGGCTTGGCGTGTTAAGCATTATCATGACCACACTGCTTGTGATTGCCATAAAACACATCTCATCTTTTGGTACTATCATGGGCGGGGTAGATGGGGTGATGGTGCGTGTGTTTGGCGTGGCAAACTTTATTGGATTGGTTGGCTTGTCCGTTTATAATGCTTACACGCCTGTGGTGCGACATCTATCCATGCAGATTGACAAACCGATGAATCCTGTCAGGGTCGCTGTGGCAAGCGACACCCATTTGGGTTATTTGGTCGGCAGTCGCCAGCTTAACCGTTTGGCAGACATTTTAAAACGTGAAAAAGCAGACGTACTGCTCATGCCGGGTGACATTATGGATGATGACACGCACGTTTATCATGGCGAAAAAATGCACACCGCTTTTGACAATTTGGTCAAATCAGTCAATGGCAATCTCATCGCCAGCCTTGGCAATCATGACCTGTATAACGCCAAAGAACGCCATGCCATTGTACAAGCGGTGCGTGATAGCGGAGCGATACTGCTTGATGACACCGCTCAGATGTTTATTATCAATGACACGCCGATGACGATTATCGGGCGATATGATGACCATTACGCCGATCGTCTGCCCACGCACGAGCTCATGCGTGGCGTGGATACTCACTATCCTGTGATACTGCTTGATCATAGACCGAGCCAGATTGACCAAAACGTACAACTGCCCATAGACCTACAAGTATCAGGGCATACCCACAACGGACAAGTGTTCCCTGCCAATTTTATCGTCAAAGCCATCAACCGCGTGGCATATGGACACGAAAAAATCAACGGCACGCATGTGGTGGTCTCATCAGGCTATGGCTTTTGGGGCGTGCCGTTTCGCTTATGCTCACAAGCAGAAGTATGGATAATTGACATGCGTGGCAAGTGAGAGTTTAAAACAAAAAGGGCATGACGCCCTTTTTTTGATGGTTATGTTTTTAAATGCTAAATCTTACCATGGCATTGCTTATACTTTAAGCCGCTACCGCAGGGGCAGGGGGCATTACGGTTTATATTGGCAGAGATAAAGACATCATCGATGCTTTGGGGTGCTGTGGTATCGCTCACATCTGCCATGCTTTGGTTGGTGTCAGTGCCAGTGTTATTGGCGTTGGTATTGACATGACCGTTTGGCGAAAGGTTCGGCATGGATGCCGCACCGCCCAGACTGACCGTGATACGCTGAACGTTTTGGGTGGCTCGTGGGCGACTCTCATCGGTGACAATCTCGCCTTCTAGCCCCATGTCATTATGCTCAAAATGCAGTCGCATCATCTCGGCTTGACGGCGACGTTCTTCTTCCATTTGGGCAATCTCTTCTGGGGTTGCGATATGCACCCGTGCCAAGTCCTGCACCACGTCTGATTTAATCGCCCCAAGCATGGACTGGAACAAATCAAAAGATTCACGCTTGTACTCTTGCTCAGGATTCTTTTGGGCGTAGCTACGCAAATGAATGCCTTTACGGAGCTGATCCATTTGGGTCAAATGCTCTTTCCAATGGCGATCAAGGTTACGGAGCATAAAATCACGCTCCAATCGGGCAGCGTTTTGCTCGCCCATGGACTCACGTTTTTTCTGATAATGGGCGATGGCAAAATCAATAATCTTAGCACGCAAGCCCTCTTCATCAAGACGGCGGTCAGCATCTAGCCAATCATTAATCGGCATATAATAGCCAAAGGCGTCCTCAATTTCATCTTCTAGCCCGTCAATGTTCCACTGGTCATCGACCGAACCCTCTGGCACGAACTGCGTGATAAGGGCGTTATACACCTCATGGTGCATGGCTTTGATGGACTCTTGTAAATCAACCTCTTCTAGCAAATCATCACGCTGTCCATAGATGACCTTACGCTGTTCGTTAGCGACATCATCATATTTTAGCAGGCTTTTGCGAGCGTCAAAATCACGAGCTTCTACCTTTCCCTGTGCGTTCTCAATCGAGCGAGACACCATTTTATGTTCAATGGCTTCGTCCTCTTTTAGCCCCATGGCACGCATCATCGACACCACACGGTCGCCTGCAAAAATCCGCATCAAGTCATCTTCTAATGACAAGAAAAAGCGAGACTGACCGGGGTCGCCTTGTCGCCCTGCACGACCACGAAGCTGGTTATCGATACGGCGTGATTCGTGGCGTTCAGAGCCGATGATGTGCAGACCCCCTGCCGCTTTGACCACTTCGTTACAAGCTTGCCATTGGCTTTGTAACTCGCTCTTTTGGGCATCGGTGAGTGCATCCAAATCCTCTATCTCCGCCTGCCAGTTACCACCTAGGATAATATCCGTACCACGCCCTGCCATGTTGGTGGCAATGGTTACCGCAGACGGTCTGCCTGCTTGGGCGATGATTTCGGCTTCTCGTTCGTGCTGTTTGGCGTTTAGGACGTTGTGTTTAATGCCAGCTTGGTCAAGCAAATACGACAGCTCCTCACTTGCCTCAATGGTTGCCGTACCGACCAGTACAGGGGCTCCTTTGGCAGTGATTTGGCGAATCTCACGGATAATGCCTTGATATTTGCCCAATTTAGATAAGAAAATCTGGTCGTTTAAATCCACACGAGCAATCGGACGGTGTGTGGGAATGATGACCACATCAATGTCATAAGTCGATTTAAACTCCGCCGCTTCGGTATCTGCTGTCCCTGTCATGCCAGAGAGCTTGTCATACAGACGAAAATAGTTTTGGAAGGTGGTGGTTGCCATGGTTTGGTTTTCGGCTTGAATCTCCACGCCCTCTTTGGCTTCTACCGCTTGGTGTAGCCCCTCGCTCCACCGTCTGCCCGGCATGGTACGCCCCGTGTTTTCGTCCACAATGACAATCTCATTATCATCAGAGATGATATAATGCACGTTTTTAATAAACAGATGATGAGCCCTAATCGCCGCCTGCACATGAGCCAGTAGGGGCAAGCGAGCAGGGCTGTACAGGCTTTCGTTTTCGCCCAATTCGCCCACTTCCACCAAAAAATGCTCGATTTTTTCGTAGCCTTTTTCGCTAATCTCGATGGCACGGTTTTTTTCGTCAATCCAAAAATCCTCCGCCACGTTGTTTTTATTATCCTCTTCGTTGTCGGATTTTTTTAGGCGGGGAATGATGTTATTAATCAAGGCATACAGATGAGCCGAGTCTTCGGCTTGCCCTGAGATGATGAGCGGTGTCCGAGCCTCATCAATCAAAATACTGTCAATCTCATCGATGATACAGTAATTGAGCGGACGCTGTTTTTTCTCATCTTTGCTAAACACCATGTTATCACGCAGATAATCAAAACCGTATTCGTTATTAGTGCCATAAGTGATGTCGGCACGATAAGCATCAAATTTCTCATGGGGGGGCTGTTGGCTATAAATCACGCCCACCGTCAGCCCCAAGAAACTAAACAGCCCACGGTTTAGCTCAGCATCACGCCCTGCCAGATAGTCGTTCACGGTTACGACATGCACGCCCTTGCCACTGATGGCGTTTAAGTACATGGCAAGGGTTGCCATTAGGGTCTTACCCTCGCCCGTTTTCATCTCGGCAATCTTACCCTCGTGCAAGGTCATGCCACCGATGAGCTGGACGTCATAGTGTCTCATGCCGTTCACACGTTTGGACGCTTCACGGCACACGGCAAACGCCTCGGGCAAGAGCTTATCAAGACTCTCACCATTGGCATGACGGCTTTTAAACTCATCGGTTTTTTGGCGTAGCTCATCATCAGACAGTGCTGAGATTGTGGGTTCAAGGGCGTTAATCTTGTCCACCTGCCTTTGCATGCGCTTTAATTCACGTTCGTTTTTGGTGCCGAATACAGCACTAATGGCTTTTGTTAGCATGGTTTTTTCCAAATTGCACAGGGCAAAATATTTTATAACAGCAATTTTAATTAGGGCGTGCCTGCCTTTTGTATTTGCAATGAAAAATGAGAAAAATCGCACGTTTTTCAAGGAAAAAACTTGAGGCTGTGAGTTTTCTATCAGGCAAGTTTTTATTATGAAAAACATCCGACCACTTAATCTGATAAATCTTAAGATTTTAACTTAATTTTAAAAAATAAGTGGTCGGATAGCCATTTTTCATGCAAAAACGATTAGTTTTTTTCTAAAATATTTCTATATTGTAAATAGTGTTATAAAGGGCAGGCACGCCCTAGTAATACAATCAAATTATATGGTAGTCAATTTTAAAAAATCAACCAATCAGCTCACCAAATGCTTTATCTGCACACACAAGTGTCCGCTCAATGTCGTCATCGGTATGGGCGATGGACATAAAGGCAGCCTCAAAGGCAGACGGGGCAAGGTATATGCCCTGTTTTAGCATGGCATGGAAAAACTGGTTAAAGCGTTTGGTGTCGGCGCATGCCACGTCATTAAAGTTTTTGGGCAATTCTTTGGCAAAAAACAGCCCAAACATACCACCCACATGACAGCTTGCAAAATCTATGCCGTGTTTGCCCGCCAGTGCTTGTAAGCCGTTTACCAGCTTGGCAGTTTTGGCGGTCAATTCTTCATAAAAATTCGGACGAGTTAATTCATCAAACATCGCCTTGCCCGCACGCATGGCTAGGGGGTTGCCAGACAATGTCCCTGCTTGGTACACACCGCCCAAAGGAGCGATACATTCCATAATCTCACGCTTACCACCAAATGCTCCCACGGGCAAGCCAGCTCCGATGATTTTGCCAAAGGTGCTAAGGTCGGGGGTAATGCCAAAATGGTGGCTTGCTCCACGCAGTCCCACACGAAAGCCTGTCATCACTTCATCAAAAATCAACACCGCCCCGTGCTTGGTGCAAAGCTCACGCAGGGTGTTATGAAATTCTTGGCTTGGGATAACCATGTTCATGTTACCTGCTATCGGCTCTAAAATCACGCAGGCAAATTCATCGCCAAATTTGTCAAAGGCAGAACGCAACGCATCAATATCATTATAAGGCAAGGTTACGGTATGCTTGGCAAAATCAGCAGGCACGCCCTTGGATGTCGGCTCGCCAATGTCCAGCATACCAGAGCCTGCCTTGACAAGTAGGCTATCTGAATGCCCATGATAGCACCCTTCAAATTTGACAATCTTGTCTCGCCCTGTGTAGCCACGAGCCAGACGAATGGCACTCATGGTTGCCTCTGTGCCTGATGAGACCATACGAATGAGCTCAATGTGTGGAATAATATCGGCAATCAAATCCGCCATGGTCGTCTCAAATGGCGTGGGAGCCCCAAAGGACAAACCGTCATCACAGGCGAGCTTTACCGCATCGATGACCTTGGGGTGAGCATGTCCCAAAATCATAGGCCCCCACGAACCCACATAGTCGATGTATTCACGCCCTTCGGTGTCGTACATATACGCACCCTTGGCACGGCTCACGAACACAGGCGTACCGCCCACCCCTGCAAAGGCACGCACGGGCGAGTTTACACCCCCCGGGATATGGCGTTTGGCTTTTTCAAATAAGACTTGGTCGGCGGTAAGTGTCATGGCAGTTCCTATATCATTAATAAAAAGAAAATGAATAAATCAGCCTATTTTATCATTTTTTGGCATGACTGTCTGATTTGATTTTAATGCACATCAAACTTTTGCATACAAAAAACAGTCTAACCACTTAATTTTAAATGAAGCGGCTAATTTTTTAAATAAGTATCAATCTTGTTTTTACAACCCATCCAAAAAGCGAATTTCCTGCAAAATCCAGAATTAAAAAACCACTCACAACAAACTTGCCGAACCATAACAATCCTCCAACCTAGAGATATGGCTCAAAGCAAATGAAAAATCCAAATTAATATACAATCACAGAACTTTAAAATTACCACAAATTCAATAATATATGGATGCAGAGGCTTGCTAAGTACATTTTATAAAAAATAACACCATCAAAGGGTATACTCAGCACATCCTTACAAAGCCCATGACAAATATCAAGTTCGTTGGGCATGCTTTTAGACCACTACCAAAAAAACAGAAAGACGGAAGGTAGCAGCCCAAAAAGTATGCTGTAACAAAAACTAAAAAGACAACTTGAACAAAAGTTGGTAATTTACGGTTATGAAGACACAAATTACCATTACTTGCTCAAGTTGCCTATCGGTTAGTATAAAGAAAAATGGCATAAAAAGCTATGGCAAGCAGAACTATTTTTGCAAAGATTGTCATAGACAGTTTGTTCATCGTTTACAGCTTACTTACAAAGGTTGTCAATCTTACATAGATGGCAAAATACGCTTAATGTTAGCTCGTGGTTGTAGTATTGCTGACATTGTGATACTTGAACAAGTGAGTAAGGGTAAAGTACTTAGCGTGCTTGCAAACAACAACCACCAAATCAAACCAAGACAAAAGCATTACAATACCTTAGAGATAGATGAGTTTTGGACTTACGTGGGCAACAAGAAAAACAAAGTTTGGCTCATCTATGCGTATGATAGACACACAGGTGAGATTGTTGCCTATGTATGGGGCAGACGAAACCTTGCTACTGCCAAACAGTTAAGGTCAAAATTGATGAGTTTAGGTATAAGTTTTAACAAAATTGCTTGTGATGATTGGGATGGCTTTCTTGTTGCTTTTAAGCACTCTATCAAACAAGTGGGCAAACGCCTTACCGTCGGTATTGAAGGCAATAACACAAGGCTTAGAACCTTTGCTAGGCGAGCATTTAGAAAAAACGTGTTGTTTCTCTAAAAACCTAAGCAATCATCTTAAAGCATTTGACTTGGTGTTTCATTATATCAACCATGGGTGGGTGTAGCATACTTTTTGGATCAGAGCCTGTTTTGTTAATAAAGTTCGATATGGTCTAGAAATCTCAAAAAACGTTGTTTTTATAAAAATAACTAAGAATAGAATCAAATAGTATAAGACCATCATGTCGTATAGCCA
>NZ_MXAP01000126.1 GCF_002027555.1 Moraxella equi
GGGTTCGGTTGGTATAAATCTGATGTTCCATTTGGTGTGTCGCAAGATTACGAGTGGATTTTGGTTTATGCAAAAAGCGATAAATTTGTTGCAAGTACAGAAGGCAAAGAACGTAAATACTACGAAACAGACGACTTTCCTAATAGACCTTGGCGAATTCATGATTGCACAACACAAAGAACAGCAAGCGAGCGTCCTAACAGCTTTTTTACAATGATAGACCCAAAATCAGGAAAAGAATATCCAGCCAATCCTAATGCAACTTGGCGAGTTACAAAAGATACCTTTCAAGAATACTATGATAAAGGCAAAATTGTCTTTCCCGATGATTATGATTTTTTGAAGATTAGTCGCCCTGTTATGCGTTATTTTAAAGATGATGATATGACAAAGGCGGGAGATAATTTTGGAAGGATTGCTGTTAGTACAAAACTTCCAGATAATATTGGTATGTCGCTAAATGGTACAAAAGAAATTACAGAACTTTTTAATGGTAAATTATTTGATTTTCCAAAACCTGCCAATCTTATTAGTTATTTTTCTCAAATTATCTTTGATAAAAATGCCTTAATCCTAGACTTTTTTGCAGGTTCGGGTACAACCGCCCATGCAGTCATGCAATTAAATGCCGAAGATAAGGGCAATCGCCAATTTATTTGCGTGCAGTTGCCAGAATTAACCGATAAAAAATCAGAAGCTTATAAAGCAGGATTTGATACGATTTTTGAGATTACCAAAGAACGTATTATCCGCTCCGCCCAAAAAATACAAAGCGAAAATCCTGATTATATAGGCGATTTGGGATTTAAAATTTTTGAGACGGTGGATAACTTTTTGGCGATTGATGATAATGAGATAAACCCACAAACTGCCTTGCCTGATTTATTTAGCCATACATTTAGCGATGATGAATACCACACGCTTTTGACGACATGGCGAGTATATGACGGTCAATGCACCGATTGAGAGTTTTTTGTTTGAACGGGTGTTTTTTGACAGTAATATTGAAGGTCAAAACGTAACCGAAGAAGATGTGCAAGAAGTCGTTGTTTTTACCAAAATCCCCAAAAACGCCATAAAAATTCCTGTGGCAGGTGGGGCGACTTATTCGCCTGATTTTGCCTATATACCAACCGAACCCAA
>NZ_MXAP01000127.1:0-4799 GCF_002027555.1 Moraxella equi
TATGCATTGGTCAAAGAGATTAAACCCCACCACAATAAACCAACCACACACTCTGCAATAAATGGGATAATTCAAAACAATGTGGGATAAGTTAAGATGGACCAAATTGCAAGGGCGTTACACTGGGTGCAACAAGTTGGGTGGGGTATAATTTTGAGTTTTGGAAAAAGACAGGTAAAAATGCCTGTCTTTTTTTATTGCCTTATTTTAACACATAAACTGGCGGGCGGGTTTTTAGGTGCCAGATGTCAGGGCGGATAAAGCGACTTCTATTAGCCGTCTGTCGCCATCGCTTTGCAGTTGTCCGTCTGGGGAAATGGGTAAAAATGGGCGAGCGGGTAGTGTAACTGATTTGACTTTTGCAAAGCCGTTTGGTGTGGCAAAAACAAGATGGGATTTTTGTTTTGGTGTGATTGTGCCACCAAAATGATGAATGCGGGCATAGACAAGATTTGTACCAATGGTGGCGGTTGTACTGCTTGCCGAACTTGTGATGCTGTCTTTTAGCTCGCCTGTTTTGGTTAGGGTTTTGCCATTACCAAAGGCTTTACGCACCCACGCCTGACCGCCAAAACTCTCGCTTTCAAAGTTATCACTGGTTAGGGTTTCTAATTCTTGTGCTAACCCTCGCATGATGACACGGCTATTGCTGGCATTTCTTAATAATTGAGCTAAGGTGCTTTGGGCTTGGCTGTCGTCTAGGTTGATAATCAGCATTGGCAAAGTTTCCTAAGTTTGGTATAATAAATTATCCCCATAGCCCGTTCTGCGTGGGCGAAGAGAGTAACATATCGCACGATATGCCAGACTGGTTACGGTTCAAGTCCGTCAGTGCCATGGGGTTCATTTGATTTTTACAAATATCCCACCTTTGATTTGCCCTTCTATATCTACCAAATCTTGATAAAAGCCACTGATAACTTCCGCCCCTTGCTTGGTATGTTGTACGGTTAATTTTATGGCTTGTTTGCCGTCTGTTTTATAAACCAATAACAGATTGTCGTTAAGGGTGTCCCACAATTCATAGTCAGGTTTACCAAAGCCTCTGATGATTTTTTCTAAGGCTATCGCATCTAGGGCATCGCTACTGGCGGTGTGCCGTGTATTTTTACGCCCTGTAATGACCTTATCACGAAAGCCTACCACAGGTGACAACTCGTCCAAGTCAAGCCCTTCTTTCTCTGCCAGTTTTTCAAAGGACTTTTGGGGCAACACGCCCACCCCATAAGTCCGCCCCTGTACTTGTCCATTGATTTGTGATTGCCTGAACCACGCCAAAAACCCCGCCACTCGCACATCGCTTGCCATATCTTTGGCGATTTGGGTAAGGGCTTGTCTTTGCCCTAGGGCTTGTTTGGCTTTGTCATACCAAAGTTTATCAAACAAATGACTTGCCACAGGAGAGCCACCAAAGCCATTTTCGCCTAAAATTCGCTCATCACTGCTTTGTGTAATGCCCACCTTTTCGGCTTGTTTTGCCGTGATTGCCTTGACGGCACATCGGCAACCAAAGCCGTTTGGCGGATATGAGTGAGACCAAAAGGGGTCATCGTGGGCATAGACCGCTCCGTGCCTTGCCGAGTGGCTTGGACGGGTGCGGCGGTCTAGGACAGCGGAATATTGCCAATAAGGGTGGGTGGCAACTGCTTCTTTCATTCGCTCGTATTTGGCACTCATCACAGCCGTTCGGCGATTGGTGTGATAAATGGTTCTAAGACGGCGATTTGACCCTAATTTGACTTGTTCTGTCTGACCTGTTTTGGGATTTCTTGCCAGCGTTTCACCCCACCAGCCCTGCTGTATCAAATACGGCTTAATGGTATTTTCAAAGCCCTTATAGCCTGTACCGTCCGCCATTGCCTGCTCTATCGCTTTTTTGGTGGTGGAGAGCATATCAAGAGCGGTCATTTTGGCTACTGTGAAACTTCGTGCGTGAGCAAGGGCGTGCGTGTCTTGCCAATCCCAACCGATGTGTAAGCCTTTGGATTTTAAGGTGTTCAATGGCTCGCTCAGGTGGCATATCAAATAAGGCTTTTAGCTCTTTATTTGTGAGTTTATCAATACTACTCATCTTAATTTAGCCCCATTTCTTCTTGGGTTTGTAGGCGTGATAGCGTGTCGGCAATGAACAGCATTTGGGTCAGCTTGTCTTGTAGTTCGTCAATGTTCATTGTGGGGTAAAGACTGGCTAATTTTTCCAAAAGAGCGGTTTCATTGTCCAAATTAACACTATCCAAAGTGGTAAACTCATCTAACATTTGCACCACTTGGGCGGTCAGCTCATCATCGCTTGGCACGCCTATCGCCAATTTATCGGACAAATCGCCCTCTGGTGCGAAGGATTTTTCACTAAAATTGGGGGTGGTTGGTACGGTGTTTGTGGGCATTGGCTTGGCATTTAGGGTAAATTCATCAGCCGATAAATTATAAGCCCGCTCATAATAGCTTTGGTTAAATGACACGCCAAGAGCGGTCAAGATTTGGTCTCGCTCTGCTAGGGTCTTATCACCCACTTCATCTTCATACAGCACAAATTTGGGTGGACTCACATTGTGAAAATTCAGCTCACAAATCCACGCCAAAAGCGTATTAAAACAGCTCTCTACCACTCGGCAATCATTATCACGAATGTCTTTTGTTACGGTAAGTCCTGCCATTGCCGAAGCGTGGCTTGTGTCTTTTTCGGTGGTTTGGTCTTGACCCAGTAGAGCAATGTTAATCTCGCTGCGGCAATAACGAATAAAGTCGTCAAACACCTGCGATGAGCCTGTTTTGCCTGTGGCTTCTTTGATTTCCACGCTACTGTCGTTGGGGATTGTCGCCACCGCATTACCCATTAAGTCTTCTAGGGCGTCAAGGAGTTTGTTTGTGTCTTCGTCTGTGTTGGAGCGAGGCTCGTGTCCGATAATCCAAGGGCTACCAAACTTTTCGGCAAACTCTGCCCAAAACTTTAAACCGCCACGCTTAAAGACGCACACCCAATACACGCAAGACAGCTCGGCTGTGCCATAAGGATTGGTAAAACTGGCGTTATTAGTTGGGCAAAGGATTTTAAAGGGTGGTGGCGTGGTTTTGGTAATGCCGTCAATCAGCAAGAGTTCTTTTTTGTCCAGTTTTGGGGCTTGGTTTTGGTTTGTCATTTAAAATCCTTGGGTGAGTTTGCTTTTCTTTTTAGGGTTTCGGCTAGATACTCACACTGTGCCTGCATCATTGCTTGCTCCATATAGTAGAGCCAAAATAACGCCCAAGCTCGATCGCTGTGTCCGCTATTGTCACTTTCAGCGATAAATCTTGGTGTGCCTGTCGGGGAGGTTACTTTTTTAAGTTTGTGCAAATCAGCTCGCAAGGCAGTGTCGCCCATTAGAATACGCACTTGCTTATCTTCAAAGGCTTGTTTGCCTGTGGTAGCTAAGACTAGCTTGGTGGAACTGCTAAAAATCACACCTTCCACACGGCCCACCTCATAGCGAAACTTGGCATCTTCCACGGGTTTTCGCCAAGCCCTGTCTGATCAATACAGCATTTGACGACACGGTAATTGTCAAATACTTCATCAAGCAGTGCGTCCTGCTCGGCAAAGCTAAAGCGCTTCCTTGCAATGATTTGCCTTGTCCAAAATACATCACCCACTTGTTCAATCACCCAAATCACAAACAAGTCATTTCTAATGCCAATGTCCACGCCAACAAAGCACGCACCGCCTATGTAGTTGTCAATGTTGCCAGCGTTGTTCTACGCTGTCAATCAAATCATAAGACAGCCAAGCGGACGCTTCGTCCAACCATTTTAATTCATACTCTTGTTGCCAAGCATCATCATCATTTAAGCCTTCTTTTAGTTCATCAATGTCTCGTGGCAAGCCGTACGCCACAGCGGTATAAATGTCAGTGATGTGGCGAGACCACGCTTTATTATTTAAATTAGTCATCAGCTCATAAAATTTATTACCCTTGCCATTGGGCGTTGAGACCACACGCAATTTAAAACCAGCACTAATGACAGGAAATAGAGCTTTCCAAATGGTGCGACTGTCAGCGTGAAAGGCGAACTCGTCCAAAAAGACATTGGCACTAAAACCACGAGCGGTGTCGGGATTGGCGGGCAAGGCGGTAATTTTATTAGGAGGCTATCATGTCAAAACCGAAAAGTTACCCAACCAAACTCACACCAAATTTTAGTTATCGTGAAATGACCCGTAGTGGCACCGCCATTCGCCACGGCATCGATAACACGCCAAACCCTGATGAACTTGCCAACCTTATCTATACCGCCCAGCAGTTAGAAAAGGTGCGTGCTTATCTCAACGAAAAATACCAAAGACCGATTGGGATTATCGTGTCGTCAGGGTTTAGAAATGAGCGGGTAAATACGCTTGTCAAAGGCTCAAAAAATTCGGCTCATAAATTGGGGCTTGCTGCTGACTGCGATGCCACAGACTTCACCTCCACCCAATTTGCCCAAGAGGTTAAACAAATGCGAGACAAAGGCTTGATTGCCTTTGACCAGCTGATTTTGGAGTTTCCAGAGCGTGGCGATGGAGCATGGGTGCATCTTGGCTTTAAAAAAGATGGCAAAGGTCAAAGAAATCAAGTTTTGACGGCTGTCAAGCGTGGTGAAAAGACTGTTTATCTACAAGGCTTACAGGGGAATGCAAAATGACATAATTACTGATTATTAAAGGAAGAAAAAAGACGGTCGGTATGACAATGTTGGAGATTGCCATACCAGCCACGCAGGTTGAGTGCGTAAGCCCAAAGAACCGCCTGCTTAGCTAAGCGGTGTTATACCAACCGAACTTA
>NZ_MXAP01000127.1:4891-39751 GCF_002027555.1 Moraxella equi
GGTGTGATTGTGCTTTTGCTGATGCCGAGCGAAATAAAACCGCCTAATTTTTGAGATAAATTAAGCGGTTTTTTATTGCAAATTACGCAATACGGTTTCTACCTGCGGTCTTAAATTTTAAACACCATATTATCTTCATATTTTGAGCTGTTATTGACATGAGCCGTAAAAGATAATTTTTCAAAATCCCCCACACGTTTCCATGTCTCAGGTTCATGTGTCTTGACATAATCCAAATACGACAAAAACTCGCTTTTGGTACTGCTAAAAAACAAATACGGCGGTCGCACCCACTTCATCAGCTTTAAAAACTGTACCATACCAAAATATTCACCCAAGCCATAGGCTTCTTGCTTGGTGCGTAGGTAGGGTGGGTCTAGGATAAACAGTGTTTTATCTTGATGATAAAACTTAGGCATCAAGATTTCAAAGTTCTCCGACACAATTTCCAAGCCGTCCAAATAGCCGTCCGCAGTCGGATAGTCGCTTCTGCGAATGGTGTTATAAAACTCGTGCTTGGGCAACTCGTCAATATGGCTAATTTGGTTGCCACTAAACAATAACCAAGTAGAAACGCTATGGCAGTCCACAAAGCCGTCAAAGTTTTGGATAATTTCCAGCAACTTTTGCTTGGTAGGTTCGTCAATGCGTTTGGCTCGTGGCAACGGCTCTAAAATGGCATAAAGCTGTTGTCGTAAGCGGTTGGTGTCACAGAGGTGATAAAGTCTTTGGCTAAAATTATCAAAGTCATTATAGATAACCCTTGCCTTTGGTTTTAGGTATTTGGCGTTGTGGGCAAGCAGTCCACTACCACCGAATACATCTATAATCGTCCACCCTTGACCGTCATCAGGCACGATGCGGTCAAGGGTGTTACGAAAGACTTGGATAATTTGCCGTTTTTGCCCGATAAAGGGCAAGGGGGCGGTGCTGTGGGGTTTATTGTGTTGATTGGATTTCGCCACAAGTTTCTCCATTTTTGGGAGTCTCGTGGACTTCTGGCAGGACGCTGATGGCGTTCAAGGGATTTTGGCTTAAAGTAGCTTGATAATTGTTGATTGCCTTACATCTTGGACATTTGACCTGCAAACGGTCAAAGTTTGCGATTTTAAGTAACTTTTTGTGGCAAGATTGACAAGCGATAAAGTTCATAAATAACCTATTTAAATTTTGCAATGGCATTGCATTTTTGATAGAATAATCAGCGTTGTGTACACAACGGCTGGGCTTTGCTTTTGACAGCTTGCTTGTCAGAAGGTCGGTGTATTGTTCCACCAATGCACCGCCCCCAGTTTTTAAGTCGCCCATTTTACCGACTGTCTTTCAAATGGTCTTTTAACCCATTTTAAAGATTAGCCCGCCGCCACTTCTATGCTGTGCCGTTGCCAGCTTGTCAGTCCGTCTTTAACCGCCCAAAGTTCCACTTTTATCATAACCGCATTGTCCAAATTTACCACCAATTTTGTCTCATCATTACTTGGATTATCAGCAACAATATCCAATGAAAAGTCTGTGATACCGCTCTTTTGCACCACCCTTTGATATGAGCCATTGGCAGATGTTTTCTTTGAGATGATTAGACTGACCATTGCCCCTGTTTCAGGTTCTTGATGTGGGGCGGTTTGGTCTAAAATGGCGGTGTTTTGGCTGATTTTGTTGCGTCCTACCCACGAGATTTTGTTTAGAGCTTGGATTTGATTAGGGTAAGACAGCCCATTGATTTGCACATTGGCAGGGGCAAAGGGGCGAGCGTGGCGGTTGTCAATCAAAAGCGAATTTGCAGTCGCTTTTGATAAATCCAGCGTGCCTTGTGAAGTTTGCGACAGTAGTTTAACTGTCAGCGTTTGCCCTACCTTGACCGCCTTTTCTGCCACCAACGCCACATCGTCATAAAACCAAATCGCTGAATTTTCATCGTGGGCGGTTGGCACGGTGTCCATACAGCCCCGTTTAACGCTGATTTGGCGGTTGTCAAAATTAATGGCTTGGATTTGTACGATTTCATCATTCAACAAGGCACATTGTCCAATACTCATCACGCCAATAGTATCAAGGGTTAGCGTGGTAATTTGACTGGTCTGATGAACCGCATTTTGCACCATACCACGACTGACAAATTGCCCTTGCCCTACGTACTGCTCGCTTGGCTCGCCTGTGGTTTTTGCCCACATTTCAAAGCCTTGTTGCAAAGAATTGGGGCGTTCTGCCAGCACAAGGGCATAGCCATCCGAATTTAGGGCGAGCTGTTCAGGGCTAAATACTTCCAATAAATGCGGATAAGGTAACTGCCAAAGCCGTGCATTGACAATCGGTTCTGGGCTAAGGCTTGGCTGTATCCATAGGCTTGGTTGAACTTGGCTATAAGTGGTGCGTGGCAAACCAAACACATCTTGGACGGCGGTTACCGTGATTTCGCCATTGGTCAGCGTGCCGTGTTCTACACGCACCGCACGCATCATCATACGCTCAATGCCCCTTTGGGGGATTTTGAGTACAAAAGCAGACGCAGGTTGTAAGGCATAGGCTCGTCTGTCCAGCACGATTTTAAACTTTTTAAGGTGCGATTGGATAATTTTCATATCACGACTGGCGACACGCCCTGCCAAATCGCTCGTTGGCAGTCCGACATAGGTTTTGTTTTGTAAAATTATGCCGTCTCGCTGAATGCTGGCAAGATTTTCCGTTCGCACAGTGCGAGTTTCATTGCTCACAGGGTCTGTATAACTGACAACAAGCTGATTTGTTACTAAGTCATTGGATGAGTTGTTGTCTTCTTCTATGCGGAGCATACCTGTGCTGTAGTCAAAACTTGGCAAGCTGTCAGGGCTATCGCTTTCACGAATAAGCACGAGTTTCCAAAGCCCTGTGGTGCGGTCAATCATCAACGCACCGCCAATGTGGTCAAGGATTTGCTGGATAAATTGTTTTAAGGTGTCTTGGCGTTTCCACGCAATGCACATTCCAAATTTCTCATCGTACAAAATATCAGCACACTCTTTAAAACTATCCAAGTCAAGCTGTCCAATGTCTGTACCACGCCCCCAGTCTTCGTTGGTTTGAGCTTCAAAGATGATGTGGGCAGGGTTCATCGCCTTAATTTGCCCACCTTTGTCATCGTTCAGCCAAATCGTTGCTTTTTCATTATACCACTCGCATTCTGTACGGCGGACACGAAACGCCCACGCCTTTGGATAAGGCGAGCCTGAACATA
Source organism: Moraxella equi (assembly GCF_002027555.1). Classification (GTDB taxonomy): domain Bacteria; phylum Pseudomonadota; class Gammaproteobacteria; order Pseudomonadales; family Moraxellaceae; genus Moraxella; species Moraxella equi. The sequence goes on from NZ_MXAP01000127.1 coordinate 8,103, forward strand.
CCATACCATCAAAAAAGAATGTTACCACCCCACGATAAGCAGGGACTGGACTGTTATACATTTGTTGCAACTGGGGGAGTGGTCGTTGGTCGCTCGCCCCTTTCATGATGATGAGCGTGCCATCAATGCCCCCTTCTTTGTCATCTCCGCCAAACAAATCGGGCTTGTGAATGCGAATGTGACTCTGGTTGGCACTACCGCCAACCCCTTGCCATGCCACACGGTCGCCAACTTTGATTTGTAAAAGCTCGTCCATTGCCATGCACAGCCCCATGTGAAGCGACATCAAGTAGCGATGTCCCACCGTTTGGCGTTTTGAGCCGAACAACCCTTTTTGCTTTTTGACAATCGGACTGGTGCGATAATTACCTGCCCCAATCACACACCAATCCGTCAGCCATACATCGCCAAAGACAACCATGCGTGGCGTGCCATCATCAATCGTAGGAAATTTAATGTCATCAAAAGCAGACGGCTTGGCTTGGGGTGGCTTGGGTTGTAGTAGATAGCTGATGACCAGCGATGCGACAAATAAAGCAACTTGTACCCACATTATTTTATACTCCTAAAAAATTGGCGTGCCGTCAAAGGGCGACTTATGGGGCATATGCGGACTACCGCCATAATTGTCCGAATTGGCAAATTTATGGATACAGGTGTTAAAAGTGCGGTTGCACCCTGCAAAGACTTTGACCGTCTGCCCAACCGCCAAGCCCTGCACACCGCCAAACAGTTGCAAGCGGTTGCCAATTTGCCGTTCAATGCCCCGTTGCTCTGTGCCGTATTCAGACGACCATTCCATATAACCGCCTGTAAAATAGTCGTCTGCCGATTTATCACTTGGCAACGCTACTTCAATGCCCAAACCGTCTACCGCCACGACCGCCACTTCACTCATAAATGCCCGCCTGTCTAGGTTGCACCCCTTGCCGTAGAGCTGATGAGAGCATAGCTTACTCCAAGTTTTTCTAAGCCCTGTGCGTTCCAATGACACAGACAAATTTTGGCATTGCACTTGGGCGGTAAAGTCACCCACAAATTTCACACCCACCACAAAGCCTTTCCAAACTGCCAAATACGCCCCTTGTTCGGTGCTTGTAAGTTCTGGATAATGCAAATCAAAAATCGTCAAATTGACCGCCTGAGCAGGGGCAAAATGGCGGTACATCAAAGCCAAATCCGAACTGGCAGGAACGGTTAAAGTCAATAAATCCGCCCCACTGTCCTGCGTTTGCCGAATGCCATCATCTTTAATCCCACCCAAAAGCGAGACAAAAGTTATGCTATTAAACCGCACATCACGGTCAGCCGAAGTATAGCCCCACCGCAATGCTCCCCGTTGGAATTGGTATAGACGTATCGGCTGGGCGTTTTGTAGCGAAGTTTCAAAATTATAAAAGCTCATTTTCTTACGCTCTTTATTCAACAATGCCCCTAAAAGTCATCTCTGCCGTTGATAGCCCTTGTATGTCATTGTGATGCACGATATTGACGGTGTCGCTGTTAAGACGACAAAGGCTCATAAAGCTAATGCGTTTGACAAGATGTGGACTAATGCTGTTCAAAAACGGCTCATCAAGCGTTAATCGCTCTACCGTGCCAAGTTCTTCTGATAAGACAATTTTGCGATAAAATCGTTCGCCATTATGTAATTCAATCTGCACAAATTGCCGTCCGTTTTGCCTTTGCCCAAATTTTGTGTAACCACAATTTGCGACTTCTAGACGAGTGCCTGATATGGCTTTGATAAGCTGTAAATCATCGCTAAAAGTCGGCAACCACACCGCTTTTTGTCGTCCATTAAGTAAATTCAGCCACGCATAAAAAGTAGCGTGCTGTTCACTCCCCACCAAAAACCAACGGTACTGGAATAATGAAAAACTGGCGTTGGCACTGTCCACAAGCAAAGGACGACCTGACAAATTGTCCAGTTGTTGTTGCAAGCGTTCGTAAGAATGGGTCAAGTTGTCCACTTCGTTGGGGGCAATGGATAAAACAGGGTTGCCCCTAAATGTGTCAGGCTTGACAGGGTCTGGCAGGTTCACACCGTCCACCGCTTGTAGGCTGACCGCCGTTTGCATTACTTGACTGCTGTGCTTAGTCAATCTTGGCAAGCCATTTAATTGGGCAGACAGAGCAGGGAAAATCTGCGTGCCACGCTCCCAAGCGTGTTGCAATGGGCGTTTTAAAATGATTTGATCGTCATTGACCGCTCCCACTTCGCCCACTTCATAAGAAAATGCGTCTTTGATAAGCATAATGTATTGAAAATTGCCATAAGGAATTTGGGTGGTATCGCAAAGAATGACACGGCTTTGACTGTTAATTTTTGTCGTCAAATAGGCTTGATGAAACCACATCGGCACAACAAAATTTTTACTCGCCCAAGCGGTCATTGCTAAGTCAAACAGCGTGCGTTCTTGACCGTATAGCAATAAATTCACATCAAGCGTTTGGCGTGGGGCAAGGCGTAAGCTACGGCGTTGCTCGTGTCCTGTTTGGGATTGCAAAATATCGGTGTGCCACGCTAGGCTCTCATTCACGCCCTTATCCCAGTCAATGAGCCACGCAAAGCCGATGACCCTTTGACCGCTCAGTTTGCTTGCTACTTGATAGGCGTTTTGGCTTACCTTGCCGACAAATCGCCACGCCAAATCCAAATTAAGCTGTGCGTCCCCGTCTGGTAAAATATGCAGTTGCCACGACCGCTCTTCCAATGCCTGAAAAACTAAGGGTGGCAGGTCGTGGTTGTCAAAATACACACCTGCCGTCAAGCCATCAATGCGTTTTAAGTCAAGGGGTTCAAAATACGCATTCCACAGGGCAAAATTGATGACCTGCTTACTGGCAACCACGCCCAAATCGGCTTGCAAATTGTCAATATGAATACGATGATAAAAATCGTCCACAAAGCTGTGAGCCACGACAAAATCAAGTGGTTTTGGGTGCGTGCTGACAGGAATGTTTGATGTGAGTGGGTGGGCGATGATGTCGCTGACTCGGGTGTTTCGGGCGGTGCTGACTGGATACCATACTCCACCCACCGCCAAATCAAAGTCGCTCGTCAGGTATTCGTTTAGGGCGTGATTGGGCGACAGCGTTACCACATAGTCAATGTTTGCCATTACGCACCTTCATAACGAATTGCCCAGCCAAATGTCCCCGTATGGTCGAACGACCTGCCCGAGCCGTCCGTGCCGTCTCGCACGCTGATGTCTTTGCGATAGAACGGAAAAACAATCCAACGCTCATGCCCGAGTGTGATGATTTGCTCGGGTTCGTGGTTGTCAATGCGTAAAAAACGAGCGTTGGCAAATTGACAAATTAGACTCATTTTGTTTTCGGGGCGTTCAAGATAAACGTTATACGGCAATAGCGGACTATCTGCAAAATGAGCGGTGGGTAAGCGGTCAATGAGTGGCTCAAAACTGGCATAAGCACGGCTAGTGCCTGACGACCACAACACTCCGCCAATGCCATGACAAATGGTAGCATTTGACCAGTCATCACTCCAATTGCTTCTATTCCAAAAGGGGGCAAAAGCTGACGAGCTGTGCGTGCCACTACTGCCACCATATGTTTTGCCAATATAAACCGTTTCTGGCAGTCTAGACGAACTGGCTCGGTAATAGCACGCATTGGCAGACAGCCATAGCCCATTGCCCTGTGTACCTTTGATGAATAATGATTTACCAAAGGTGAGATGGTAAAATCTATCTACATCAAACTTCATGACCAAATAGACTTCATCAACAAAGATAAATAAATGATAATTGGCAGGAAAAAAGCGTGGTGGGACGTTATAGCCTATCCCTGTTTGCCCCAGTCGTACACGGCTAGACGGATTGACAAGCTCCGTGCCGATTTTGCCTGTGCCACCTGTGAGCGTGATGCCCTGATGTTGCCCCCAAAAACTACTTTCTACTTGCTCTTTAACCGAGATTTTTACAAACAAGTTGTCTTTGCTTAAAATCTCATCTCGCCAAGTCCAGCCATGAGCTTGACATTTTTCTACAAGTACATCAGTAAGATTTTGAAAGCTGGTGCAAAGCCCTGAATAATATGCCATATTTACCCCCTTATTTATCCATTTTTAACGCAATATAATCATTAAAGCCCGTCCGCCCTACATCTTGCAACACCACCCATTCATCACCGCAGGTATTTTCAGTTACATTGTCAAAGCCACTGACAAATCGCACGCCGTCCAGCTCGCCATAAATACCATCTTTATCGGTCAAAATAATCGGCATGAGTGGATAAATGCCATTGGTGTCCCTAATTTGCCGACTGCTCGCCAATGCTGATGAATTGTAGGGGTAGCACTCAGGCTGTGTATACACGCCTGTATTAAACCGCATGGCAAAATTTCGGCGGTCGCCTTTGTAGGGCATACTGTGCGATGTGTCTGAAAAACGAGTGGTGGGCGTGCCATTAAGCATTCCTGCACACACGACTGGGTACGGATATTGCGATGGGCGAGCATAGGGCAAAAATTTGCCAATATAAAAATGCTCATACACAGGCGTGCCAACTTTCATACAGCATGCTATGCGTTGGGGATTGACGGTGAGCCAATAATCAATGCGTTGGTTGTGAGCAGGGACACCGCTAATCTTAGCGGACGGTTGATTGTCAAAGGGATTGGACGGCACATAGCCTGTAAAAGTCGCCACCGCCAAATTATAATAATCGGCTTGTGGGTTTTGATAAGTACGCACACCAACAAAAATTTCTTCTTTTTGACTATACCCACGCCCCTTTAAAATAATTTCGTGATTGTCGGTACTGATGTCTTCTCGCAATAACTGCCAATCGCCTGACCGTAAAGCTAAGTCTTTGATTTTTTGGAGCATTTGATAGTGGGCAGGTTTACCGTCTTGGGCGGTTACAAAACCGATGTCGTGTGGCATTTTGATTGACCTATTTTTAATCATAAAAAAACTTAGGCTATCATAACCTAAGTTTTTTAAACCGTCTTTTAACCCATTTTAAAGCTATTTTATAGTCCGTTTACAACCGCAGGGCGGTTTTAAACTTTTCAGGGTCACGGCTCATCATTACCACTAAGTTTTCTTGCCCTTGTGATGAACTTAGCGTATCCAAAATTCGGCTCGGGTCATCTACAAGGTAAAAATTTTGCTGATTGTTTAGACTGGTGGATTGGGCAATTTTTTCGCTGGGGCTAGACAGCTTTGGTGCTTGGATGTTTGGAGCAAAGATTTGTGGCATACTTGCCCCCACCAATCCCCCACTTGAATAGCCCTGCAAGCCTTTAATGGCGTTCATTCCATAGTGGTTAAATTGTGCCAAAAATTCTTTTGCCCCCACTTGGTTGGTCATCTCTTTTCGGATAACAAATTCATCTCTATGAACAATACCTGCTGGCTCGTATTTTCCGCCTTTGCCTGTGTAGCCACCTGTTGCATAGCCTTTACCGCCAAAAGCCGAGCCAAGCACCCCAGCCACCATTGCACCCCAGCCACCACCACCTGCCTTACCTGCGGTTGAAATGGCATTAAAAATCATCTGTTTTAAAATCATTTGGGCGATTTCTCTAAAAAAGCTGGACGCAAATTCACGGAAAGCCTGTTCAGCCGACTTTGTGCCGTCTGCAAACGCAAAAAATGCGTCTGTTAGCCCATTGGTAATGCGGTCATTTAACTGTTCGGCGGTTGGTAAAAACTGCTGAAAACTGCTTTGAGCTTGGTTTAAGCCGTCAATAAATAGCCCTAATTTTTCCACCGAAAAGGCATCGCCTAGACTTTGGGCGAGTAGTTGGGCATAAGTCGCCATTGTTTGTAATTGGGGGTTTATTTCTGTATCAATCGCCTGTTTTTGGGTGTGAAATTCGTGGGCGGTCATGTTGGTGTTGTCATAGCGTTGTTGTAGAATATCAAGCTGTTGTTGTTTGCTTGCTTGCATTTTATCGAGCTCCGCCATTGCATTGTCGTATTCTGCCTTTAATTTTTCCTTATCAATAATCAAGCGGATTTTATGTTCAGCATCGGTCAACTCGGAGAGTTGCATAGGGTCAATGGCAAGCTCTTTTAAGGCGTTGATGTCGGCAAGCAAGTCATCGTATTTATGCTCTATGTCATGCATGGTTTTTTCATGCTCACTGACTGTCGCCCCCAAAAAGTCTTGTTCAAGCTGTTTAACCGCTCCCAATGCTCGCCCCAAAATCTCTGGGCGACGGGTCAGCTTATCTTGGTACTCTTGCTCCGCCTTTTGCAAAAGCTCGGTTTCTTGGGCTGGCTCAAACCCTGCCGACTTAATGTCTGCCACCTGCTTTTCATAATCAGTTTTGAGTTTAATGGGTTCACTGGCATAGTAATATTCTAGCTCGGCTTGCTTTTCGGCTTCTTCTTTGGCTTTTCGCTCTTGCTCTTTGATGATGTCGTTTTGGGCTTGGATATAAGCAAGATTTTGGCGTGCATCATGCTCACGGTCTAATGCTTCATCACCCCCAAACCATGCCGACCACTTTGCGATTTTTGGGACATATTCACGCACTTCTTTGTTGCGAGCTTTACTACCCTTAACCTTACCTGTGCGAGCAAACTGAGACGCACCGCCACGCCCTGCATTATAGGAACGAATGGCATCTTCCCAGTTACCGAACTGTTCATAAGATTTTGCCAAAAACTCAATGGCTTTTGCTCCTGATTTTTTCAAATCAAAACTGTCTTCTTTTGACATTTTCATGTCTGTGCGATAAGAACTGGTTGTCTGAAAGTAGCCCAATGCCCCCGTTGGGCTTTTAGCATACTGCAACCCCTTTGACTCTTGCATCATTAAACCTGCCAAAAGCTCTGCTGGCACACCATGTTTTCTTGCCAAGTCTGCCAAGCCAGAGTTGCCATAAATAAGCCCCTGCACACGCTTTAATGCAATAATCTCATCTTTTGTATAGTTGTATTTTTTCTCATTTTTAACTTTTGATGTACCGCTTGATGATGAGCCACTTGACCCACCCATGACTTTCTTTTGCATGGACGGGTCTTGGTGTAATAGCTTCATCACCAAACCATCTTCAAACATGACTTCGCTAACCCAGCCACCTTTTTTATCATACCATTTTTTAACATCTTTGACAGGGACGGTGGTGGTTACTTCCGTACCCTTCGCAATGGCAAAATCAAGCCCTTTATGAAATTTGGACGCACCTTCCACATTGATATTGCGATGACCATAGCCTGATGTCATGCGATAATCGGTCAGCTTTTTGCCCCCTGCCCGAAAGCGGTCAAGGTCGGACTGGGTAGGCTTTTTGCCGTCCGCACGGCGAATGTCTAGGTGTGTCGCCCCAATGCCTGTATCGCCCACAATGCCCACTACTCGAGGGGCGGTAGATTTTTTGGCACTTGTGGTGCTGGGTTCATCTTTTTTGGTTAATTCGGCATGTTTGTTTTGGGCGGACAAATGTCTGTCAATCAAGGCAATGTCGTCTTTGGTTAAGTCCGACCCTTTGGCACTTCTTGCTTTGGCAATGGCACTCGCTCGTTCTGGCTCAAACCCGTGTTTTTGAATAAGAGCATTGGTTATTTCAAGCTCAAAAATATCTTTTTTGGTCTGCTCCATTAAATCCTTATACTGCTTGGACAATTCACCAATCTTGGCGGTGGTTTTTTCGGCGGATCTGCCAACATTGTCAAGCCCACTAGACAGTCCGTTGGTGGCAGATGTAGCGGATAGGGTTTTGCCTTGATAGGCGGATAATACATCATTGGCATTGTCCAGCTCGTTTTTGGCAAGCTGGGTGGCGGTGGCTTGTTTATCAATTCTACGCTTTAACTCATCGCTGACAAAGCCTAATTTGTTAAGCTCATTGGCGAGTTGTTCGGCAGACAGCGTGCCATTTTTATATGCTTGAACGAGAGCATATATCTGGTCTTGTTGCTCAATGCTGGCACGATAAAACCCCTTACTGTCCAAAATAACCCCTTCTAGGGCATCGGCTTGTTTGTGGTATGCCTTTGTGAGTTCATTGATTTTATCCAGTTGTTCGCCATATTTAACTCGTTTTTGGATTTCAGAAAGCTGACTGTATTCCGCTTTTAACTCAGCCACCGATTTTCTTTGGTCATCAAGGCTTATTACCACATCGTCTGACGATTTTTTCATAAGCAGAAAGCCAGCGACAATGCTTGCCACCGCCACCCCAAGCCCAATCAAGCCACCGCTTGCCGTCAGCATTCGTGATGCCATTGTTAGGGCGTTTAGGCGTGTGGCGGTCAGTGCTGACACATCTGCCATACGAGCCAGAGCCATTTGATAACGAATGGCTTCGGCTTGCCCTGCGATAAACGCCACCGTAGTCGCCACCATTGATGCTGTCATTCGCCCTGCAAATACGCTTGCCACCACAATCCCTGCCTTAACAAGTGCATCAAGGTGCTGACTGACAAATTGCAAGGCAGGAATCAGATTAACCACAATGCGATTGCCCACGCCTTGCATTTCATTGCTAAACTCTGTAATGGCAGATTTGGCTTTAAGGGCATCATTGACCGCTGTTTGACTTAAAATCGCCCCAGCTTGCCGTGCCTGTTCGCCATATCTTTTAAAGCCTTCGCCCCCTTCATTAAGCAAGGGCAAAAGTGCCGATGCCTCATCAGCGATACTCTCCATATAAAAAATCATCTCGTTTTCGGAAACATTGGCTTCTCGTAGGCTGTTTACGTACAGTTGCAGAGCGTCCGCACCGCTGAGATGACGAAACTGCTCGGCAGTTACGCCAACCTGTGGGGCAATGGTTTCAAAAAAGTCTTGGAGTTCGCCACCGCCCGTTGTCAAAAAGTCGCCCACCTTATCTCTGGTGTCCTTAAAAATATCGGACAATTTGTCCATTTCTACACCGACCGTTTTTGCTCCTGCCACATAATACTGGAATTGCTCAACATTCATGCCTGAAATGGTGGAGAGATTTTTAAGCTCCACCGCTTTTTCTACGGCATTCAGACTGGCAGTCAAAAGCCCACCTGATAGCCCAATCAAGCTCATAAAATGGGGCGTGAGCGAGCGGAGCGACTGCTCCATTCGTTCGTTGATATTGACCGTATTTTGCGTAGCCCTTGCGGTGTCGCTCATCGCTTGTCCAAGTCGCTCGGTTTGGCGAATGCTACCACCCAAATCAAGGCTGTTACTGGCATTGTCCAACGCCTGTGCTTGTTGGTTGATGGCTTGTGTGGTTTGGTTGGTTGCTTGGGTGGATTGATTTTGGGCGGTGGTGGTTGTTTGTCCTGTGCCTGAGATTTGACTTTGCAAATTGTTTAACTGACTGACCGCTTGGGCGACATCAGCACGCACTCGTAGGGCTAATTCTAGGTTATTTGCCATCAGATGCTCCTGTAAAAGGTTTTCTTACAAAAAATAGGGCTAAAAAGCCCCATTTCTCAATTCTTTTAGATACTGCGTGGTTTCTTTGCCACCATTAAAGCCCAAATTCACCGCTTCAATGGTGTCGGCTTTTTGGGCGTGTTGGCTCTTGACAATGGTGTGGTAAAACAGCTCAATTTGCCGTTCGGTATAGCCCCCAATCGCCCCAAAATTATGTCCATTGGCGACAAGGGTTTGAACAATCACGCCCCAGCCGACTGGCTTTTGGTTTGATTTTTTCGCACCGCTCGCACCACGCTTTTCATAAAAAAATGCTTATTGACCTGCCACCAGCCAAGCATTAGGCTTTCCATTTCGGTTAGGGTCAAACTGTCCAAAAAGTCGGCAGGTTCGTCAAGGCTTGCCAATAATAAGCCCTTTAAATCGGCAAATTCATCTTCAAAAAATGCCAAAACATCGTCCACCAATACATCATCGCTTGCGGTCATAAGGGCGGTAAATTTGGCAATAAATGGGGCGTAAGTTTGGCGTAAAGCAAGCCATTCTACAAAGGCGTATTCTTTGAGTTTGACGGTTTTGCCACCAATCAGTAGGGACTGGTTAGGGAATAAAATTGATAAATCTTGTGCATAATCAGGCTCATTTTGGGTCTGCTTGGCTTGTGCCTGTTCTTGTTCTTGGCGTTCTAATTGTGCCAATTCATCATCAGTTAGGGTTTTTGCCATTTTACTACTCTTTTTTGGGGTAAATGTCCCAAAATGGGACTTTTTTGGTTATTCTAATGGGGGAAAAATCCAAAAACGACAAATTGTCGGATTTGACTTTTTAAGTGAAACTGCCAAAAGCGAACTCAAATTCGCTTTTGGCGTTGGGCTATCAATCCAACAGTTCAATCTTGCCGTAACCGCCAAGCTCGGGGTCAAGCTGATAGACGGTATCTAGCAAACATTTGCCCTGCAAGGTAATTTCGCCCAGACTTTCGTCAATCAAGCCAAGATTTGCCAATGGTTGAAACTCTACTTTGTACAGATGTAGCCTTTCACGACTGTTATCTACTGTATTGATTGAGTCCATAAACAGATAAACAGGCTTAGGCTTTTGGGTTAGTACGGCAAGTTTTTGGCTACCACCGTAGTTATAGTTGGCTTTTAGGGGCTGTTGGAACGATGCCAAATCCAAGATTTCAATCACACCGCCCTTGTCCGAGCGAATGCGATAATGGGTGTTTTCGGTCAAAGTTTGACCACCATTATCACTGATAACAAGAGCAGAAATACCGCCTTTATCTAGGATAATGGTGCGACCTGCTTTGGTTTCTGGGAACACTTCGTCCGTTACCGAACCACCCACCACCGTGCTGGTTTTGCCGTGTAGTCCAAGTGCCAAATTTTCGGCATCGGCATAGCGGATATTCATCTCAATGGAGATTTCAAGCCCTGTTCGCACCACCACCGAAGTAGCTCGCTGACCTGTGTAGTTTTCTTTACGGACTTCTTGCTCTTCGTTGATAGACAAGGACACCGTGCCAGTATCGCCAATCCATCTGGCATCGCCACGCTTGCCATCTCCGAGTGTTTCGGCAAGGTAAATCGCCCCTTGTCGGCTAAAATCTTTACGAACGGTCGTCATTTAATAGCTCCTATTGATTATTTGTATCAGGTTTGGCTTTGGGTTTGGCAGGTTCGGCTTTTTCATCTGCCTTTTCAGGCTTGGCAAGTTCGGCAACACCATTTTTAATCAGCCAATCGGCAGTTGTCTGTGATACGGTTAAGGTATCATTGGCTTGATAAGACTGCCCTGCGTGGGTATGGGGTTTTAAAAGGGTAACTGAGATTTCAGTTACTGCGGTTTGGTTTTGGTTTGGCATTGTTTACTCCAAATATTAAGTTAAAATGATTTTAAATTAAGAAAAAATTAAATTTCCCAAAGTTCAACGGCTGTTTTTATGCCGTATTGCCAAATGCCCTGTGTTTCGCTGATAAAACTTTCTGCCACAAAATACACTTGGGTTAGGCAGTCAGTAGGACGAAACTTTTTAAGGCTATTTCTAATATCATCAAGGCGTGCGGTGGTGCTTGTTGCTCCCCTAAGCGACCGAATGACAAGGGTTAATTGAATGTTAATCCGCCGTCTTTGGGGGCGGTCAAGCAGTGGAGCGTTGGGATAATTCCCACCAGACAACTCAGGTTCAATAAATTCACTCCCAATATACTGCACCAAGATTTCCCCCAAAGGGTGTTTTAGGGCGTATTGGCTTGGACTATCAGGCATTTCATTGATTGCTAAATCACTGATATGCTCTTTTAGCCTGTTGATATAATCGTCAATGATGGCTTGGGTTTTGGACATCTTGAAAAATCCTAAAAAGTATGATAGAATGAACTGCAATTTATTCTATCTTGGCACAAGCCATTATGATAAATCAAACCTGCGCTTTGGTACTTTGACCAGCCACACTTGGTTTGGTTGGGGTTTTTGTGTGCTTTGAATACCGAGACTTAAATCTCCTTTTTGTAACTTTTCTAAGTCATCGTTGGCGGTCTTATAAGCCAACACCACCGCACTGGGCAAATCGCCCCCATCAGGACGGCGTAAATACAAAGCATACCGCACCAAATCCAACGCAATCCCTTCCAATAAATCCGACTTTTGTGCCAACGGTAAAGGGTATCGCCCACGCAAATGAGCATTGATACGCTCTCCTGCGTTGGCAATCGCCTTTTTGATGATGTCATTATTGACGGTTTGCTTGGTTGGGTCGTCTTGGGTTAGGGCAACGAGCGTATCGCTTGGGATTAAGCCCTTAACCTGTGCTACGGTGCAGTACATTTTTATCCCCTTTTTTGCCCTTATGCCGTCAGCTCAATCAACGCATCAGGCTGTGTACATAGCGATAACGGATTAGACTGGGCTTCAATGTCATAGCCTTTGCCCATATTGCGTGGCTCAATCTTGGCATACATTTCTTTGCCCAGCGTGCCAACGGTTTCGTTATAGTTGGCAGGGGCGTACACCGTTTTGAACAGTCCGTCCACAATCGGCACAAGTCTTCCTATGCCTTCTTTGATATAGCGGATAAGTTTGCCATTTGTCCCCATGACTTCCACTTCGTATTCAATGAATTTAACTCCACCAAACTCAAAGCCGTCTCGTTTATCGCCCCCCAATTTGTCCGATGCTTCAGCATAATTGGCATAGGCTTTTTGCACATTGGGGTGGGCGGTTAATTTGTCAAACATATCGGCAGAGCAGTAGCATTTCCAATCTTTAACTATCGCACCGCCCAATTTCTTTTGAGCTTGGCGTTTGGCTTTGATGATGTTGCCCCGCACATCGGCATTGGGGTCATCAAGCCCAAGCGATTGGGTTAGTTGTTTAACGCCAAATTCTTTGTACAAGTCATAAATGACGGTTGTGCCGTCTGCATCGTAAATCACCCCATTAATCGCCCCAATGCGGTGATATTCTTGGGTGGCGATGATGTCATCTTTGAGCTCTTGTAGTTTATTGTTGATGACTTTGGATTGCTCATCACTTTCAGAGCTTTCGCCAAAGCCTGCTACGGTCAAATCATCAGGTGCAAGCTGAGTGGCTCTTGGCAAATGGGGAATTTCAAAGACACGGCGAACTCGCTTACCGTGTGTCTTTTTGGCAGGTTCGCCATTTCTTGAAGTATTTTCTACCAGCACCAATTTGCCATTTTGATTTTCTACCACGACAAATAAATGCTTGGTAGATTCCACTTTAAACAGTTTGCTATCGCCCAAAACAGTGGGCGGTGCTGGCAGGGTGTTGATTGCCTTTGTTAGTTCGGCAAGGGTAAATAGGTCTGATAAATTCATTGTCGTCATACGATTATCCTATGTTAAGTAAAAGTTAAAAATCAGTCGCCAATCGCCCCAGAACCTTCGCCTGTTACGACATTGGAACGGTCAATTTCGGGCAATGATATGGTAGCGATTGGTAAAATCTCGCCTTGTGTCATGATGCCCATTGTGTTGAGCGTGGAGAGAGCTTGTTTTTTCTCGTCATCGGACACATCATTAGGGAAAATCAGATTTTCGGTGGCAACCACCGCCCCACGCACAATGGCAAGACTGGTTTTGACATCATCAGATGACTCTACCTTCTCCGCCAAAATACCTGCCACTCGTGTATAATCGGACGGTTCGGCAGTTAGGTAGTCTTGTCCGTCCACATAGTACAGCACCGTGCCAATCGCAAGGGCGGTGTCGGTTTTGACTTTGATAGTTTGGGTTGTCCAGCCCCGAGCGACTTCGGTCAAAAGCACATCAGATAGGTACATCGGTTCTTGATAAGTTGCCATCATTTTCTCCTAGATTAAGATTGATTTTCTTTGGCACGGCGTTTGGCGTCACGCATCAGCGGACTTTCTTTATCGTCTGTGGTGCGGTTGCCTTTGTGAAATTCAGCGAAACTGGCATTTTTTGGCAATTCGCTAAACAGTTTTTTCAATGCGTCCGTGAGCGACTGCTCGCCACCTTCGCTAAAACTGGCTGTGTGAGCCGTGCCAGCCGTCATCACTTCCACCACCTGCGATTTTAGCTTTGGAGGCAGTTGCCCTGATTTAACCAAGCCTTCTGCAAAGTCTTGAATTTGGCTTGCCGTCTCTTTTGCTTTGTCATCAGCAATTTTCTTTTGTAAGTCTGCAAGCTGTTTTTCAAGGGCTTTTTCACGCTCACTTTTTTCATCAGATTTTTTATCATCTTTTTGAACACTAATCTGCCCGAGAATGCTATCCAATTGTGAAGGGTCATTTTTGATATACTCTTGTAAAAATGATAGAGCGGATTTAAAATCAATCTGAGCTGGCTTATTATCGTCTGGCTTGCCTTCCAAAGGCTCACTAAAAGACGCTGTGCCATTTTCATTCTCCGCAAATTGTACCGAGCCTAAGCCTTTCACGGCAGGCACTTGACCGCCCAAAAATCCGATATGACGCAGATATAGCGTGCCTTTTTTGGGGTTTTGGGGGCTGTCGGGCAGGTAGAAACTTGGCGACACTTTGTTGTGTTTGCCTTGATTGACACTTTCGGCAAAAGATGCGTCCACTTGTTTTGCGTATGCCCAAAGCACATTGTTTTTGTCCAGTTCCAACTTCTCTACCCAGCCGTAGGCAGGGTCATCGTGCTTGGGGTGTCCTAAAACTAATGGAGCTTGGTGCAGGTTTTCGGCATAACTGGCAACGCAGTCAGCGAGCATTTGGGGCGTATAATCAATGGTATCGCCCTCCATACTGGTGTGCTTGCCAGCTTTAAAGATTTTGATTTTTTTCATCAATCAGTTACTCCTTTGTTTTGGCAAGCCAAAAGCCGTAAGGTTGCCACATTGATTTAAAGGCATTGTCGTAGGCAATTTGGCGACCGATTTGCTCGTCAAATGTACTTTCATCAACACAGGCACTCTCGCCCGTAAAGACAAAGCCACATTTGACGGTAATGGCACAATGCGTTAATGTTTTGGATAGGCGATTGTAGGCAACATCTACAATCTCACTCTCCAAAAATTCTTTGGTGATTTTGTTCATAAAAAAGCCCATTGAAGTGAAACAATGGGCATAGTATGACAAAGATTTTTTGGGCGGTCTTTTAACTTGTTTTAAAGTTTTTTGGTGGGGTTTGATTGGGTTTTAAAATGCGTGTGATGAGTTGGGTGTGCTGATAGATTTACACGCATTTATAAAGCCCTTTTTGGCGTGTTTTGGGATAAGGTGGGGCAAATGTACCATTTGGTATTTTAAAACGCTTAAAACCCCTGTTTTTGGCGATTTTTGGTTATAGGTTCAAATGGTCTTTGACAATCTCTTTAATTTCGGTCTCATCAGCGACCGACACACCAAGAAACGGACGAGCAGGAATGTCGCCCCACAAATGTGGAAACTGGGCTTTTGTACCGCCAAAGTGCATCATCGGGGCATAGATAAGATTTGAGCCGACAAACACTTCGCCATTACCAAGCTGATAGTGAATGCTGTCTCTTAGTGTACCGCCAGTTTGTCCAAAGCCAACCAACGGCTTTTTGCTATTAAAGCGGTTTCGTCCTTTTTTGTTTACCGTGCCGTTTTTGTTAAAATGGGCATCGCCCAAGCCACGCCACAGCGTAACTGAGCTGTTGGCTTGCCAACGGTTGCCATTGGGGTCGGTAGAAGTGCGAAAGCGGTCTTGGGTGGTGTTGGTTAAGTGTTCGCCGATGTCTTTAAGTAGGGCTTGTTGTCCACTACCGCCTAATACGTTAATGATTTGATTTATTTCGTTGTTGGTATTTGTCAGTTCAAATTGTAATAACACTTGTCTTTTCTCTTGATATGGTTTAGAATTAAATCAGCACCTGTTCCATAACGGCAATGAGTCTCCCTGTTGCGTCCCATTTTCTTTTGAAAATGTTGCTGGAAGTTGGCTTTGAAAGATTGGGGAGCGTCTTTACAGGTGCTATTTATTTCTCAAAAAGCACCACGCCTTTATTTTTAAGTTTTTCATCTTTACTACTGTCCAAGCGATAGGATTTTAGATACACGCCTGCACCGTCTGCCGTTTGATGAATGATAGCAAGATAGCGTTTTCCGTCATCACGAATACCCTCAACCCAAGTTGTCTGCTGTCGGTATCGGTTATTTTTCTTATCATATTCACGCACGATAAGCACGGCATTATCCAGTAAATACTGCACATAATAATAATCAGTCGGCTCAAAACCCGTGTTACCGTCTCGGCTAATGGCTTGTTTTAGGGCATCATTTTCACTAAATAGCACCGTCTGCGTAGATACACCAAGCATCTGCATTTGGTCTGGACTAAGCACCGCCACAGGATAGCTTTCTTTTTGGTCAAGTTCACGAAAGCCGTCAATCCGCTCTTGTTTGGGTAGTTTATCATAATCAGGCGTGTCTTTTTTATAGTCGTCAAGCTGATTTTCAATCCGAGAAAGCCACCTAATAAAAACACCGTCTCGCATATTGTCCGCCACAAAAGACTTGGCGACTTGATAAGGGTATTTATCCACATCAGGAAACCAGCTTGCCCCTGCCACACCGTCAAAACTCTCCCCCACATTGTCGGCATAGTTGGCAGGGAGTTCATCAGGCTTTTCTTTGCCCATTCTTTTAAGTTCACGCTCGTTAATGGCTTCTACGGTACAACGACAACCCCAGCCATTAGGCGGATAGTTGGTTTGCCAAAAAGGGCTGTCGGCTGGCAACACCAAGCCGTCCCAAGATTTGTGCTGATGACGGGGATTTTCCACCGTGTTGTGGCGATACCGCCAGTAAGGGCGAGCCTTTAATACGTCAGGGTCGGTCATCTGTTTGTACCGTCCTGCCATGTGGGACGTGCGTAGATTGGTTTGATAAATAACTTTGGCACGCCATGCCTTATAATCTTTGTCTTTATCATTAAGCCAACCCTTTTTCACCAAAATGTCGTCAAAATTGGCTTGAAACTCGTGAAAGGCTTGTCCGCCCGCTACCGCCTTTTGTATTGCATTGTGTAGGTCGGCAAGTAGGTCGGCTTTCATCGCCCCTGCGACTGTAAAGGCTTTGTCGTGTTGGGCTTGTGTTAAATCCTTGTAAGTGGCGGTCGGTACTCGCACCTTTTGCCGTAAAAAGTCAATTTGCTCTTGAAAGGGCAGACGTTGTCCTGAGATTTTAGTCATTTTACCACCTTAGAGATACATCAACGCATGATGAGCAGGCTCACTATAGATGGAGCAAAACGCATTGCATAACAAATATGCGGTTAAAATTAGATGTAATTTCATATCTCACTCCGTCCTTTGAGTTCCGCAAGTGTATAAGCAATTTCCATTACTTTGACCATTTCATCGGCATTTAACTCATCAAACGCATTGACGATATTGTCCTGCAATTCGGCAAAAGATTGGGCTTGATTGACAATTTTCTTTAATCGCCCCACCATTTCGTCAAGATAGGGATTGGCGTGGGTTGCCAATTCATCAGCTGTTTTACTGACAAAATCGCTTTGGGGTTTGGGACTGGCTTCGGCAAAAGATTGTTGTTCTGCCATGCCTACGCCCACATCAGTAATATCGCCATCTTGTAAACCGTACTCACGCATAAAATATTGTGATGATAATTTTAGCCCTGCTTGGCTCAGAGCAACATCTCGTTGAGCCTGTTCAAGCCCACCGTTGCTGTCTTCAAAAAACTCAAATCGTGGAGCGATACCACCCCAGTTATAATCCACAATCCAGTTAATCAAGGTTTGCAGTTGTTCAGCGACAATTTCACAATCGGCTAATGCAATCTCAAATGCCACTTCTGCCCCTGCTTGCGAGCTGGCACGGTTGCTGTTGCTTTCGGTGCTTTGGTTTTGCCCAAGTAGTGCGATATTGACCTCACTACGGCAAAACATCAAAAACTTTTCAAAGGCATCTGATGACGCACTTTTGCCACCTGCTTCCATAATCTCAATCGTGGAATTGTCAGGAATGACCGCCACCGCATCTTGTACCATTGATGACAAATTGTCCAATAGGATTTGCTGTTGTTCAATGTCATAGTTTTTGCCATATTTGCCAATGACCCACGGACTGCCGTATTTTTCAGTAAATCTTACCCAAAAGTCTAAACCACCGAGTTTAAAAGTTGTCGCCCAAAATACCGATGATGCGTCAGGTTCGCCATAGGGATTTTCATAAGTAGGGTCTTGACGTGGCAATAAAAATCGGCGTTCTGGCACGATTAAGCCATCTTGCCCTGCATCTTTATCCTTAAATCTTAGGCGGTTATCTGAGTCAAAAAAGAACCAATCAGGGGGCATTGCCTGAATGTCCATCGGCAACCACGCACCGTCTTGATACGCCCACGAGATTTCGCAGGGCTGATAGCCATAAAAGCTTGCGTCCGCCATCGCCCCAATAATTCTAGATAAAGGCAAATTCTTAAAAATACGGTTAATGCGTTCGGTGGTTTCAGGTGTGGCATCATCTTGCACAATTCGCCACGCCTTAGATTTCACCGCCGATTTTCGTCTACGTAAACAACCCTTAACCCCTGCTTCGGCTTTGATTTCCTTGTACACCTGTATATCCTTCCCCATCTTTTTTAAGACAGGGTCAGGATTGGGCAAAACGCTATTGAGCGAGCCAAAACCGCTTACCGTGCTACGGCTGGCGATTTGTCTTAGGTGTGGTTGTTTGCTGTTTCTAAGTTCGGTAAAAGAGACAAATTCATTGCCCAAATATAAACCTTTCATCGTCTAAATCCTCGTAACATACTGCCAAAACCACGAAAACCCCTTAATAATTTGGCGGATTCTCGTGGTTTGGCGGTGTGAATGCGTATGTCCGCCCCACCATTGTCAATATTTTTAAAAGCATAATAGGCAAGCACCAACGCAATGCCCATATCGCCGTGCCGTGCTTGGTCGTTTTCGCCTTTGTTCTTACGGTTGGGCAGTTTTGGAATGCCGTCAATGATTTCAAAGGCGAGTAAATCCGAGAGTGTGTTTTCGTGTTTGGGCAAATTAAATAGCACCTTATCTTCAAGCCCTGCCTTGAATGGGGGCATATTTAGGCTGTACCATTTTTGGCTAAATTTGACACATTCCACCGTGTCCACGCCATAGCGGTGCTGGGCTTTTTCGGCATTGCTTGCCCCAATGCCACGAGCGTCCAACGCCATACCAGTCAAGGATTTTTCCACCCTATCGCAGATATAATTTAAAACCTGCTCCTGCTGAGTAAAGGGGATATTTTCAAGCTCCACCACGCCCACGCATTGCAAGTTTAAATCAGTGGTTTGCACCGCCAGCACATAATCGGTTAAGTCGCCATTTCGCCCATAGTCGCCCCCAATAAAGACTTTGCCTTTGGGGAGTTGGTTTAAAAAGTCTGATAAATGCTCATCGCACCAGTCCACACAGTCATTTTCACGATAAAAATCGTCTTGTAAGTTAAACTCATTGTCTCGTTTATAGACAAAAATCAGTGTATCAGCCGACATCGCTTGCTCAATGAGTGGGCGAGACAGCCACCGTCCACCGCTATTTTTGGGAATGCAGTTTAACTCTTCGTCCACATTATCGGCATACATCGCACGGATTTTGTCCGCCCATTCGGTTTCGCCCTGTGGTGTCCACTCAATACCCCGTTTTAAACAAATGCGTTGATATAAGCCTTCTGCCAATGCTTCATCAAAAGTACAAGTGTGCAAACTGTACGGCAATTTACCTGCCTTAACTTCTTCCACCAGTTGATTAAAAGGATTATCCACGCCATTGTGCGTGGAAATAATCCGCACGCACCCACCCCAAATTGTCAGAGCTAAGGCGGATTTGAGCAATTCGGGCAAATCATCGTGGAAAGCCGACTCATCAATGACGACACGCCCCTGCTTACCACGCAAGTTTCTGGGCGATGATGACAGGGCAGTAACACGAAAACCACTGGCAAACTTGATTGTGAACGCCAAAATCGCCTTTTTCTCGTCTCCGTTCTCAAAGATTTCTTCGTGTTCTTCTATCTCGCCTGCCACAAGGCTATAAAATTTCGCCCAGTCCGCCACATCACGAATAAACTCAATCGCCATATCTTTGGTATAGCCAATATACCAAGTGTCTTGTCCGTGTGTTCGGCTCGCTTCTAGGGCGGACTCGCCAGCTTCTGCCCACGAGCCACCGATACGCCGTGATTTGACAAAGATTTTGACCTCAGACTGGTCAGCAACCCATTTTTGTTGATAGGGTAAAAGCACGCTTGGAGCGTTGGCGACTTTGATAGATTGGGCAAGTGCGTTTGGCTTCATCAGTCGGCAATCCCTAAAATTTTGGCACGGATAAGATTGGCGGTTTCGTCAGACAGCCCACCTGTTTTGGCGATGATTTCAACCTCTTGGGCGGTTTTTTCTGCTTTTTCTTTCACATCTAGGGCGTGCTGTTTTTGCAGTACAGATGCTTTGACAATCTCGCTAATGCCTTTCCCTGCTTTGGTAATCATTGATAAACGCTTGACAGGGTCAATGCTGTCATCATCGTCCAAATCCTGCAAGGCAACCAACGCATTAAAAAGCTCGGTCTGCACCAAAGACAAAACGGCTTGCGAGCGTGCATCGCCATCATCAGGCACAGCTTCGGCAATCATCAGCGATGCCTGAGTGCTGGCTTGGATGGCGGATAATTTTCGCTCCAACTTTTGCCCATAGCGATGAATGGCGGATTTACTGATTTCATAGCCCAACTCTCTAAGCCAGCTTTCTAATTCCACATAACCATTAAAACCATTTGAAAACAAACGGTCATCAAGCTGTTTTTTATGTTCTGGGCTAAGTTTTGATACTGCATTGGCACGAGCCATAATTCCCCCTTTAAGTCCAGTACTTATCAGGGCGAGAAATACCGACAGGGCAGTCTGCCACATATTCCACGACATCAATGCCGTTGTGATTGAGCTTGGCGTGCCAATTACCGTTTGGGCGTTTATCCAGCTCTATAAAATGATGACTGTGTAAATAATCCAGCTGGGTATGTATCTCGGTGGGTGTGCTATCCGTCCAAATGCTTCGTATTACATCAAGCAATAAAATGTCCACCGCCCCCAAAGGTCGGGCATTGTGCAGAGCCAATAGCAAATACCACCGCATAGACTCACGGCGAATTTTTAAGGTGTCAATATTCATTATTTCTCCTTATTATTCAAATGGGTAAGCGTGGTTTGCACCGCATCAATCTTGGCTTCAACGACTGTAAACGAGCGAATAAAGTCATCTTTTGAGACATATTCACGGGGCAACTCTGCCTTTAATTTTAAAATCTCACGGTCAAGCTGGCGAATGGCTTCGGATTCTTTATCCAACTTATTACCCAGACCAGATAAAGCCTTAGCAAGAGTTTCATCTTTTTCTTTGATTGAGCTTTCTACTCGGCTAAAAAACGCCTTGCCCACGCCCCACAACGTACCACCAATGGTTATCACAAGTGTGATAAGCTGATACAGTTCCAATTTAAAAATCATCGTCCGCTCCTGTCATGCGTGCGTTCAAACTGCCATTGACAACCAACACACCGCACCGCATGGGGGATGGCTTGTTTGCGTTTGTCGCCAATTGGCTCGCCACAGTCTAAGCATTCGGTGATGTCATTGGCTGGTGTGGTTTGGCGTTGCTTGATTTTGCCATTTAGCCAGCGTTCGTAGTCGGCATTGGCTTTGTCAATGGTGTCCATTGCACCCCCCCCTTTAATCAAAACTTATGTTATAATAGCGATGTCTAACGACTTTTTTAATTTCTACTATTATAGATTCAATGGTGTCCGCCATTATCCACCCCCTTGCCCTGCGTTGGGATTGGATTGCTTAACAAAGCGTAAAATCAGCCCACACACCGCTACAATGGCAGTCATTTTGTCTTGAATGACTGGTGGTAAAAGCTGTGTAATTTCTGGTGGTAGGGGCGTGGTTGCCAAAAAGACAATCAGCACAAACGCCCAGTTAGAAAACCATTTGTAGCCTGTTTGCCAGTTATCAACGAGTAGCTTATTCATGCCAATACCTCCTGTGTTTCATCGGTGCTGGCAATACTGTCTTGGGCGACAAATTTTAAATTGTCGCTCATTCGTCTCATCCAGCCACGCCCAAAGTGATTGAAACTTGAAATTTTGGTGTAGAAGGCAATGCGTTCAGCGTTAAACAAATCAGTCAAATGCTTGGCGTTGTCGTCCATTGCTTGCCGTGTTACTTTACCAATCACACCGTCATCTACCACGCCTACGGCTCGTTGGAGCATTCGTTTGGCATTGCCAATGCCGTGATTAACGCCAGCATCAAACAGCTGAAAAGCAAAGGCAAAGCCATATTTTTCGGTAAGTTCATCACAATTTAGCGTATCCCAAAACCGTGCCTTGTAAATCTGTTCTACCACGCTCATCGGAATTGACCGCATTGACCCTGTATAGCCAAATTGACGAGCCGTGCCAATGGTGATGCCATAGTTGGTTTCGCCCCCTTTGTCTTTGGGGTCATTGACATAACCGCCTTCGTGTTTTAAGACCCGTTTGAGTGCTGTTTTAAAATTTGACATAAAAAATCTCCTAAGTAAAAATACTTAGGAGATTATGCAATGGGCAGGGTGTTTTTGTCTTTTAACCTGTTTTAAAGATTGGTTGTTGATATTTTTGGGCAAATTTGGGTTCGCCACTACATTCATTCATAATCAAATAGGTCATATTGATTTTGTTTTCTTTCAATCTCACTCATTCGTTTTAAAATGCGGTAAATATAGGGCAAGGATAAGCCATATTCTTGCGACAGTTCAGCGTGGTTGTGTCCGTTGAACGCACGATAAATTTCCACATCTCGCTTATCGGCAAGAAATTTGCTGTCTTTGATGACATAAATCAGCTGACCGCCCCAATGCTGACTGATTTGAAACATCAGCTCATTGGCGACTTGGCAAGCAAGGTCGGGGGCAATGTTGATTTCTGCTAATAGGCTTTCGGTATGGCTTTTTAAATCGTTTAGAAGTGCGTTGCCTTGCTTGCTGGTTTTACCTTGTTTTTTCACTATAAATTACCTATTTTATGGTAAAAATCACTAAAAAATTTGTTATTTATATGAAATTATGCCAAAAAATAGGCAATTTTACAAGATTTTTCTTGACAAAGTGAATAATTGTGCTAATATCCTGTTTTAGCACCACGAGTGCCAACCGCATCAGAATGCCTTAGAGCATCAGAATACCAAAAGCCCCATATTGATTTATGGGGCTTTTTTCATTCTTTAAAACACGATAAATAGGTGTTTTCAATCACAATCTCGGACATTGTTGGGTCATCAATAACCGACTTGGGCAGTTCATAGGCTTTTTTGCGTATGTCGTTGGCTTCTTTTAAAGTGTTTATATCAATTTCATCTTTGGCAAATAAGGAGTAAAGCTCATATTTGACCACATCTTCTGATATGTTTGCCCTGCGTGCTTCTATCATATTACGCAGATAATTTTCCCGAAAGTCGCATATTGCTTGTTGTAGTTTGGCTTGTCGGTCAGCTTGAACAACGGCATTGACCGCCTTATCAACATTATAGTTATAAGCAAAAGTAGTGGTACTTAGGGTAAACATTAGGGGGATAAGCAACAACTTTTTCATCGTATTTTCCTAAGATTGTTTGGTGCGTTTTTTACGACTGGCAACGGCTGAATACACCTTACTTAATTGCTCATCATCCAGTTCGGTCAAGCTGTCTGTATCAAAATGCTTATTCATATACCCATCAAGCCATTCTGGGGTGTCTTTGGTGTTGATTTTGATATAGGCATATTTGCGGTTTCGCCACGAACTGTTGTCGGTTTTGCTGGCTTTTTTGGCAGAATTTAACCGACCAATCCACATTCTTAGGTATTTTTCAGCTTTTTCAAAATCGCCAAAAGGAATCAACAAATAACGAGTTACCTTGCAATGAGCATTCAAAGCCGACCAGACTGCTTGGTGTGATTTTGGCTTTTGCTTGACGGCTTGTTCTAGTTTAACAATGTCATCAACGAGTTTTTTCAAAACAGATGCTTGGGCTTGACTGATATGCTCCTCATTGGGCTTAACTTCGGCTTTGACCTGCGTTACATTGCGTGTGGCGATATTGACCACCCCTCCACTAACTTCATTGATGACATTTGCTGAACCACCGCTGGCAATGTGGACAAGGGGCTGATTGGATTTTTCTGCCATTTGTGCGTTGGCGGATTTGACCCCAGTCAAAATATATTGCACATCAACACCAAGCCCTGCCGACTTTGCCAAAAATTCCACGCCTGCCTCTCTTGCCCCCACTTCATAACGGCGTAGAGCCTCAGTGCTTATGTCCAAAAGCCTTGCCATATCTGACTGGCTATACCCCAAACGAGTCCGCTCTTCAATCAAGCGTATCGCAATGTCTTCACGCAATGTGTCCATAAAAATCCCAAAAAAATATTGACTACCACCAAATGGTGGTATATAATAAAATCCATTACAAGGTTTTTACCTTGTAATTACCCCACCCACTACGGAGTATTTTTATGACCAAATCAATTCAAACCCCCAAAGACCAAGCCAAAAAACGCATCTATGAGCAAGGTCTGACCGTCAAACAATGGGCTGAAAAACACCAATACCCAGTCCCAGAAGTTTACAAAGTGCTAAATGGCGAACGCAAAGGCTTGTATGGTCGTGCAGGTGAGATTGCCAAAGCACTTGGTTTAAATGTTTAGACAATTTTACCCTATTTTTACCCTGTTTTCAATGCACAAGGAAACACCCAAATGACCCTAAAATCCGCCGAAAAAGTCCTAACGACCCTAAAAGCCCTAAAAGGACACACCCTAACAGGCGTATCGGTGTCCGAGCTTGCCAAGACCACAGGCGAGTCTCAGTCGCAAGTCTGCCGTTATCTTGCCACCCTTGTCGGTCAAGGCTTTGCCCGTCAAGATGACAATGGACTGTATTATTTGTCCGTTGCCTTTGTGCAAATCGCCACCGCTCATCAAAAAGAGATAGAGTTTGCCCAAGCACGGATTAACGAAATCCGCCAATTAACCCTTTAATTTTTAAAGTCCCATTTTGGGACATTTGGAGAACACTATGAACCAAGTGATTGATGTAACACAAGATGATGTTACGGTTATTTCTGAAAATACTGTAAACGAACACGCCCACAAATTAGGCACACTTGCCACCCAGCTTGGCTACAAGGGGGCTTTGACCGTTGGGGCGTTGGAAGATGAAATCCGCTTTTATCAGCAACGCACGGTAGAAGCATTTTTTGAAATGGGCAAACGCTTGATTTTATTAAAAGAAATGACTCCGCACGGCGAGTTTGTTAAGCGACTTGAAATGCTTGGGTTTAGCAAAAGCTCCGCCCAACGCCTAATGTCTGCTTCCTACAAATTATCCAAATTACCCAATTTGGGACATTTGGTGCAAATTGGCAATACTTCCAAACTCCTAGAATTTCTAACACTTGATGATGATGAAATTGGCGAGCTTGCCGAAACTGGAAGCGTACTTGGCATTGAGCTTGATGAATATGACAAAATGACCGCCAGCGAATTGCGTAAGGCTCTAAGAGAAGCCAAATCAGACAACCAAGCCAAAGAAAACATCATCAAGAAAAAAGATGAAAAATTGAACGAACTGGATGCCGAGCTGACCAAACTGCAAGCCCCCGCCAAAGTCAAAGAAAAAGCTGAAACTGCAAAACAGCAACTATCACAAAGTGCGTTATCAGAAATACAGTCTGCAACACTGACTTTATTTAATGACATTGCTCGCTTTACCAACCGTTGCCAAGCGGTTGCTGAGACCATTGAAGAGCATGGCTTGTATCACTTACAAGAGCAGTATGAAACGAGCATCGTGGCAAGTTTTCAGCAGATTGCCGAACTTAGCACCACGCTTGGCGTACAGATTGATTTTGAAAATATGGTAACACCAGCGTGGCTTCAAGCCGAACAGGGCAACTAAGGAGCGAAGTCATGAAAGACATTGCACGCACCGACTATTTGCGAGAGACCGCCCAAAAGCTCACTCATGCCAAGCATGGCGAGAAAGGCAACATCATCGCAAAAGCGTGCGACACCTTGCAAATCAGCCGTCCACAGCTTTATCGTGAGCTTGAAGCGGTTGGCTTTACCACCGAGCGAAAAACACGCTCAGACAAAGGCAAAACCGTTGTGCCAACAGAAGTCGCTGAACAAGTAGGGGCAATGGTACACCTTGCCACTCGTGCCAACGGTAAAAAGACCTTGCCAATCAGCACCGCCCTAGAAATTTTACAGGCAGACGGTAAAGCTCCAAAAGTTAGCCCTGCGACCATTAGCCGAATAATGAAGCAAAAATTTTGCCACCCAAGCCAGCTTGCTACGCCAACGGCTCATATTCAGCAACGCAGTTTACACCCCAACCATGTGTGGCAGATTGATGCGTCTGTTTGTGTGATTTTTTACTTGCCCAAAGGCGGTATGCAGGTCATGGACGAGAAAAAGTTTTACAAGAACAAACCGCACAATCTAAAAAAGATTGAGCAAGAGCGTGTCATTCGTTATGTCATTACCGACCATTATAGTGGTTGGGTGTATGTGGAATATGTGGCAGGGAGCGAAAGCTCGGAGAACCTAACCCAAGTGTTTTTAAATGCCATACAAATTCGTGGCTTTGACGAACCCATGCACGGTGTGCCGTTTATTTTGGTGGCGGATAAGGGTTGTGCCAACACATCGGGGCTTTTTAAAAACTTAATGGAACGATTAGACATCACATTCATCGCCCACGCCACAGGCAATTCACGGGCAAAGGGGCAGGTGGAAAATGCCAACGACATTGTAGAAACCCAGTTTGAAGGTCGCTTTAAATTTTTAAACATTGAGAGTTTGGAGCAGTTAAACGCCCTTGCCAAACGCTGGCGTGTGGACTGGAATGAACACAAAAAACACAGTCGCACCAAGCAAACTCGCAATGCGGTATGGCGGACGATTGCCATTCATGAACTAAGAAAAGCCCCACCCATAGAGCTTTGCAAAGAGCTTGTTAGCACCACACCTGTGGAGCGGACGGTATCGGGCAACTTGACAATCAGCTATGCGGTCAAGGGTTATGGCTCACATGACTATGACTTACGCCACATTGACGGCATTTATCCCAAAGCCAAAGTGTCTGTGGTGGTTAATCCTTACCGCACCCCGTGCGTTGATGTGATTGTGCCGACCGCAGGAGGCGAGAGCGTAACTTATACGGTTGAACCAATGCAGACAGACTGGGTAGGCTTTGATGTTAATGCCCCAGTCATCGGACAAGAAATGCGAGCCATGCCAAACAGCGAGATTGACAATCAAAGAAACAAGGTCATGAAAACTGCCTATGGTGTGGACACACTAGAAAAAGCCGAGCAAGCGATTGCCAAGCGAGCGGTGGCGTATGATGGCAAGCTCAACATCATGGCAGACATCGATAGCCACGAACAAAAAGACTATATGCCGTTGGGCGGTGAGAAACTTAGCACGCCAGCCATTGACAACACACCACAGACTCGCAAACTTGCCCCACTTAACTGGGTGCAAACCGCCAAAACAATCCGAGCTGAGATTGGCGATTTGTGGACAGCGGAGCATTACCTTGCCTTGCAAGAGAGCTTTCCAACTGGCGAAGTACCACAGGAAGTCATCGGCGAGATTATCAAAGGCATCTTAGAACCAAAGGTAGAACACCATGAGCAACAAGCATTGGCTGGATAAATACGACTTGACCCAAGCCAAAATCGCCAAAGCATTAAAAGTCAGCCCTGCCACGATTAACCTAATTTTTAATCATGGCAAATACCCAAAAGCAGGGACGAACGAATTATACAGGCGATTGTGTGAATATTTAAACGGTCAAAAAGTCACCCAAGCTGACATTGACACAATCAACAAACCCCAAAACAAATCAAACAAACCAAGCAAACAGGAGCAGACCATGCTACTCAGAAAACAAACCCTAAGCCACCCAGCAAAACGCCAGTTTAAGCTGTTTACCAACATCTTTACCGACAATGTGCGTGAAGCCAATCAAGTTTATCAAAATGCTGACATTAAAGAAGTGCGTGAAGCTCTGTGGCAAACCGCCAAAGGCAACATGAGTTTTGTAGCAGTCATCGGACAGTCAGGTGCTGGCAAAAGCACGCTCCGCCGTGAGCTGATTGACCGCTTAGAGCGTCAAAAAGAGAATGTGATTGTGATAGAGCCGTATGTCCTAGCCACCGAAGACAACGACATCAAAGGCAAAACTTTAAAGTCGGTGCATATTGCCGAAAGCATTCTTGCCACGCTTGCCCCAAGTGTAAACGCCAAACGCAGTCCAGAAGCTCGTTTCCGCCAAGTACATAACCTTTTAAAAGAAAGCTCAAAGGCTGGCAATCATCATGTACTGATTATTGAAGAAGCCCACAGCTTGCCCATTCCAACCTTAAAACATCTTAAAAGATTTTTGGAATTAGAAAATGGCTTTACACCGCTTTTGTCTATCGTGTTAATCGGTCAAAACGAACTTAAAAATAAGTTGTCCGAAAACAACGAACAAGTGCGAGAAGTGGTTCAGCGTTGCGAGATTTTTGAGCTTATGCCTTTTGACCGCAACAGCTTAGAAGAATACTTACAACACCGCTCTCAGTCGGCAGGGCGTGAGCTTGACGAGTTTATTGATGAAAGTGGATTAAATGCCATTGCCCACCGTCTTGGCAGTTCACACAAAAACAAAGGGGCAGACAGTCTGCTTTATCCTTTGGCAGTTGGCAACTTACTGACTGGGGCGTTAAACATCGCATCAGAACTAGGAATGCCTGTGGTAACAGGCGATTTGGCTAAAGAAGTGTAGTAGATAACCGATGAGAACCATGACAAAACACAAACTCAACACCGCCTTGCATAAGGCGTTTGGCGAAATTAGCGAACTGCTTGACTGCCCAAACGAAATCATCATCAATCCTGATGACCCTGAGCAAGTCGTTATCAGCGATGACTTGCAAAAGTCATCATTCAAACTTGGGATACTGGCAGGTTTTACCATAACCAAGCAGAGCCTAAGACAACAATTTAACATCAACTAAGCGGAGAAAATCCATGACTACCAAACCCCAACTCAAATCCTGCCAAAACCTAGATGAAGTCCAAAGCGTAATTGCTTTGATTGGTGAACACGAGCGTGAAATCACACGTCTTTCTACCGCAATGAATGACGAGATTGCCCTGATTACTGAGAAGTATGCCAGCCAAATCAGCCCCTTAAAGTTGTCCATTGATGAGCTGAGTGCCAAAATTCAAATTTGGTGTGAAGCTAACCGTGCCATCTTGCTCAAAGACGGTAGCAAAACCGCCAATTTGATTACTGGCGAAGTGTCGTGGCGACAATGCCCACCGTCTATCAGAGTGCGT
Organism: Moraxella equi; assembly: GCF_002027555.1. Lineage (GTDB taxonomy): Bacteria > Pseudomonadota > Gammaproteobacteria > Pseudomonadales > Moraxellaceae > Moraxella > Moraxella equi. Next base: position 37,348 of record NZ_MXAP01000127.1, read on the forward strand.
GGGGCTGATGATGTCATTGCACGTCTTGAACGTTTTGGGCTTGACCGTTTTGTGCGTGTCAAAAAGACAGTGAACAAAGAAGCCATTGGCGAAGAGCCAACAGCAGTTGCTGATATTGAAGGCATTACTGTCATGCAGGGCGTAGAAGAATTTAAAATCACGCCATTTGAAATCCGTGTCAAATAAGGAACTATCATGAACAACATCACAACTTTGCTTGAACTTGAACAAGCTCGTCAAGAACTGCTTCATGCCGACTTGCCCACCAACGTCAAGGCAAGCCGTGCTGAAAAGCTGGGCGACTATCGCACCGCCAAACGCCTATGGGAGACAGTTGCCAAGTCTGCCGAAAAAGACAGTTTGACACAAAAGTATGCCCAAATCCGCCACAATTTTTGCCAGTCAGCCGTCATGCACAACTACAAACGTCCAGAACTTAAAAATTTGGAGGCAAACCATGTTAAAGCATAAACAAAAAACCAATCATCAGCTACTATCCGCCATGTTATTTTTGACTGCTTTGGTTGTCTTTGCCATTGCTAGTGGTGGCGTACTACTTTCAAGCCTTGTCGGCGTTTTTCTTGCGTGCGTGGCTTGTATTATCATGACGCTTTTGGCGGTATTGGCGGTTGTTATGATTGTCTTTGCTGGCGATAAAGTATAGGCGAAACCTACCCCAGTCAAGAGATTGGGGTAAGGTCTGGTGGGGTTGGTCGCCCACCACTGATGAGCTGACCGAAAAACTTTAACTTTTAAAAGGTAAATCCCATGAACAAGAAAGAACTAATTAAATCCGTTTATGACAAAATGGACGGCTTACCACTCAAACAATGCGAGAATGCTGTCAATGCTGTACTAAACAGCATCACAGACGAACTGGCAAAGGGTGGCGAAGTCAATCTGGTAGGCTTTGGCTCATTCTATGTCAAGCCACACCAAGCCAAAACTGCTCGTAACCCACGCACGGGCGAAACCGTTCACGTCCCTGCCAAAAACGTGCCGACCTTTAAGGTGGGCAAAGGACTAAAAGAAGCGGTTAATTAGCCAATACCAACCCAAAAAGCCAAGCCACACAGTTTGGCTTTTTTAAAAGGAAATCACATGACAGTCAATTCCAAATCCCAATCCACCGCCAATAAAAAGAAAAAGCTTATTCAGCTTATCCACATCGGCAAGGCAAAACTGCACCTTGATGATGAAACATACAGAGATATTTTGGCTTACACAACTGGTAAATCGTCTACCAAAGACATGAGTTTGACCGAACTCAATGTGGTTTTAACAGAGTTAAAGAACAAAGGCTTTACCACAACTATTCCGAGAATCAAACGACCGAATGACCCACAGTCTCGCTTAATTCGTCATCTATGGCTATCCTTGCATGATTTGGGTGCGGTCAAAGACCCTAGCGAAACCGCCCTAAATACCTATATCCAACACCAAGCAGGAGAAGAATTTAGTCGCCTAGAAAGCGACAAAAAGTCGCAAATCATAGAAATGCTCAAAAAATGGCGTACTCGCACCAAAACCCAAAATGCTGACAATTAACCTTAAAAAGAAAACCGCTCAATTTACAAAATTGGGCGGTTTTTTGTATCGCTCAATCACACCAAAAATATTTAAAATTCCACAAAATAAGACTTGCTATCTATGCAGACAAGAGTGATACTGTCCATACACAAACAATTTAACCCAATGATTTTAAAGGTGTTTTTATGTTAGACATTCAACAAATTTTCCAATACGTTCAAGATTTTGGCGTGGTAGAATGCGAAATGACAGACGATGATGAGCTGTGGGTGCGTGGCAAGGAATGGGGGACACACATCATCATCAAGATGATGAAAAATAAACCTGTATTGACCGTTTGGGGTGGTGATGATTGCCAAGAAGTGCTAGACAGCACAAGCCTACCGAGCATTGAAACCTTGCACACTTACTTAGACGAACACGCCAGAGTTGTGAGCGACAACCCATCACAAACCAAAGACGCTAGCATGATTGATATTTACATCAATATCATCAAAGAAAAATTAGCCGAACAACAAATAGCCCTTGATTTTGAAAATCAAAGCCCTACCGAGCGGTTGGTGGTCAGACACATTGAAAACAAACTGGCTGAAATCATTCAATTTTTACAATAATTCAACTCAAAGCAAAAGCCCCAGACAAAAATCTGGGGCTTTATTGTGTAGGCTAGGTATCTTATGGTAAAATGCGAAAACGAAGTCGCTTTTGCTGTGTTTTTTCATCTTGCCAACTGGCTCAAATTTCATTGCATATTCTGCAACATCGTTGCAATAACCCCTTCCCACCTTCTCCACTATGCTCCCCGTTCTTCCCATTTATCTCTAAAATCTGATTGGATTATATCATGGTGGATTATTTTGCATCAACTCTTGTA
>NZ_MXAP01000128.1 GCF_002027555.1 Moraxella equi
GAGATTGAAAAAGGCTTCTACAAGGAATTTTACTCGAACATCGAAGGCATTAAAGTCGCAGGCGTTCGCCCCCTGCCTGAAAATGCTGATTGGCGACAGCTTAACCCTAATAAAGACCCCAACGAACCGCCAAAGCTCATCATTATTGATGAATACCAGTATTTTGACGCCTTTATGAAAGAGAACCGCTCGGCACATAACAGGATAGGTAAAGACTTATCTACCCATAGACATTATGGGATTGATATTTGGTTCATCACGCAGTCGACAAAGCTACTAAATGACTATGTTTTAGAGAACGTGGGCGAACATGTCCATGTCCACCGACCAAAAAAGAAAAAAACCGTTGACGTTTACTGGTGGAGCTATTGCCAAAAAAGCCTGTCAAAAACAGCGTTTAAAGACGCTGACGACAAGCAAAAGTGGCACATCAACGAAAATATGTTCCCACTCTACAAGTCCACATCAGCGGTAACGGACGGCAAAGCACGAACAAGCCAAAAAACCGTGAGTGCGGTCATCACGTTTGCAATTACCGCCATTATCTTAACTGCTATTATCCTAAATGGCATGGAAAGCTACACACAGATGAGCGGTAACCCTTTTGATGATGTTGCCCAAAAAACGCAGTTACAAGATACATCTGTTGATTTTATCAAAGAACAAGATGATACTGCGACGACACAGGACCAGCAAGACCAGCAAGAACAAGAAAATAGACGTGTTTATTTGCTTGCCCAAGACTTACCACAAGATTACGAAATCAGACGCACCGAACCAATGCTCCAAGTGCGTGGGGTTATGCAGATGGGCGGTAAGTGTCTTGCTTACAACGCTTACGGCGATGTAATGACCCTATCCCCCACAGACTGCAAGGACTATGTTGGCACTGGGCGAGTGTTTAAGGCGACAACCGCCACCCCAGACCAATCCCCCACAGTAACAAACATTTCCGACCAACCAACACAAATAACCGACCAATGACAAAATGAACTACCGCATAATTAGCGTTATGTTAGC
>NZ_MXAP01000129.1 GCF_002027555.1 Moraxella equi
TATAGATGATGATAATGCGTAGTAGGGTTGCAAGCATGGGGGTTCCTTTGGGTTTATCTAAATTTAAAATAACCCCTTAAAGGGGTTATTTTGGGTTAATCGCTAAATAATATGTAAAGTGCCAATGTTACGACAATCACATAATAAGTAACCATTATTTACACCTTAGCCACGTGAAGCATCACGGTTAACACGAGCCCATACCCATGAAAGGGCAGAAGGAGCAAGTTTGGCGGCACCAAGTGCCCCAATTGCAGCAAGTGCTAAGCCGAGTTGTTCCGTACCAGCAGACATATCAAGCGAAGCATGAGCAGAAGCAGAAGCGACCGCAATCGCACCAATGCCAACGGCATTTACTGATTTTTGGTATTTGGCTTTTAGAGCCTGTGAATTAAATTTAGCCATGATAATTGACTCCTTATCTTTCGGCTTGTTTTGATAAAAACCGCCACGACCACGCATTTAAGAATAGTAGGGCGGTCAGTGATAACAATTGATTTGCTTCGGCAAATGTCAATTGCGAAAAGAACGACATAAAACCTTGATTGTCATGTGAGACCCACTCAATGCAAGTATTTTGAATTAGCGTTTTGCAAACATACATTGTTAATGTCTCAACACATGATTAAGATTGTGTAAACCGTGCTTATTGTAATAAGCAATAAATTCGGGGTAAGATACTTTAAATATTGGCAACCATGTCAAATATGCTTTGATTGAATCATGAATATGATTGTCAATCATCATTGTCAAAGTTGCTAATCTGCGTTCATTTTCAATAAACGCTTGTTTTTGGAGTTTATCCAAATCATTAAAATGGGACATCGTCCAAATCATCATTATCGCAATCTTTTTTTGGATTATCACGATTTAAAAATTCATCATCAATATCAATCCAATCAAGATAACTAGGGACGGAGTTTAGACCGTTTTCATCGCCAGTATTCCAATCACGCATTTTGAACAGCCTTATTTTTTTCAAACTCAATGGTTTCAATGACAATTTCGGTTTTTTTGTCGCCATCGCCTTCGCTTTCGAAAGAAACAGTACAATTTGCTTTATAGGTTTGACCGCTTTTAATGTGCTTAAACTTATCCCAATCTTTTAAATTGTTATATTTAAACATCTGAGAAACGGAGCCTACACCGCCTTTGGCGTCCACTTGGGCGAATACTTTGATATATTGGTGTTGCTCAAAATCAACTGGAATAGCCCCAGTTACTTCAAGTGTCATTGGAATACCGCTCATGGTTTAGTCCTTGTGTTATGCTACTATGCGTAGCGGGTTTAAATATTTGTCAAATTCGCCAGAATAGCGAGATTTAACAGGCTGATAATTTGGTGGTGTTTGGTTGGCAAAATCAATTTGTATCAGCTCAATGAGTGGTACTGTTTTGATTTCACGACCGTTTAAATTTTGTAAATGGGCTTTGGATATGCCAATGTCTACAAGTAGTTTTATATTTCTGTAAAATGTTTTTTCATTCGTTGTTTGTTTAGTATTATTAAAACCTTTACTTCTTAAAATGATATAAAAGTTATAAGCATGCATCGCTTTTGTATACGATATTTTCCCCTTGGGTGTAATTGTTGTAAGTTTTTCTTTGCATAGTCTTAATACTTCGCTATCGTCTAATGTCATCGATACTTCTCCACGCATACTATCGAATATCTCGGCAAACCAAAATTTCCACATCTTGAACATGCAATCAGGGTTATTTTTTTGATAAAGCATGAATTGCCAAATATTAGACGGCATGCCCATATTTTCTAGCATTTGTTTTTTGTTGGTGGCTTCAAATCTAAGCAAGTTTTTAGCGAACTGTTCAAGTTCAGGCGTAAAGACGGTATCAAGCAAATAATGAGCTTGACGGTTGTCTGCCCTTGCTTTTCGTCTTAATGATTTCATCGTATCAGCAACTTCGTTATTTTTGCCGTACATTTTGCAGTAGCCCACACGGTTCACGGCTTGACCCCAATAACGAGTATTGGCAAAAATATTTCTTTTGTTATCTGGAAAGCGGTATTTGGTTTTGACACGACCAATCATGTCAATGACTTCAAACATCATGTCGTCAGTTGGTAGACGAGCAGAATAAGTAACGTCAATGCGTGCAAAATGGGCGTTTTGAACATCTAAAAAAGACCATAACACAGGATAGCTATCACGCAGAACACCGAGCATTTCACAAACAAGCTCATAGACATAATCCGTACCATAGACATTATGACCTTGTAGAAATTTGGGACTAGCGTTTAAAGCGATATAAGGAATGGTGTTTTTGGTGTGATGATAGACTTTGACCGCCATATCAGCAAAGGAGCTTGGCAATTTTTCAAAAGGGTGCTTGATGTCGTAATACTCAACCTTACCAGTGTCCACGTCAAATCTGATACCGCCATAAGATTTAACACCAAAATACTGTAAATCAGCGACCAAACCAAACTCCACGCCACCGAGATGGCGGACGTAGGGAGCTTGAAAAGGTATGTTGATTATGTTGGTGTCGTGCATAGCTACTTTAAAAGTATACCAGTTAATTAGGTGTAAATATGGTATACCAATTAACAAGTATAATCAAGTTTTTTTGTAAAAAATTGTTTATCATATGCACAAGTAAACAACAAGAGAACTGAGACATGACAACCAAGCCAAAAGTTATCAAAATGAACGAATGGGAAAAACAGGCATTAACAGAAAAGTTAATTGCTCTGAACAGAAAACTTGCTCTAAGTGGCAATAAGCCGATGAAAACAGAAAGCGAAATTGTCCATAAGATACTAGAAATCACTCTAAGTAAAGTGAATGTAAAAGATGACGGCACATTTTACATAGAAACAATTTAACTCAAATTTTCACCCAAGAATACAGGGAAAATGGCTAAAAATTCTCAAATTTGAGAGTAGAATACACTACTAAAATATGTGTATTCTGCCCTGTGTGCGTGCGTGTCGTTGTCGTTTGCACCGCCCAACCGCCCACGCACGCACACAATACTTTTTAATTTTTGATTAAAATTTGTACAATAAGAGTTATCCACAATCACGCCCAAACACGCCCCTACAGACACTAGCCAAAATCCGACGTGCGTTAAGGGGTTCGCTCGACTTTTGGGTGTCTGTAGGGGCGTGGGCGTTCATGTGGATAACTCGTTGAGAACTACGCATAATTTGCGTTATGTGTAAATACGCCCACGCTCATGACATTGTAGCGTGGGCGTATTGAGCTACGCTAACATAACGCTAATTAT
>NZ_MXAP01000013.1 GCF_002027555.1 Moraxella equi
AAGGGATACAGTTGCTACGAATGATGGAGAATATATCAATGAGTTTAATTATCCCCGCCCTTGATTTAATAGACGGGCAAATTGTGCGTTTGCACCAAGGCGATTATGCCAAACAAACCAATTATGACTTTGACCCCATTTATAAATTCCAAGAGTACATTGACAATGGGGCGAATTATTTGCACCTTGTAGATTTGACAGGAGCAAAAGACCCAAGCAAACGCCAAATTGAATTGATTGGACAAATCATCAAACAAACAAGTGCCGACATTCAAGTCGGGGGTGGTATTAGAAGTGAGAGCGAAATTAAAGCTTTATTTGACATTGGGGCAAGACGGGTAGTGATTGGCTCATTGGCAATTAAAGAAAGACAACTTGTTAAATCGTGGTTTAATACTTATGGGGCGGATAAATTTGTCCTTGCCCTTGATGTCAATGTCATTGACAATAAGCCCTATATTGCCATTAGCGGTTGGCAAGAAAATAGCGGGGTATTGCTTGATGATATTATCAAAGAATATTTAGAAGTGGGCTTGGTTCATATTCTTTGTACCGATATTAGTAAAGACGGCACATTAACAGGGTCTAATGTCGCCCTATATCAAGACTTAATAAAAAAATACCCCACTTTAAAAATCCAATCATCGGGCGGTATTGGTACGCTTGATGATATTAAGGCGATTAAAAATACAGGGGTGAGTGGTATTATTGTTGGGCGAGCGTTATTGGAAGGGAAAGTTTATTTAAAGGAAGCCATAGAATGTTAAAAAAAGCAATGTTAAATAGCAAAAATGAATTGGCCAAACGCATTATTCCTTGTCTTGATGTTAAAAACGGACAAGTGGTCAAAGGCGTGCAGTTTAAAAATCACGAGATTGTTGGCGACATTGTGCCACTTGCCAAGTTTTATAGCGATGAAGGGGCGGACGAGCTTGTTTTTTATGACATCAGTGCGTCATCGGATGGGCGGACGGTGGACAAGGCGTGGGTACGTGAAGTGGCACGGGTGATTGACATTCCCTTTTGTGTGGCGGGGGGCATTCGTACGCTGGCGGACGCCGAAGTGATTTTTGAGTATGGGGCGGACAAGATTTCAGTCAATTCGCCCGCCCTTGAAAATCCACAGCTGGTTGCAAAGCTTGCCAAACGCTTTGGCGTACAGGCGGTGGTGGTAGGGATTGACAGCTGGTACGATGAGCGTACGGGCGTGTACTGGGTCAATCAATACACGGGCGATGAAAAAAAGACCAAAAAAACCGAGTGGCAAGTGGCGGACTGGGTGCGTGAAGTACAAAACCTGGGGGCGGGCGAGATTGTCCTAAATGTGATGAACCAAGACGGCGTGCGACAGGGCTACGATGTGGCACAGCTGGCTTTGGTGCGTGAAATGTGCCGTGTGCCACTGATTGCGTCAGGCGGGGCAGGAATGATGAGCCATTTTTATGATGTGTTTGAACAGGCAAATGTGGACGGAGCGTTGGCGGCGAGCGTGTTTCATAAGGGCTTGATACAGATTGGCGAGCTTAAAAGTTACCTTAAAAATCAAGGTGTTGCCGTCCGAACTTAACCACCACCTAAAAAACGCCATTATCAGAAATGGCGTTTTTATCATTCAGTGTTTATCAAGCGATGCTTGATGATTTTATTTTTTAAAAAATCAAATCTCCACCCTATTGCCAATATCCTTTAATTCCGACAATTTTTCAATCAGTCTTGGCATATCATCAAGGCTCATTGCAAAGCCCCATAAATAAGTCATTACTGCATAAATATGCCCCGCTTGAATGTTTTTGTTTGCTAAAATTGCCAAAGTCCCACCAAATAATATCGCCATTGTTATTCCAATCATTAAATAAGAAATCGCTTCACGATTAGAAATGGCAATGCGTAATTTGGCTAATAAATCATAATGCTTAATGAAATGCTCTTGTTTGTTTAATTCAATCATATTCACTTCTTTTTCAAGGCGGTTATTAAGTTTAAAATAAAGTTTGTCATTTTGGCGAGAAAATCTGGGTAAAATCGCCATAAAAAACAATAAAATTCCCATTGCAATCACCCCAGACCAAAATTCAATGATTAACAGCATTACCACCGAGCCAAATACAGTAAAACTTGCGGTAATTAACATTGGTAATTGCTCTTCAAAAAATTCAATAAATTGTTTGGCTAAATTGGCGTGGGCGGTTGCCGATGAAGTCGTGCCTTTTTGTTTTTCAGAAATAATCGCCTTGACCGCAAGCTGGGCATAAATCCGCACAAAAACCCGAGTATCCACCGCCCGTCTTGCCGAACCAACACTCCAAATAATCAGCACCAACAACGCATAAATCAAAGCGTGCCAAACTTGCTGATTTAAAATGGCGTTAATCACAAAACTGCCAATCAAAGGATAAGTTAAAAATAACACATTTTCTAACGCCACCAAAGCAAATGTCGCCATCAATTTTTTAAAGTGGGTTTGGCTAATGGATTTTAAGGTAGTTAGAGCGGTTGGGTTATTGTGGTTCATTGATTGTTTCGCTCATTTTTGTCTTAAAAATTTGCTCCAATTCAGCAAATTCTTGAATTAACTTTTCTAGTCGTTCAATACCAAAACTTTGGGCGGTGTTATTTTCTACTTCCAATAACGGAGCGATGATGCTTTTGGCATAATTTTCGCCTGATTGAGTTAGGCTTAATAATTTGGCTCGTTTGTCATTTGGGTTATCAAAACTTTGTAGATAATTTTGTTCCAATAAAGTTTTGCAAATGGTATGTACTGTTTGTTTGGGTAATGCCCATTCATCACAAATGTCTTTTTGGGTTAAGGATTTTTTGTAATAAAAACTGTATAAGACAAATAATTCACTTAATAATACCGTTTGGGTTTTGGCATAGCTTTCAAAAGTGCTATCAAGGCTTGCGGTAAGTTCGGCAAGGCGAGAGAGTTGAGTGTTTGGCATAAAAACAAGTCCTAAAATTTACTAAATTGAGCATATTTTAGTAAATTTTAGGACTATTTGCAATGGGTTTTTAAGGCATTTAATAAAAAACACCGCCCAAATTTTCATTTAAACGGTGTTTATTTTTAAATAATCAATAACATCATTACTCCTAACTTTTAACAGGCGGAAACCAATTAACACCAGCACAATTATATTGCCAAAGCAAATCGGGGTAGCCATAACAGTCTGGTTTTTTGGGGTCAAAAACGCTTTCAATGTCATCATAGCGTTGTTCTTGTAACAGCGTGGCAATGTTTGGGTTTAACATTACCGCTTTACCGAGTGCCAAAAATTCACAAAACCCTGTGGCAAACGCCTGTTCAATCGCCTTGCCTGTCAGCAAATTGCCCACGCCTATCAAGGGCAATCTGCCGTTAATGTGGGCGTGGATTTGTTCAATGCGAGTTTTGTTTGTATCCGCTCCACGCCGTGCCTTGCTATAAAAATCCCACAAAGAAATGTGCAAATATTGCAAAGGTTTCTCCACCAACGCATCAATCAAGTCAAAAGTATCTGCCATTGTCAGCCCCTTATCGCCTGCTTCTTCGGGCGAAAAACGATAGCCGATGATAAATTCAGGCTTGCCGTGCTGTTCACGCACTTTTGCCACCGCATCCACAATCGCCAAAGGCAAACGCAGGCGATTTTCAAGGCTGCCACCCCATTCATCGGTGCGATGATTAAATTCTCGTGAGAAAAATTGCTGAATCACAAAGGCATTTGCACCGTGAATTTCCATACCGTCAAAGCCTGCCCGAATGGCTAAATCGGTTGCATTGGCAAAGGCGTGAATTAAGCCTTGAATTTCGTCCACCGTTGCCGAACGAGTACCAGTCGCCAAGTCTGTGCTTGCTGAAATTTTGTCTTTGCCATTTAACTCGGCAATGGCGTGCATACCACCGTGATGAAGTTGTAAAATCGCTTTTGTGCCTTGATTTTGCAGGATTTGGGCGGTTTGTGTTAGGCTCTCCAAATGGCTGTCGTCTATCGCATAAGGTTGCCCAAAACCTGCTTTACCACCGTCTGCTACCAGCGTTGCCGCTGTGATAAACAGTCCCATATTTTGTCCACGATTGGCAATAAATCTGCGTTCTTGTTCGCTTAAAGTGCTGTCAGGATTAGAGCTGTAATGCGACATTGGGGCAACCACAAGGCGATTTTTGATGACCACGCCATTGTTTAGGGTGTAGGGGGTGAATAAAGGGGTCATTGTTTGCTCCGTATTTTTGCGAAATGGAATGGGGGTATTATAGGGTTTTAGGATTGGGAAAAGAATGGCGATTTTTGGGAAGTTGGTTTTCATTTTTGGAAATTTAAACTTTTAAATACAATGGGAGGTTTTTAACTTTTGTGGTAAAATACCCATTAATAACTGAACCTTATCAAAGAGAGCAACCCAATGAGCGACTACTTTAAGCCAGAAAGTTTGACTATTGAAGCCATTTTTAGCAATGCTGATAGCTTTTATCAAATGCCTATTTATCAACGCCCTTATTCGTGGGATAAAGACAGAGTAGAACAGCTATGGGCAGATATTTTTGAAGCCTATGAAAATCATAAAGAAAACCCAAGTCAAGATAATAATTACTTTTTGGGTTCATTGGTTGTGGTTAAAAATAAAAATGGAGCTTATGATGTGGTTGATGGACAGCAACGCATAACCACATTGACGATTTTATTTTGTGTATTAAGAGACTTAAGTTTACCAGCCATTAAAGAACATAGTAAAAAAATCCAAAATAGTATCGCTAATTTAGTTAATGATAAAGTTAGATTAAAACTAACCACACAATTAAACAATCAAGCCATATTTGAAGAAACAGTATTAAATGGCATTAAATTTAATGAACTGAATAAAAATAAAAAAGATAACCGCTTTCTGCGAACTGCGAGTTATTTTAAAGATTTGATTGAGAAGGTTGAAGCCAATACTTTAAATGAATTTGTCAAATATTTATTTGAAAATACGGTTTTAATTCGTATAGCTTGTACCGATGAAAGTTTTGCAATCAAATTATTTTCGGTATTAAATGACAGGGGGCTTGATTTAACTTCTGCCGATATTATTAAAGCTCATTTAATGCAACAATTAGATGATGAAAAACGACCACAATTTAATGAAGAATGGAAAAAACTGGAAACCATTTGTCAGCAAATGGACGAAAGTTTAACCAATGTTTTTAATTTGTATTTATATTACCAAACAGGCAAAAATCCAAAAAGCAGTTTGCAAGATGAACTTAAAAAAGAGTTTAAAGATAAAAATGCCAATAGCATTATTTTAGACTTGAAAAAATTTGCCAATTTTTTATTTGAAATCAATGAAAGCTATAATGACAAAGATATTTCAAGATTATGGTATTTGCCCCATAGTGTTTATTGGAAAAGTATTTTATTAACTGCAAAAATGGTAGATTATGAGCAATATGGCACTTTAAAATCATTACTGGTCAAATATTATTATCAAAGTTGGATTGCTGACGGAACTGCCAACCGCATTAAGCAAACTTCCTTTAATATCATCAAAATGGTTAAAGAAAATAAAAGTATTGATGAAATCAAGTCAATTATTGTGAAAAATTTATCTGAATACAGTAACTATTTGGATTATTTAGATAGAACCAATATTTATTCATCAAAATGGCATAAACCCTTATTATTGGCAGTTGAATACAATCAACAAGACAATTATCCTTATATTGAGATTAATAAAAGTTTACATACAGAACATATCTTACCGCAAGAATGGAATGATAAAAACTTAAATTGGTCTGATAATTTTGATGATAATACTGCTAAATTATTGTTGAATAGTCTTGGTAATTTAACATTATTATCAGGAAATAAAAATATCCGTGCCAGCAACCGCAATTATGCCGATAAGAAAGAAATTTATATTGGCAAAGGGTTAGATGGAAAAACTTCATTTGAAATTACCAAATGGGTGTTTGAAAACTATCCAGATGGTTGGAATGCTGACACCATTAAAGAAAGAAAAGAATGGTTGATTGATGAAATTAAAAAGATTTTTGAAATTGAATAATCTTTAAATCTAAAATCTGTTGGATTTTCATTTTATTTTAAAAATGAAAGCACCGCAACAACAAATTAAGCATTTAATTTCATTATTCAGGCTGCCTGAAAACCATTTTGCAAATTTTCAAAACAAAAACACCGCTTGAACCCAAATCCAAACGGTGTTTTCCCAAACCCTATTTCCCAACCATTCTACTGTCTAGCCCCAATTGTTCATCTACCCCCAAATGGTCTCGCAAAATCTCGCCAAGATAATCATCGGCTCGCAATCCCCGCTCCCTTAACATCGGAATGACCTGCTCAATCAAAATCGGCAAATCGTGCTGGTGGTCATTTAAAATCAGCGTAAAGCCCTGACAAGCCCCTTGTTCTAGCCATTCTTGCATCATATCAACCGCTTGGCTTGGACTGCCAATTAAATTTAACATCGGTTCATACAGCCCATAGGCTAAAATTTGGCGTGGCGTTTTGCCTTGTTTGGCAAGTTCAATGACTTTATGGCTTTGGGGTGTGCCTAAGCGTGGGCGTAAGGACGCAATTTGTGTTTCGGTTAATGGCGTGTCAATTTGGCTGAGGTCAAGGTTTATGCCCAACACCACCGCCAAATGCCCCATAATCCAATCCATACCCATTTGACTGTCCAATGTCATACGGTGTGCAACGGCATCTTCTTCGGTGTCGCCCAAACTCAAATTTAAAAATGCCAACAGTTTGATTTCATTGACTTCACGCCCCACTTGTTTTGCCATATCGTTCATAATGGCAATTTGCTGTTTGCCTTCTGCAATATTGGACGGCATCGCAACCATCGCATTGGCATACAAGGCAGCCGCTTCAATGCTTTTACCACTGGCAAAGGGCATAAAAAAATCACAGGTTGCCCCTGCTTTGACGGCGGAATTTGCAAAGGTCCATAAGACCCCACTTGCTTGCCTTGCAGGTTAATCGGCTGAATGTATCGCATATCGGCGAAACGCCCACTCGCCTTGTCAGGCTCGCCTGCTTCTTTTTGCCAACTGCCCCATAAGGCTTGGGTAATTTGCACCGATTCGTGCAGTCTTTCGTATTTTTTATCGCTACTTGGCAAAGGCTTGCCGTAATTGGCAAAGGCTTGTGGCTCATAACTGGGAATGGCATTCCAGCCCACTCGTCCACCACTGATGACATCAATGGCACGAAGTTGTCTTGCCAAAGTGTAGGGTTCATTAAACGATGTGGACGCTGATGTTACCAGTCCAATGCGTTTAGTGGCAGGGGCAATCGCTGATAGCAAAACCATTGGTTCAATACTGGCAAACAAGGGCGAACGCTCGTTTAAATCTTCGTGCAAAAACACTCTGTCGCCATAAAAAATATAATCCAAACCGCCTTGCTCCGCCATTTGGGCTTTTTTAATGATGACATCAATGTCGGTAAAGGCATTGTCAGGGGCAGACGGCAACCGCCACGCCGCAGGGTGAAAGCCGTAACTTTCGCTATTGGAAATGCCCAGTAGCAGTTTATGGGTTGGTTTTGAATGAGTTTTCATAAATTTTTCTCTTTTGTTAAATGGAATGAGCGTATTATAAAATTTTAAAATTGATAATTGAATGGCGATTTATGGGAAGTTGGTTTTTATTTTTGGAATGATAAAAAATACATTTTACCGTAGTTTTTCTACGGTCAAGTGTGCTACAATAATGTATCCTCAAACCAAAGCTATGACTAGGATTTTAAAAATGTTAAAAAAATTTACTGTCCGCAACTACCGTCAATTTAATGAGCCGTTGGAATTTGATTTAACGGCAGGTAATTACGCCTTTAATCCTGAATGCACGCATAATGGCTTGGTGAAATTGGCGTTGATTTATGGGGAAAATGGGACGGGTAAATCTAATTTGGGTTGGGCTATTTTTGATTTGGTTTCACATTTGACGGATAATAAATATAAATCTTGGACTTATGATTGCGTTAATGCTTATTCAAATACGGATATAGTAGAATTTGAGTTTCATTTTGTTTTTTTTGCCAATAATAAATCCGCAAACGTCATATATAAATATCAAAAAAAATACGGTTATCCTTATGGAAATTTATTGTATGAGCAGTTAATAATTGATGATGAGATTGTTATTGAATACAATATTGAAAAAGACATTAAATCAACTCTAAATGGTTTTCAAACATTATCCGATAAATCATTAAACCCAGAGCAAAATTTATCAGCTATTAAATATTTATATAAAAATATAAAAATCAATGATAGAGATTTTAACGACATTGTTTTTAAAAAATTCTTTGATTTTTGCAATAAAATTATACACTTTCGTGGGTTGCCAATAGAAACAAGTGGTTATTCACATATTGGTTATAATAATATCATTAATATTGGAGATAGAATTTTAAAGGATAATAAACTCAAAGATTTGGAAAAATTTTTATTTGATAACGGGTTGGATTTTAAATTAATAGAAATTGATGATGGCGGAAAAAGAATAGGTGTATCAATGGGGAATAAAGAGTTTTTATTATTTGATATCGCATCATCTGGAACAAGAAATTTGGTTATTTTTTACTATTGGTTGCAAGAAGCAATCAGTCATCAAATCCCCTTATTATTTATAGATGAATTTGATTGTTCTTATCATTTTGCTTTATCAGAAAAAATTGTAGAAAAATTAAAACAATTGCCCAACACGCAAGTGATTTTAACAACACACAACACTAATTTGTTGAGTAATGAGCTTATTCGTCCTGATTGTGGGTTTGTCATTGACGGTAAAGAAATAAAATCACTCAATAAATTAACTGTTCGTGAATTAAGATATGCCCATAATTTAGAAAGAATGTATCAAGCAGGGGAGTTTGATAATGACTAAAAAGTCTATTTTGTGTATTGTGGAAGGAGAAGTGAGCGAAGTTAAGATTTTAAATAAAATCAATAAAGAATATATTGGAGAAAATATAGAGTTTGTGCCAATTCGTACCAATATTTATCATTTTTATCACGCTTATTTAAAGTATTATGATAATGAAATTGATAATAATAATGAAACTTTTTTATTTTTACAAGAATATGATAAAAGTGGTGTGATTAAACATAAAAAACGCCGTGATTTTTTGGCGATTTATTTGTTTATGGATTTGGATAGACACGAGCCATTGGCACAGGATTATTTAAATTGCCTTCCTGCAATGTTGTCTATTTTTAATAATCACAGTGAAAATGGCAAATTATACATCAGCTATCCTATGGTTGAAGCATTTCAACACCCAATTTTGGGCAAAGAAACGAGTTTGATTGAGTTGGGCAGTCAATACAAAACTTATATTAATCAAAATAGATTGAAAGAATTTTCGGGCATTAAATTTATTAGTAAAGAAAATTTAAATCTCTCCTTTATTGCTTATATAAAACAAATGAATTACCTATTAAGCGATGTATTTAATTTCCCACAAGATTACCAAATTGACGATTGGTCACAATCAAATGTTTATGCCAATCAATTAAACAAATATATTAAACCCAATAATGAAGTTTTGGTATTAAGCCCATTTTCGTTATTTTTATTGGAATATTTGGGTGAAAAATTATTCAATGAATGGCAAGCAATTAATAATGAGTCAATTTAATGAACCTAAACGCCTTATCCCTATTCGTTTCCGTGATTAAACACGGCAGTCTCTCCAAAACTTCTGAAAAACTGGGCGTGCCAATCGCCACCATTAGCCGTCAAATTGCCGAACTGGAAAAATCCTTACAAATTCAGCTTTTTGACCGCCAAAAATCAGGGGTTAAACCCACACTCTCAGGGCAAAAACTTTATGATGAAGTGCATTTGTCCATTGATAATTTGTTAAATGCCAAGCAGGTTTTGTTTGATGATGAGCAAAATTTAAAGGGAGTGTTACGAATTTCCGCCCCACCCAAATGCGAACCTGTTTTGGCGTGGATAAGCGAATTTGGGCAAAAATTCCCCAATGTGCAAATCCACGCCACAATGACCGACCGCATTTTAGATTTAAGTCTTGATGGCATTGATGTGGCGTTTCGCATTGGCAATTTGCACGGCGATGATTTTATCGCCAAAAAAGTTGCCACCCTTGGCACAAAATGGGTTGCCCACCCTGATTTATTGGCACGGTTTGGTACGCCCAAAAATTTGCAGGATTTGAAACATTTTCCGCTCGCTACTTGGGCAAAAAATGGCGAACAAGAAGTGCTTGTTCAAATGAATAAAGAAAAAATCGCCTTGCCGTTTTGGTTTGCCAGCAATGATGTTTATGCGGTTGAATATATGATTTTGCAGGGGCAGGCGATTGGGCAAGTGGCTGATTTTACGGCAAATGAGTGGATAAAAGAAAATCGTGTGGTTGAGATTTTGCCAGAACTTGAAAAGCCTGATTATGAATTGTTTATGTTGTATGCTTCTCAGCGTTATCCATCTTTGATGGTGCGGAAGTTTGTGGAGTTTGTGCTTGAAAAAGTGACAGAATAACAGAAAAAAACACCGCCTAATTTTAAATGAACCGACCCCCAAATCTTAAACACAAGATTAAAGGTTAGGTTAATAAAGCTAAGTGGTTTCACTAAGGGCTAAGTCTCTGTACTGTTCTTTGAACTTGACAGGACTTAGTCCTTTTAGTTTGGTCTTTATTCTATCATAATTGTATACCAACCGAACCCAAAATATGCTACAATACCCCTATGGCATACTCAGATGATTTTAGACAACAAGTACTAAGGCAACTAAATTGTG
>NZ_MXAP01000130.1 GCF_002027555.1 Moraxella equi
AAGGGATACAGTTGCTACGAGTTCAAAAATTAAAATTTCTTTAACGCATTAATTAACGCCAAATTTTCATCTTGTGTGCCAATACTAATACGAATACAATTTGCCAAATTTAATGCTGTGTTTTGGTTTCTGGCGATAATGCCTTGCTCCCAAAGTGTGTCAAACACCGCTTGACCGTCTTTAAATGCTACCAAAATAAAATTGGCACAGCTTGGGTAGATTTTTTGGACAATTTGTAAATTGTTTAATTCATTTTCTAGCCACGATTTATTATTCAGCGTAATTGCCACTTTATCTTGCATTGTTTGAATGCCAGTATTTGATAAAGCACTCTCAGCGATTAAGGCACAAGGCGTGGGAATGGGATAAGGGGCGATGATTTTTTGTAAACTTTGGATAATCCAGTCATTTGCTAAGACAAAACCACAGCGAATGCTTGCTAGGGCAAAGGCTTTGGAGAGTGTGCGAATGATAATTAAATTATCAAAGTTTGTCAGTTCATTTGCCAAACTCTTATCCAAACAAAAATCAATATAAGCTTCATCAACCACAACAACCGCTTTATTTTTGGTCATATCAAGTAATTGAATAATGTCATCTTTGTTTAATAAATTGCCCGTTGGGTTATTGGGGCTACACACAAAAATAACTTTGACTTTCTCCAAATTCTTTTCAATTTCTTTTAAATTCAATTGAAACTCAGCCGTTAAAGGCACGGTTTTGCTATTGATATTTAAAGTATCGGAGCTGACCTTATACATTCCATAAGTGGGCGGGCAATATAATACGCTGTCATCATTGTCACAAAAGGCACGGATAATCAGCTCAATGCCTTCATCTCCGCCCCGAGTGATTAAAATTTGATTGGCATTCACCTTTGCATAATTGGCATAGGCACTTATTACACTTTGGGGCTGTGGTTCTGGATAGCGATTTAAATTATCTAGGTTTAACTGGGTTAATAATTCATTGGGTGAAAGCGGATATTCATTGGCATTTAACCAAATCGTACCATTACCGCCAATTTTACGGGCGGATTGATAAGGCGTTAGGGCAAGAATATGGGGGTTGATTAAGGTTTGCATTTTAATTCCTATGAGTATTCTATATTTTGGTATTAAGAAATAGAATAAATCGTAAGGTGCTTGCTTTTAAAAACGGTACGCACCGTTTTTGGGCTTTATCTATTTGGTGGTGCGTAATACGCACCTT
>NZ_MXAP01000131.1 GCF_002027555.1 Moraxella equi
GTTCGGTTGGTATAAATAACGGCGGTAGTCTCAAAAGTATGCCAGACTAGGTCTTCCGTTCGCCCTGAGTTTGTCGAAGGGTAACAGTTTTTCCTTATCATGGGCAGGCATAGCTCACCACGAACGGTTTTCTTATTAGCATACTTTTTGAACCAGAACCTAAATAGCATCAAACTTAGAAAAAACAAAAACCCTTTGAAATAAACATTTCAAAGGGTCGGATATGGAGCTCTTGGCGAGAATTGAACTCGCGACCTCTTCCTTACCAAGGAAGTGCTCTACCCCTGAGCTACAAGAGCAAATAGTTTTGCTAATAAATGGAGCGGGTGGCGGGAATCGAACCCGCACCATCAGCTTGGAAGGCTGAGGTTCTACCACTAAACCACACCCGCATGGGTATTTGGTAGGAAAATATGGTGGTGGGGGAAGGATTCGAACCTTCGAAGCTTTCGCGACAGAGTTACAGTCTGTTGGGTTTGACCGCTCCCCAACCCCACCAAGTGGTACAGGTATGTCTTTTAATGGTCTGTTAAAAGATTAAGCCCAATAAACGGGCTTGACCTGAAAGGTTTCTTAGGAGTGGTGCCGGCTGCCGGAATCGAACTGGCGACCTACTGATTACAAGTCAGTTGCTCTACCAACTGAGCTAAGCCGGCGGTGTTTCCTAAGTGGTGCGTATGATATCATAGTTTTTGATTTGTGCAAGTATTTTTTTAAAAATTTTTAAAATTATTTTATAAGTTATTGTTTTTTATATTAATTGTTTTCTGGCAGTGGGCTTGGTATTTTTTATTATTTGACATACAAATCATTCGCACGCCTGCCGATATTTTTGTATAATGGCATCATCCTATTTTTAAGAAGAGTACAATAAATGACAACAGAGATGATTTTGAGCATTTGTCTTGGCATTGGCTTGGCGGCAAGCTCAGGCTTTCGGGTGTTCGTGCCGTTGTTTGGTATGTCGCTGGCAAGCTATTTTGGCATATTGCCCTTAGGTGAGAGCTGGCTGTGGCTAGGCAGTACGACCGCGTTGGTGATTTTGGCGGTGGCGAGCATCGCTGAGTCCATGTCTTATTTAGTGCCGTTTGTGGATAATTTGCTTGACACCATTGCCGTGCCCCTGGCAGGCATGGCAGGGACGATAGCCATGGCAGGCAGTCTGACCGACATGAGTCCTGCGATGACATGGGCGCTCGCCATCGTGGCAGGGGGCGGAGCGGCAGCGACCATTAAGACCACGACCGCTGGTGCTAGAGCCGTTTCAACCGCCACGACCGCTGGTGTCGCCAACCCTGTCATCGGACTGGCAGAGACTGGCACCGCCATTGGGCTATCAGCACTTGCCATATTCGCCCCTGTATTGGCAGGGGTGGTTGCTGTCGTGGGGATTGTGGTGTTTATTTGGCTTGTGGTTAAGCTCAAAAACCGCCATAAGGGAAGCGAATCGGTGTGATTTGGCAAAAACCATTTGCAATTTATCCTAAATTTTTGTAAATTATCCCAAACCCACTTTTTTAAGGACAAAACCATGCCCGCCTTACGAGATGACATTGACCCACAAGGACTTTTGGAATATTCGGTGGTCTATACCGACCGAGCGTTGAACCATATGTCTGCCGAATTTCAAAGCGTGATGAGAGACTTATCCGCCACTTTAAAAGAGCTTTATCATGCCGATGGCGTGGTGATTATCCCCGGTTCTGGCACGTCAAGCATGGAAGCAGTCGCCCGTCAGCTTGCCACGGACAAAGACGTAGCGATTGTGCGAAATGGCTGGTTTAGCTATCGCTGGACGCAGATTTTGGAAAAAGGACGTATCGCCAAATCCACGCACGTTTTTACCGCCCAAATCCACGGCAATCCTGCCACATTCGCCCCTGCCGACATTAGCGAAGTTACCGCCCATATCCGTCAAAACCGCCCAAGCGTGGTGTTCGCTCCCCACGTTGAGACCGCTTCTGGCATGATGTTATCAGACAACTATATCAAGGCACTAGGTCAAGCGGTGCATGACGTGGGCGGGATTTTGGTGATTGACTGTATCGCCTCGGGCTGTGTGTGGCTTGACATGAAAGCGTTAGGCATTGATGTTCTACTCTCTGCCCCACAAAAAGGCTTGTCTAGCACACCTTGCTGTGGACTTGTCATGATGTCCAAGCGTGCCAAAGAGCTTGTTCAAAGCACAGAATCCACAAGTTTTGCCTTAGATTTAAAGGTGTGGGCGAATATCATGACCGCCTATGAAAATGGCGGACACGCCTATCATGCAACCATGCCCACAGACGGACTAAGACAGCTAAGAGACACGCTAAAAGAATGCCAAGCCATAGGATTTGATAAGCTAAAATCCGCCCAAATCGAGCTGGGGCAAGACATTTTGCAAGTGTTAAATGACAAAGGGGTTGTAAGCGTGGCGGATAAAGACAGTCAAGCGGTTGGGGTTATCGTCTGCCATGCCCCAAATGATGATGTACACAAAGGCGTGGCGTTTGCCAAAGTCGGTGTACAAATCGCAGGGGGCGTACCGCTACAAGTGGGCGAGCCGTCTGATTATAAGAGTTTTAGAATTGGGCTGTTTGGGCTTGATAAATTGACCGATGTATCAGGCACGGTGGCACGATTTAAGCAGGCGTGTGATGAGGTGTTTTGATTATCTTTATCAACATAAAAAGCCCAATGTGATGTTGGGCTTTTTGTTTGTCTTATACAGTTATTCGGATTTCCCCACACCTTTTGCCTTAACGAGCTTATCCACCCAATCAAACAATTCATCCAAATCATAATCTTCGCCATGTCCCACGCCCCACGCCAAGGCAAAATCCACGTTCTTGCCCTGATTTTGCAAGGCGGTGGCCAGTATCACAGGCACGGCAAGGGACGTATCATTATCCTTTACCCCATGACGGATACGCCAATGCTCGGTGGGACTTTGGGCGATATAATTCATCACATTCATCATCTTGACAGTGTGAGCGTCCGCCATACTCCCTTGCCCGTATTTTTTGCCAAAGGCGGTAAAATGCTGATTGTTCAAAGTCTTATTACCAAACAAATTATTCTCGCCACTGGTCAAATCTGTGGCATCAAAAGCAGGTACGCCCTTGCTACGCCCCAAGTATCTCAAATAACCGTCAAAATCCGCCACATAAAAAGGGTTTGCCGACTTTCGTTGTGCCAAAAAGTCAAACTCATTTAAATCCGTGCCATTTTTAAAGGCGGTATTGGCGGAGTTATTCAAATGATAAATCACTTCATCTTTAAACGTGCCGTTGCCGTTATTATCCAATGTTAATGACCGTCCGTTGTGCCCTTTCAATTTTAAACCATTGATATAACTGGGGAAATTTGCCTTTAATTCATTTGACCAACTTTTTTGCTCGTCCGTTAGGTTTGCCTTTATGCGTTCACGTTTGACGTTGTCGTCAAGCATGGAGATGTGCATTTTGTGATAATCATCAATGCCGTTAAATTGCCATTCATAAGCCATATCGGCATTTTCAAGGTTGGTAATCGGAGCATAGGCGGACACGGCAAACACGCTGTCATCAGCTGTCATAATCGCCCCAATTTTTTGCAATTCGGCGTGATAATCCATGCTATTGCCACTTGCCCCCAAAAGTAGCGACATCGCCCCGCCTACGGACGTGCCATTTGCGATAATACGGTCGGCTCGCCCTGCCATGAGTGCGTCATTGGCTTTGAGATAGGCAATGGCGGATTTTAAATCCACGATGACGGACGGAGCTTTGCCCGTGTAGTTGCCGTCTGTGCCAAGCGTACGCCCCCTAGCCCCTGCACTTGCCACGACATAGCCACGCATAAGGGCGGCAACCACACTGTTTGGTCTTGGCGTACCGTCTCGCCCTGCCCTACTCTCGGCGGTCATCGGCTTGGCGGGCATATATCCGCCCACGCCATTGGGGAAAAATATCGGGGCGGTGTCTGCCGTGTAGCCGTTAATGCTGTCGCCTGTAAAATACGACTCGGGGATATAGATGTTCATCACTTGATAATCAGGCTCGGTAGGGTTTGCCACATAGGGGATATTTTCAAACGCACGCACGACAAGGCTTTGGTCGTCTTGGGTGATGGTGATGGTTTTGTAATTATTGGGATTAAACGTTAAAGAGCTTGGTATGGTGGTCGTGGCAAGCTTATTTGTATTTGCATTTGGATTTGTATTTTGGGAAATGGGTGTGGTGCAGGCGGATAAAGACAGCAAGGCGATAATGAAAATGAACAATAAGGATTTCATACATATTTCTCAATAAAATAATAATCATTATAATCCAAGCAGTCAAAAAAGCAACTCCTTGTACAAAAATCATCATTTGAGAAACTTATGCTCTTTTAGGGCGTGCTCACCTTTGGTATTAGCAACGGAAATACCTACTTAAAAAGAAGGAAGAGTGCATGTTTTTCAAGGAAAAACATAGGTTAGAAACCCTCTATCAAACAAGTTTTTAACCCTTGAATATACAATTCAACCACTCAACCGTGTCAAGCTTTACAATTCTCACCCAACTTTTTACATTAAGTGATTGAATGTCCATTTTTTATAGAAAATTGATTGGGATGATTAAATTTCATCATATTTTATAAAATATGCTATCAATGTTTAAAATATCCTAATCACTCACCACCCAAATTTTCTTTAACCAATAAGGATAGCCATTGGCAAAACCTTTTACCACCACATAATCAAAGCAAACCTTATCGCCTTGTTTTAACCCATTAAAAGACAGCTTGTTATCATAATAATCATGAATATAACGAAAATGGTATTTTTTATCGCTGGTGCTACTTTGTATGGTAATGCGATTAGTGATAGCCTTTCTTTGTTGTTTAAAACTAAGTGGCTTGGTGGGATAAATAATCACGCCACATTCTTGCTTTATCTTGCCATGATGATATAGGTAATCGCCCCTAATATAAAAATAGGCAATAAGCGATGTACCCACCGCCCAAAATATCAATAACACAGCAATGATTGCTTTATGGTGCAGAGCATTGGTTTGGTGCAATCCATAGGCAATAAACCCACCAACAACTAAAACCCCGCCCCAATAAATATATACATATTTTTAAACCTTTTTAAAAACGGTGTTATCAATCAAATAATTTTAATATTTATAAAAAGGGCAAATTGTAACTTGCCCAGACACACTCATTTAAAAGATTAGGCATTGTTAAACTAAAATA
>NZ_MXAP01000132.1 GCF_002027555.1 Moraxella equi
TTCGGTTGGTATATAAGTAATTGAAAAAACGAGTATTTTATAAGCGATAAACCCAAATTAAGCCATACTACCAAAGAAGTAGTTGGCTATTATATAGAAATTTTGCCAATAAAAACTTGATTATAATCAAGGATTTTTTAATAAAATTTCACTATGATAACAACAATATTGAAACAGTTCTTTAACAAACTTGGCGATGGCAGGTAGGGCAACTTTATCATTAGCCACGCCAATTATACCCTAATTAAGGGGGGATTATGGCAACCGAAAAATCAAAACAACTGCTGGTCTTAACATCATCAACCATCGCATTTACCGTCTGCTTTATGATTTGGATGATGTTTGCGGTGCTTGGCATTCCAATCCAAAAGGCACTTGACTTATCCGAAACCCAGTTTGGACTACTTGCCGCCACGCCTGTCTTGACAGGCTCGCTTGTTCGCTTACCGCTTGGTATGATGACGGACAAATATGGCGGTCGCATTGTGTTTTTTGCCCTGATGATAGCGTGTGTGGTGCCGATATTTTTGATGAGCTATGCCAATGCTTATTGGCAGTTTTTGGTACTGGGTCTGTTTGCAGGGCTGGCAGGCGGGTCGTTCTCGGTGGGGATTGCCTATGTCGCCAAATGGTTTGAGGCGGAGCGTCAAGGCTTTGCCATGGGCGTATTTGGGGCGGGTAATGCAGGCTCGGCATTGACCAAGATGGTAGGCCCTGCGATTATTGCTTACGGTGGCTGGCAGTTTTTGCCAAAGGTGTATGCAGGCATTATGCTCATTACTGCCATCGGTTTTTGGTTTATGTCATTTGACAAAAAAGAACACCGCTCGGCAAGTAACGCCAGTTTCGCCAGTCAATTGGCGGTACTAAAAGACCCCAATGTGTGGCGTTATAGTCAGTATTATTCCATCGTCTTTGGTGGTTATGTCGCCCTTGCCTTGTGGATGACCAAATACTATGTCAATGAGTATGGATTTAGCCTGCAAACGGCAGCGTTTTTGGCGGCGTGTTTTAGTCTACCAGGGGGCGTTTTGCGTGCGCTCGGTGGCTGGCTGTCGGACAAATACTCCGCCCATACCGTAACTTGGTGGGTGCTTTGGGCGTCATTTTTGTTCTTGTTTGTCTTGTCTTACCCACAAACAAGCCTTGTGGTGCAAACGGTGGACGGTGAGCGGGCATTTCATATCGGGCTAAATTCTACCATCTTTACCATCTTGATTTTCTTATTGGGCATTGCCTTTGCCATCGGTAAAGCGTCCGTGTTCAAATACCTATCGGACGAATACAAAGACAACATGGGGGCGGTCTCTGGTGTGGTCGGTTTGGCAGGGGGCTTGGGCGGATTTATCCTACCCATCATGTTTGGGGCGGCGGTAGATATTACAGGTGTACGCTCATCGGCATTTATGATTATGTTTGGCGTGGTGTGGGTGAGCCTTGTGTGGATTTATATCTGTGAAGTCAAACCAAAAATGGAAGAAGGTCATCAGGCGATGTTAAAGATGAAAAATAAATCATAAAACATCGGCTAATAACCAATCATCAAATCAGGCGGTCTATGACGGGTCGCCTGATTTTTGTTTGTGTTTTGGGCGGGGGTTTGGTATGATAATAATGGATATACACTCTACAAAATGAAAAAGTACCACGGTTTCCGCTCGTGGTGAGCCTGTCGAACCATGACGGAAACCGACCCTTCGACGAGCTCAGGGCGAACGTTTTCCGTGGTAAAATTCAATTTTGTTGGGTGCACCTAAGAAACTTTATAATTATTACAAACGCAAACCCCACTCTCAACTTAA
>NZ_MXAP01000133.1 GCF_002027555.1 Moraxella equi
AAGTTCGGTTGGTATATAAGCTGAGCATTGATGACACCGCCTGTAAACTGACCGTATTTGGCAGAGATGTTACTGTCAAAGACTTCCACGTTTTTTAAAAGATGGGTATCCACCCAAAAGGTTTGCGTACCGCCCGATGGCAATTCATGTGGGTTTTGCCCTTGTGTGTTGCGGTCGCTGTCGCCTACGGGATTGATATTGTCATTATTTGACATGCCATTTAGCACAAAATTATTGTTATAAAATTTTTCACCATGAATGGAAATCTCGTTAGGCTTAATCTCGCCAGCACTCATGGACGCGTCAGCGTCATTAGCGTAGCGGACGGTAGGATTGTGTTTTAATAGTTCGGTGATATTGCCATTACCTGTGGGACGATTATTAATGTCATGGGCGGTGAGTTTTTGAGTGCCGATTTGTTGGCTAAATGGGTGTTCGATGATGATGGTCTCGCTCGGCATGACTGACCGCAAGGGCGATTAAGGTTTTTTTCATAAAAATATTCTTTAAAAATGGGTGTGGTAAAAATAAGTTACTTTATAACAATATTTGTTACAAAATAATAAACTTGATGAATATATTTTATTTTCAAATAAAAGTCAGTATCACTAAATAGTTATTTACATTTAAAAATAAATCAAATCCACTTTTACGATAAATTTTTGATTGTTATAAATTATCATTATTAATAAAAACGCCAAAATCGTGCTAAAATACGCCCATTTTGTGTTTGATATTGATCCGTTGGGGAATATTATGGATTGGTCAAAAGAAATCATTGATTCGCTCATCTGGCTTGTCAAAAGCATGGCAATCACGAGCGTGTGCTTTTCGCTGTTTGTGTGGGGCTTGGTTAGATTTACCGCTTGGGGTGGGCAGTTTTGGGCGATGGCACGGGGTTATTTATTGCCCAAACGTAGCTTAAGCCATTGGCGTTTTTTGCGTTTATTGTGTTTTTGACCTTATTTAGAAGTGCGGATTAGTTTGATTCATTCTAACTGGTACAACACCATGTATTCGTCTTTGCAGGACTTAAACCAAGAAGTCTTTTGGACGCAGATGGTGGTGTTTTGCTTTATTGCGGCGGCAGCGGTTGTCAATGCTCTGTTGATGTACTATGCCGAACAGTGGTTTAGTATTAATTGGATAGAATGGCTTAACCGTAATTTGCTTGATAAATGGCTAGATAATCAAGCTTATTATAAAGTACAGCAGAGTGTGGAACTTGATAATAAACTAGACAACCCCGACCAGCGTATTCAGCAGGATGTACAGCACTATGTTAAGCACTCATTAACCCTGGCGACGGGCGTGATAGCATCTGTCAGCTCCATTGTGTCATTTACCATATTGCTGTGGGGGCTGGCGGGTTCGATGACCGTCATGGGCGTTGAGATTCCAAAGATGATGGTGTTTTTGGTGTTTATCTATGTAATCATTGCCACCGTCATTGCGGTGTGGCTCGGTAAACCGCTCATTAAGCTTAATTTTGATAATGAAAAATTTAACGCCGATTATCGTTATTCGCTCATTCGTGTCAAGGAATATGCCGAATCCATTGCGTTTTATGCAGGCGAGCGAGTAGAGCGAAATGTGCTGTATCGTCAGTTTAATAAAGTCATCGGCAATATGTGGGATATTGTTTATCGCACATTGAAATTTTCGGGTTTTAACTTGGTGGTTACACAAATCTCGGTGGTGTTTCCGCTATTGATTCAGGTGGGGCGGTACTTTGCTGGTAATATCAAGCTTGGCGACTTAATGCAGACCATGCAGGTATTTGGGCGACTTCATGGTAACCTGTCTTATTTTCGCAATGTCTATGATACCTTTGCCAGTTATAAGGCGACACTTGACCGTTTGACAGGTTTTGAGCGGGTGATTAATGCCAGTACCGACATGAAGGGTATTGATGTGACATATCATGAGATGGACGTGATATTTGAGGATGTGACCGTCAAGACCCCAAGTGATAAAGTTTTGATTGATAAATTAAATCTGTCCCTTCCACAAGGTTCACGCCTGCTGATTCAAGGCAAATCAGGACTGGGTAAAACCACGCTACTGCGGACAGTGGCAGGGCTGTGGGTGTGGGCAGATGGGCATGTCACTCGCCCTGATGATGCTCTGTTTTTATCACAAAAACCCTACTTGCCACAGGGCAGGCTTATTGACATGCTCTACTATCCGCATGCCGTGCCAGAGCAAGCGGATGGGAGGATGATTCATGAACTGCTACATACGGTACAGCTGGGACATCTGGTGGATAAAATCTACCATGAGTATGATTGGACGCATGCCCTGTCGCTTGGCGAACAGCAACGCCTTGCCATGGCTCGGGTCATGTTACACCGTCCCAAAGTAGTGTTTTTGGACGAGGCAACCGCCAGTATGGATGAGGGATTAGAAGATGCCATGTATCGCACCTTGCAAGGTCTGACTAATACTACACTCATCAGTGTCGGGCATCGCTCAACGCTACTCAAATATCATCACACCAGACTAGAAGTGATGGGCGATGGAGCGTGGCAGGTGGTAAAAATCTAAACCTAACAAGGGGCTTGCTGACTTGTACGCTCCAACCATCTGCCAGTCATAAGCCCTTAATGAATTAAAAATCACCCCCAAGCCCTTGACATTCTGACTAAGAGCAGTTATTATGAGTGGCTAATTTATCCTTTCATATTTTTACCGCCTTTGTCAGTCCTTGACTTTTTTCTTGGCGGAGTTCATTTTGTTTTCACTTCTACACATCTTATCTAGATCATCTCATGAATTTGACCGAACTAAAACGCAAGCCTGTCAGTGAGTTGCTATACATTGCTGAGCAAATGGGGCTTGAAAACATGGCTCGTAGCCGTAAACAAGACATCATTTTTGCCGTTCTAAAAACCCACGCCAAAAACGGCGAGCCGATTTATGGCGATGGCGTGCTTGAGATTTTGCCAGATGGTTTTGGCTTTTTGCGTTCATCAGAAGGGTCATATTTGGCAGGGCCTGACGACATTTATGTCAGCCCAAGCCAAATCCGCCGTTTTAACCTGCAAACAGGCGATTCTATCGCAGGGCAAATCAGACCGCCCAAAGATGGCGAGCGGTATTTTGCTCTATTAAAGGTCAGTGAGGTTAACTTTGATACGCCCGACCGTTCACGCCATAAGCTCATCTTTGAGAACCTAACACCGCTTTTCCCGACCGAGCAGTTACGCCTAGAAGTGGGCAACGGCACGACCGAAGACTTGACAGGGCGTGTGATTGACCTTATTGCCCCCATTGGCAAGGGTCAGCGTTCTATCATTGTCGCCCCACCCAAGGCAGGTAAGACAGTACTACTACAAAATATCGCCCAAGCCATCTCAAAAAACCACCCCGAGTGCTATCTCATCGTCCTGCTCATTGACGAACGCCCTGAAGAAGTCACCGAAATGCAACGCACCGTGCGTGGCGAGGTGGTCGCATCGACCTTTGATGAGCCACCTGCTCGCCATATCCAAGTGGCGGAGATGGTCATCGAAAAAGCCAAACGCCTTGTTGAGCATAAACAAGACGTGGTCATCCTGCTAGATAGTATCACACGCCTAGCCCGTGCCTACAATACGGTCATTCCATCAAGTGGCAAGGTGCTGACAGGGGGTGTGGATGCAAATGCGCTGGAGCGTCCAAAACGCTTTTTTGGGGCGGCTCGTAATGTTGAAGAAGGGGGGAGCTTGACCATCATCTCCACTGCCCTGACTGACACAGGCTCGAAGATGGATAGCGTGATTTTTGAAGAATTTAAAGGCACGGGCAACCAAGAGATTACCTTGGAGCGTGAGCTTGCCGAACGCCGTATTTTCCCTGCCATTAACATCAAAAAATCATCCACTCGCCGTGAAGAACGTCTCATCGATGAAGAAATGCTTCGTAAAGTGTGGGTGCTTCGCAAACTGTTACAGCCGATGGATGATTATCAGGCGACCGAATTTTTACTTGACCGTCTAAAAGACGCCAAAACCAATGATGAATTTTTTAATAACATGACCAAATAAAGTCACGAATTATTAAAAAGACTGATAAATCAGTGAATATTGGCAAGCTGTCATCATTAAAAAATGACTAAAATATAATCATTTTTAGAGATATTTGCTCAGTATGTTTAAAAATAGGTGTTATTAAAATTTTTGAAAAATAATCATTTTAAGAAAATTTTACGTCATTTTAATGACAAAAATCAAAAATAGCTTTCTGTAGAAATGTTTTGTTACAGATTGATTGCATTTATTACTAAAAATCATTTGTTATTGCCGAATGATGTTTATATAATAGTACAAGAAATATAGGGGTAAATATTCTGCGATGATAATCTTTGTTAAAAACAGAGATTAAACATGGCAGTTTTTTTGCCTTAATTCTATGTTCATCCTAACATTTGGAGAAAATCATGAAAAAGTTAATCCTAGCTACCTTAATCGGTTCATTGGCTCTTACCGCTTGCTCAAAGCCAGCAGAAGAAGCACCAGAAGCTGCTGCTGCTGCCCAAGAAGCAGCGAACGAAGCACAAGCCGCCGCAAACGCTGCTCCTGCTGATGCTGCTGCACAACAAGCTGCTGACACTGCCCAAGCTGCTGCTGACACTGCTGCTACTGCTGCTGCTGACGCTCAATCTGCTGATAAGACTGTTGCTGAGCAAGCTGAAGCGACTGCTGAAAACGCACAAGACGCTGCCGAAGAAGCTGCCGACGCTGCCAAAGACGCAGCTGACGGTGCTGCCGCTGCCGCAGGTACTGAAACTGTAACCAACGAAAACCCTGCTGTTGCTACTGTTCCTGCTGCTGAAGCTCCTGCAACCGAAGCTAAGTAATTCATTAAGTTTTCTTATTGAGTTAAAAGAGCCATATTTTTGTGGCTCTTTTTTATTTGCCTATTGCTAGGGGCGGGCTTGCAAAAGCAAAAATTTACCTTATAAAGTAGTGAAAAATATCTTATTTTTACCATGAATCAAGCCTATTCCGACCATCTCACCCAGCTCCTAAAAAACCTGCCCAATCTGCCTGGTGTCTATAAAATGCTCGGCAAGTCGGGCGAGATTTTGTACGTTGGAAAAGCCAAATCCCTAAAAAGCAGGGTGAACAGCTATTTTGCCAAGACCATTGACCACCCGAAAACAGTCGCCCTAGTCGCTCGCATTTGTGATATTGAGATTATCATCACACGGAGCGAGAGCGAGGCTTTGCTCCTTGAACAAAACCTCATCAAACAGCACCGTCCGCCTTATAATATTATCCTAAGGGACGACAAATCTTATCTGTATCTGTTCATCTCAAAGGACAAATTCCCACGCCTTGCGGTGGGGCGGGGCAAGGGCAATCATGCCGAAGGTCGCTATTTTGGACCTTATCCGTCCGCCAATAGTGCCAAAGAAGCGGTGCTACTTTTGCAAAAGCTTTTTATGCTACGAAACTGCACCAATACGGTATTTGCCAATGCCAAACGCCCCTGCCTAGAACACCAAATCAAACGCTGTACCGCTCCGTGTGTGGGGCTGATTAGTCAGACGGATTATGATGACAATGTGGGACAAGCACTTGATTTTTTGAATGGTAAAACAGGCGAATTGCAAGCCATGCTTGCCCAAAAAATGCACGAATCTGCCGAGAATATGTACTTTGAGCAAGCCGTTTTTTACCGAGACCGCCTTGCCATGCTCTCTGACATCACCGCCCGTCAAGCGGTGTATCGGGTGGGCGATGACAGCAGTGCCGATGTGTTTGCCATTGCTGACAAAAACGGGCTGACGGTCGTCCATGTGCTGACCGTGCGTGGTGGTAAGGTGCTGGGCGGTAAGAGTTATTTTCCTGATGATGTGGGGGTGTTTGATACGCCTGCCGAGCGGCTCGAACGGTTTTTGTTGTCGTTTTATTTGGACGTGAGCGATGATTTGCCCAAAGAGATTATCATCAATGAGATGATAGATGACAAAGATACGGTTGCCGAGCTACTCCATGATGAATTTGGCAAAAAATGCCTGATAAAAGACAAAGTACAAAAGCACCGCCGAGAGTGGCAGGAGCTTGCGATTTTGAATGCTCATAATGCCCTAACCGCCAAGTTGTCTGATTTTAATGAATTAAATGAGCGGTTTGTTGCCATGCAACAGGTGCTAGGGGCGGTGTCAGATAAGGCAATTAACCGCATTGAGTGCTTTGACATCAGTCATACCATGGGCGAGCTGGCGGTGGGTTCGTGCGTGGTGTTTGACAGTCGGGGGGCGAGAAAGCGGGATTATCGCCAGTACGCCATTCATGACGTGGTCGGGGGCGATGATTATGGAGCGATGAGACAGGTGCTGACAAGGCGGTATGCCAAACACCCCTTGCCTAATTTGCTATTGATAGACGGTGGAAAAGGACAGTTAAATATCGCCAAAGAAGTCTTAACCGAGCTTGGCAAATTGGACGACACGCTACTCATCAGCGTGGCAAAGGGAGAGGGGCGAAAGGCGGGGCTTGAAGTGCTACACTTTTTGGAGCATGAGCCGATGGATTTGCCAATGGATTCTAAGGCATTGCACCTTATCATGCACATACGAGACGAAGCTCACCGCTTTGCCATTACCGCTCACCGCAAAAAACGAGACAAGGCTCGTGGGGCAAGCGTGCTGGAAGTCATTCCCAATCTGGGGGCAAAACGCAGGCGAGACCTATTGACTCATTTTGGCGGTATTCAACAGCTCCTTGGTGCGTCCGAAAGTGAGATTGCCAGCGTCAAGGGTATTGGTAAAGTGCTGGCAGGGACGATTTATAAAAGTTTGCATGGGTGAGCGATATTTTAAAAAAATGTTACAATATTTTTATTAAAAAAAATTTAAAAAATAGTTATACTAAAAGCATTTTCCAAAAATAAATCGCCAACCATCAAGGTATTCTATGCCCCAAAGACCTTATAACAAACCAATCAGTCGTGAACAAAAAGTTCGTACGTCATCAGGGCTTATCAGCCTGCTTTGGATGTTTGTGGGGGCGGTGATTGCGGTGATGATAGGATTTTTCTTATACTTATCGCCTTTGTTTGATAGTTTTAAGACAGAGGTAGAAGTCAATCCGCCCACCAAAGTTGAGCCATTGCCACAAAAAGAGCAAGCAAATAACTATGAGTTTTATGAAGTGCTACCAACACGGGAATTTCATACAGGGGAAAATGTGGCAGGGGGCGAGCCGGTGACGGATGAGGCGACCATAACTGAGCAACCTGAGGTTAAGCCTGATGCGGTGGTCATTTCTGGCAGTTATCAAGAGAATGACAATGTAAGTGGTACTAACGAGACGGAAATAGCCATCACCGAAGAAGATGCTACCTATGAAGGTGAGTCAACTTCTGGCAATATTGAGATAACGGCTCATAAGAATACTTATATCTTACAAATTCGCAGTTATGACAACCCCGATGAGGCTGACCGCATGCGTGCTGAGGTCATGATGTCGGGTATAGATGCTCGGGTCATCAAGCGTGTGGATGACGGCATGGAGCTGTATCAAGTCATCTCCAATACCATGAACTCTAAGGAAGAAGCACTGTCTGCCAGCAGAAGATTGAGTAATAACGGCATTGATTCGCTTGTGGTGGAGCAAAGACGTTAAGTTTATAAGAGAATGCTATAAAGAAAATACCGTCTGCTTGAACCGACCCCCAAATCTTAAACACAAGATTAAAGGTTAGGTTAATAAAGCTAAGTGGTTTCACTAAGGGCTAAGTCTCTGTACTGTTCTTTGAACTTGACAGGACTTAGTCCTTTTAGTTTGGTCTTTATTCTATCATAATTGTAGTAGTGTATGTACTCATCAATCGTTTGTTTAAGTTCATCAACTGAGCTAAACTTTGTGTCTTCATAAAAGATTTCTTCTTTAAGTGTCCCTTCGAGCCTTTCAATAGGAGCATCATCAAGACAGTTGCCTTTTCTTGACATACTTTGGGTAATGCCATTGTCCTTTAAAGTTTGTTGATAATGAAACATCTGATAATGCCAACCCCTATCAGAGTGAACAATGGGTTTATCTTCTGTCTTTTCTTGGCTTAGCTTGTTTAAGGCATCACCAAGCATTTCTTTGACCAACCCATAATCTGGTCGCTCTTTTATCGCATAACTGACAATCTCTCCATTAAACAAGTCTATGATGGGCGATAGGTAGAGTTTTTGTTCTATTA
>NZ_MXAP01000134.1 GCF_002027555.1 Moraxella equi
GGGTTCGGTTGGTATAGCATCAAAAAATCCTATGGCACAATCGCCAAAGGATAATCCACCACTTCTTCGACTAATACTTCGCCCGCCATATTGCTGGCAACGATATAAAATCCAGAGATTTGGCGTGCTTGATTATTTTCATAAAATTCTTCCAATTCTTCTTCCATAAAATCAAGATAAATGCAAGGATTACCATCGTATTCTTGACAATCTTCTTGACTTAGCACATTGCAATAATACAAATACTGTGGTTTACTATCAATCATATCATATAGTTTAATATAAATACCATGCTTTAATTGATGATTTAGATGAATATAAAAACGCATATATTTATCAGCTGAAATGGTAGAATTTTTTTTCAACTCGTTCAAATTCGCCATTTAAATTTGCTTCATCATCATAAATACCATCAAAAGCAAAAGTAAGCTCTTGACCCACCCCATCGCCAGACCAATCTTCCACCATTAAAGGAAAATCTACGGCCAAATGCTCTATCTCATAGTCATAACGGTTATAAGCAACAATCAAAAAGTCTTTGATTTTGCCTGTTTCTTTCATGGTAAATTGCAAATCCAGCACACCATCTAAGGGTTTTGGCATTGGATTATAACCATAATTCATTTCCCCATCTGTTCTTGGGAAACAAGCAAAATGCACTCCATCATTGCATTTGGTATGAATACGCACGCTAATTTCTGTCTCCATACCCACCGTATCATTGGGCGATAAACCAATCAGCTCATAACCATATTCGCTATCCGTGATACGAGCTTTGATAAATTCTATTTGTAAACCGTCTTTATCAATATTTTGACGCTCTTTTAATTCATCAGGCGAAAACGGCACAAAAGCACAATCAGTCGGATATACTTGATTGTGCAAAGTATAGCCATCTTCTGTCTGAGCAATCACTTTTCCACCATTGACCAAAAATCCATTAAGATAATCCGCCACATCAATGTTATTAAAATAAAACCAGCGTTTTATGATGTGTCGCCCTGCTGGATAAACATCGGACGGATGATAACCACCCGAAGTATTACCACGAAAGACATCATCTGAATTAGGGTGCAACCAAACTTGGCAAGGGTGTTTGCTTTCAAAATCAATGGTTGTCCATAGATATTCGCCATCTTTTAAAGTTTTATTGCTTGGCACATCAAAATCAATGCGATGGACAATAAAATCAGCTTTTGGTTTATTACCGAATAATTTTGATAAAAAGACATTACATTATCCCTTAACATTTATCCTTAAAAAAATACTGCAAAATTATGTTGAAAAATAAAAATTTTACAGTAAAACCAATCAAATCTTAAATTAAGAAATCTGACAACGAGCCTTTTCTTTATCCACTATTGACATCATAAAATCCAGTGCTTCTTGCTCGCTCATTGCGTCCGTTTTGGCTTTCATTTTTACAAAAAATGGTTTTAATAGTGCTTTGGCAATCTCGGCTTTTTCGCTGTCGGTTAGTTCAACAAATGGTGGTAAATTTTCTGCCCCCATTTGTTTTGGCATCATCTCGGCAAATTTACGCCCTGCAT
This sequence comes from Moraxella equi, assembly GCF_002027555.1. Taxonomy (GTDB): domain Bacteria; phylum Pseudomonadota; class Gammaproteobacteria; order Pseudomonadales; family Moraxellaceae; genus Moraxella; species Moraxella equi. The sequence goes on from NZ_MXAP01000134.1 coordinate 1,551, forward strand.
CACTGGCAAAAAATTCGTCCGCTTCTTTAATATCGTTATCAGTTAAAATACCCTTGACATACGGCTCTAATATTGCAAGATAATTCGGATTACTCTCCAAACTTAATAGGCAAGCATTTTGTTCTGGGCTTAATTGAGTTTCGGATTTAATATGATTAACCACAAACACACGATTGCTTTGCACCGAAAATTCCATATCAGGACTTTTGATAATTAGCTTATCAACATCAGCAGGCATAGCCCCTGCGTCAGTTGTAGTCTCGGGAGTGGTCTCGGTTTTGGTTTCTGTGGCGGTGGCGGTTTCAGTTTTGGCTTCTTGTTTTGTCTCGCTGGTTTTATCGCCACCACAAGCGGTTAAAGTCAAAAGCACCGCCAAAGAAATGGCTGTTAAATTAAACAATTTCATATCAAGCTCTCAAATAAAAAATTAAAGCCCTATCATAACACAAATAAGCAAAAAACGATTTTAATAGGGCGTATTGAACCTTTATAACACTTTTTACGATTTGGTAATATTATAGAAATAAATTAATCGTTTTTGCATTAAAAATGGCTACCCAACCACTTAATCTTATAAGATTAAAGATGGTCTTGGATTTTACGGATTAAGTGGTCGGGTGTTTTTCATCGTCAAAAGCTCGATAGAATTACCATCCAACTTCACTTTTCCCTTGAAAAACTTACAATTTATCTCATTTTTAATCGCAAATACAAAAGTGGGGCACACCCTAAAAAAACTTTGTTGGCTTTTGTGAAAAACATTGCATTTTTATGATAAAATCACGCCAATTTATCAATCATCACACCATTAGCCCAATACCCCCAAACCCCCGCCTACCAACGCATCAAAGACACCATTTTAGCCAATATCCATTCAGGCGAGTGGGCGGCAGGCTCTGCCATTCCCACCGAAATGGCGTTGTCTCGTGAATTTGGCGTATCTCGCATGACTGTCAATCGTGCCCTAAAAGAGCTGACAGATGAACAGGTATTAGAACGCCGTCAAGGGTCGGGGACGTTTGTCGCTCAGCAACAATTCAACCAAACCTTTATCACCGTTCGCAACATCGCCCACGACATAGAAAGCACAGGCAAACGCTACCACGCCAAAGTCGTAAGCCAGCTTACCTTGCCCCATAGCGACCTACCGCCATCGGCTCGGGCGGTATTTCATGACACTCAGCGTCTGTACAAGGTGGAGATTGTGCATTTTGGCAATGATAAGCCTTTGCAATTTGAACGGCGTTTTGTTGATTTGGCGATTATCCCTGCCTTTGAATATCAAGATTTTAACAAAATCAACACAAGCGACTACCTTATCAGTCAAGTACCGCTTGTGCGTGGACACTATTTTATTGAAGCCAAACCTTGTCCGCCTGATGTGGCAACTTTTTTGCGTTGTCAGCCAAACTCGCCTGCCTTGCGTTTGTCTCGCTACACTTATTCAGGCGATAAGGTTGTTACCTTTGTGCAGATGTGGCACGACGGGGCGACTTTTCGTTTTGATGGGGAATTGGGCTAAGTTTGGCTTATCATGGCTTTGTAGCATTTTAAAATAAGCTTGATGGACAAAACCCCAATCTAAGGCTAGATTGGGGTTTTGTAATTCTAAAACCTTTGACTTTAAACCGCTTTTAAACCATTAACTTCGCTCAGTAGCACCGACAGCTCCGCCAGTCCCAACTTTGTCCGATAAGCCATCTATACCAACCGAAC
>NZ_MXAP01000135.1 GCF_002027555.1 Moraxella equi
GTTCGGTTGGTATAGCTTTATCCATCACAAACTCCACAAACACCCGCACAATCGCAGACGGATAACGCTGGGAAGCATAGAGCATAAACAATTCATAATTGGGCTTGGCAAGCTCTGGCAAAATCTCCACCACACGCTTGTCCCTTATCCACTCATTTGCCGTAAAATCAGAAATTTGCCCAATTGCCTGCCCCTGCAAAACCATATATTCCACCGCATACGCATCATTGCTGGCAAACAAAAACGGTAAGGCGATTTTTTCTTTATTCATTTGAATAACAACTTCATTTTCGCCATTTTTTGCCCAAGTGGCAATGGGGAAATTTTTTAATTCTTTCAAAGTGCTTGGCGTACCAAAACGAGCCAACAAATCAGGGTGAGCCACCCATTTTGTGCCAAGCGTGGCGACTTTTTTGGCGATAAAATGCTCACCGTGAAGCTCGCCAATCCTAAACGCCACATCAATGCTGTCGGCACTCAAATCCAAAATGCGTTCGGTCATCGTGGCGTGAATTTGCACATTGGGGAATTTTTGCCCAAATTCGCTGACCCACGCCAATACAGGCTCGCATTTGGGCGGGGCGGAAATCCGCAAAATGCCTTTTAAATTTTGTTCATCATCAAACAAAACCTGCTTGGCATTTAACAAATTATCAATGGACAAATGCACCTCATCGTAGAGTTTTTGCCCTGCCATTGTTGGTTTAACGCCTGATTTTTGGCGGTCAAAGAGTTGAATTTGTAAGTGTTTTTCCAGCTCGGCAATTTGACGGCTAATGGTGGCAATCGGTACGCCCAATTTTTCAGCCGTTTTGGAGAGACTGCCGTGTTTGATGACGGCAACAAATAGGGATAAGGCGTTGAGGTTCATTGTGAGTCTCTTTTATAAATCAATTAATCATTTCAAAATATCTTACAAATATCCTTCCTTCTCTTGATGCGATTTTCTTTTTACGATCAATTAAGTCTGTAAATGATATTCTACCATCAAAAATAGCCATTAAATCAGAGCCATCCATTAAAATTACAACTTTATCATGTGCTTGAAAGGCAGTCAAACCTTCTTCCGAAAATCCATTTATGGATAAAAATAATCCTAATGTATTTTCTAATTTGCTTTTTACTTTATGCTCAAAAATAACCAAATTTGCTTTATTTATTGGTTGAGTTGTCCATTTAGCTTCAAATAAATATTCTGTATTATTTAATGTAAATGCCCCATCTATTTGTTCTCCCATAACTTTAAATGATGATTTTGGGTCTAAATCATCAAGAGAAAATAAATCATTCATTATTTTTTCTAATTTAAAACCTTTTTGTTGTGGTGTAATTTCATTTTTATGAAGTTCGCAAAAGTCAAACTTCAATCTATCAAGCTCATCTTGATAGCTTTTAAAATTATTTATTCTTTCTTGATTTTCTTTCTGTTTTTGTTGGCGAATGATTTCTTTTTGCTGATTTTCTTGGTAAGGCTTGATCAAATTCTTTAATTGCGTTACTGAATTTTTTGCATTAGAAATTTTTATTTCGGAATTATCTAAATGTTTTAAATGCTCAAAGCTATTCATTTCACAGACATCTTGGGCTAATTTTAGCAATTCATCAGATTTATTAAGCTCAAAAAGTCTATCTATAAGGATATTAACAAAATCTCTTTTGGTATAATTTCCAAAATCAAAGTCTCCAAGAGAAATGTTGTTTGGAAAACTTTTTCGTAAAAATGATTTCAAGTCATTTTTAAACCAATAAATATGGATTAGTGCCTCTTTTAAGGCATTTATTGCAACAGGAGATAATATTTTCATAAATTTCACCTTAAAATCATATTAGTTAAAAATTTGATAAACAAACTGCCGAAAACTCAAACATTTAATCCCAGCATAACTATTGCCTTCAAATTCATCTAGCGTAACTACATATTTGGGATAATTATCGTTAATTTTTAATAAATTACCAAATTCTCGTTCAAAAGTTTTCTCGCTGTCTATGGTTAAAGCCACTTGCACATAAATTCGCTCGCCATTTTTATTTGCCACAAAATCAATTTCTTGGGTATTTAATCCGCCAATTTTAATATCAAAGCCTGCAATTTTTAAATGATGAAACACCATATTTTCCAATATTTTGGCACGGTCAGAAATGCGATAACCCATTAAGGCATTTCTAATCCCCAAATCTTCAAAATAATATTTTTCGCCAATTTCAAAAATTCGTTTTCCTTCAATATCATAGCGTTGTACTTTGTGAATTAAAAAGGCATTTGCCAAATACTCAGTATAATTTTGCACTTGGCTATTGGAAATATTGACTTTTTGGGATTTTAAAAAATCGCTAATTTTTTTGGCGGAAAATAAATTACCAATATTATCCGCCAAAAATTGCGTTAATTGCTCCAAAAACAAGCCATTGCGAATATTATAACGATTGATAATGTCCCGCACGACAATGGTGGAATAAATATTTTTTAAATATTCAAAAATAATTTCATCTTGTAAGGGCAATTCTTTTAAAAATGGTAAACCGCCATATTTAAAATACATATTTAAAGATTTTGTATCATCTTCTAATTGCATAAATTGCAAAAATTCAACATAAGACAATGAATAGACTTGAATTTCTATCGCTCGTCCGCTTAACGCCCCTGCAATGTCTTTGGATAATAATTGGGCGTTTGAACCTGTACAATAAATATCCAATTCGCTGTCTAATAATAAGGAACGCAACGCCATTTCAAAATCGGCAATTTCTTGAATTTCATCAATAAAAATATAATTTTTTACGCCTGATTTTTTATTTGTCAAAACATATTCAGATAATTCTTGGGTGGATTTGATATGGCTAAATGTCAAATCTTCTTTATTGATATAAATAATATGAGCTAAATTGTCGGTTTGCTTAATTTTTTCAATCAGTTGTAATAATAAATAGCTTTTTCCGACACGGCGTTGTCCTGTCAAAACCTTGATGAGATTTTTGCCAATAAAGGGAGAGATTTGGTCTAAATATCGCTGACGGTAGATGATGTTTTGCATAATTTTTAAGCAAATTTTGATGATTATGAGTAAAATTTTAGCATAAAATCAAAAAAGTTTCCAGTATAATAAAAACTTTTTAAAAAAATTGACACTGATAAAAGTATGATAAAAACTATATCTTTCCATTTTTAAAAACCAAATTCCCATAAATCGCCATTCAATTATCAATTTTAAAATATTATAATATGCTCATTCCATTTAACAAAAGAGAAAAATTTATGAAAACCCTTTTAAAATCAACCGCCATTGCGTTGGCATTGTCTTTGTCTTTTGGTTCTGTGGCAACCGCCAAAACGCCCGAACAGCCTGTAAAAGTAAGCATTACAAAATCAGTCGTACAAAAAATCAAAACCCTTGACGGCTTAAATTTGCACCTGCAAAAAGACATTCCAAACGCCAAGCCAAAAGCCGTTGTCGTGATTTCGCACGGTTTGGCGAGCCATTCTGGGGTGTTTGGCGATTTTGCCAAAACGATGAACAAAAATGACATTGCCGTGTATCGTTTTGACCATCGTGGACACGGCAAATCGGACGGACGAGACAGCATTCATATAGGCAGCTATACCAACCGAACCC
>NZ_MXAP01000136.1 GCF_002027555.1 Moraxella equi
ATATTTGGGGTTTGTGGGGTCTCTGCCAAAACCCCTCTGCCTTAGCATTTCATAAAAACATACACTTCCTGCCACGCCCACATTTAGGCTCTCTTGTCCGTTGGGTTGGGGTAAGGCGATGGGAGTGGCGTTTTGCAAAAAATCATCAGACACGCCTTGCCCTTCGTGTCCTAGTACCCATGCAATCGGTGCGGTCAAGTCATGATGATAAATGACTTTGTTGGTGTGCGAGCTTGTGGCGTAGAGCGGTGTTTTTACTTTTGCCAAAATCTCATCGGTGGGGATGTGCTCGTGGATAGATAGGGCGAAATTTGCCCCCATGCCTGCTCGCAAGCATTTGGGCGACCACAGATGGGCGGTGGCAGGTGTGGTGATAATGGTTGTGATACCGACTGCCGATGCGGTACGCAATAGCGTGCCGATGTTGCCAGCGTCTTGCAAGCCGTCTAGGATAAGGCAGTCGCCCGTTACCGTCCCAAGTGTGAGCGTGGGCGTGTCAATGATTGCCATGATGTCCACACCGTCCCCAAGCGTGCGAATGTCTTTATACAGGGCGTTCGTGGTAATAATGATGTCTTTTTTGGCGATGTTTGCCAGAAGTGGGGCGACTTCGTCATTTTGTAGGGAAAATTCTGACAAAATGACCTTATGGGGCGTTAAGCCTTGCTTTAAGAGTGCGTCCAACAAATGCACGCCTTCAATGACTGTCTGCCCGCTTTTTTTGCGGGTGCGGTGGTGGGTGAGTAGGGCGTGGGCGTGTTTGATGGTGGGGTTATCTTTTGAAGTGATTAGGTTCATGGGTGATGATTTATTTGGGTAAATGGGTATTCGGAAAATGGTAGGTGTATTTAAATGAAGATTGCAAATGTCAATTCAGACCTATTTTTATAAAATAAGCCTTTTACCACTATATTTTATCGCATATTCATTAAAAACTTTTTGAATATTAACATTTTCATCATTCTCAAAATACTTCATATCTATTTTATACTTTTTTGTTTTTGTATGAATGACCAATGTTGGTATATTAAACATAAAACTAACATCAACCATTTGAATGTCTTGCCATTTGATTTCAAACCCTTGTTTTGGGTGATTAAATACCATGCCAATTTCATCAAAGATAAACATTGGCATGGGTTTTTTGATTGTCTTTATCATGCAATTTGTTAGGCATGACCGCCTTATAAATCATAAATAAAGACACGGCGACAATAATCAAATCTTTAATGATTGAAAAATTGTCTTTGATGGGATTGAGTAAATTTAAATATAAGACACAGAGCAGAATGACGCACACCAAAACGCCAAACACCAAAAGTCCCCATAAAAAATAATTGACGGATTTTGAAAGTGTTTTTGGTTGATAATAAAACTCTTGCCTCATTCGCTCGACTTATCCCCATTCGCCAAAATCCCTGCCTTATCGTGCAATGTCTTCACATACGCCACTTCCTCGACGGCTCCAAGCACCACAGGAATGCGTTGATGAATGTTGGTCGGAGCGATGTCCATAATACGCTCTACACCGTCCGTACTTGCCCCACCTGCTTGCTCAATCACAAAGCTCATCGGATTGGCTTCGTACATCAGGCGAAGTTTGCCCGCCTTACCTGCGATTTTGGTGTCATAAGGGTACATAAACACCCCGCCACGAATCAAAATACGATGCACATCGGCAATCATCGCCGCCACCCAGCGTGTGTTGTAGTCTTTTTGGCGTATGCCTGTGTCGCCTTGCACCAACTCTTCAATATATTGTTGAACCGGCGGTAGCCAATAACGGCGGTTGGACGCATTAATCGCATATTCGGCAGTCTGCTCGCTGATACGCACATTGTCATTAATCAAAATATAAGTTTGGGTCATCGGGTCAAAGCTAAACATCGCAACGCCTTGTCCAAAAGTTACCGCAAGCATTGTAGAAGTGCCATAGATAAAATAACCCGCTCCCACTTGGTGTTTGCCTGCTTGCAAAAAGTCGGCTTCGGTTGCCTTTTGTCCTTGATTGTGATAAGGCAAAATAGAAAAAATCGTCCCCACCGTCATATTGATATCAATGTTGGATGAGCCGTCCAAGGGGTCAAAGGTAACAAGCAGTGTGCCGTCATCGTTGGCAGGGCTAATCTCATCAAGCTCTTCCGATGCCACCCCTGCACAATTGGGGTTGTGGATTAGGGCGTTTAAAAGTAGGTCGTTTGAGATGACATCAAGTTTCTTTTGGGCTTCGCCTTGCACATTTTGTCCGCCTGCTTCGCCGTGAATGCCTGCCAATGCCCCTTTATCAAGCAAATGGTTAATGGCAACACTTGCGGTCGCAAGTGTAGTTAAGGTGCTGGCAAGGGCAGGCGTGGCGTGGGTTTGGAGATAGTCAGCAAGGGTGATTTGGGCGGTCATATACTTATCCTAAAATGCGTTAAAATAATGCTATTTTAGCACGAAATGGGCGAGAATGTCAGAGATATTTTATTTTTGAATGGTTGGATAAATTTGATAAATAATTGTTATGGTAAATGGAAATATCAAGGGTGTACGACCCCAAACGGTGTGTATTAGCCACTTGATAGTTTTGCAAAAATCATTGTTATTTTTTGTAAAATCTTGGTATAATTGCTTAATTTGTTTTTTGATTGTCAAATTCTCACAGTCGTACCATTGCGATAAATTCTCTTAAAAATCAAAAGGATAAAAAAATGCACCCTACCCACGCTCCCAACACCCCAAGCGACCTAACCGCCAAACTCCACCGCTCCCAATCCGCCCCCCAGCTTACCCCTGACGGCAAACTCTGCCATTTTTTAAGCGTGGAAGGGCTAAACAAAGACATTTTGACCCAAATCATTCACAAAGCGGGCGGCTACCTGCTCCCAAACGGGCAAATCCAAAACTCCACCGAGCTTGACGGTTGTACGGTGATGAATTTGTTTTTTGAAAATTCCACCCGCACCCGCACCACCTTTGAAGTGGCTGAAAAACGCTTGGGGGCAAATGTCCTAAACCTTGACATCGCCAAGTCCAGCACCAGTAAAGGCGAGAGCCTTGCCGACACGCTGTGGAATTTGCAGGCGATGACGGCGGATATGTTTGTGGTGCGTCATTATTCGTCTGGGGCGATGCATTTTATGGCACAAAAGGTCTGCCCAAGCGTTGCCGTTATTAACGCAGGGGACGGTCAGCACGCCCACCCCACGCAAGCGATGCTTGATATGCTGACCATTCATCGTGAAGCCAAAAAGCCTTTTGATGAGCTAAAGGTTGCCATTATTGGCGATGTTAAGCACAGCCGTGTGGCTCGCTCGGATATTTGTGCCTTGCAGACTTTAGGGGTTAAAGATTTGCGAGTGGTCGCCCCCAAAACCTTGCTCCCCAAAGGCATTGAACGCTATGGCGTGTCGGTGTTTAACGATATGGACAAGGGCATCGCAGGCGTGGATGTGTTGATTGGACTTCGCATTCAAAACGAACGCATTGGCTCGCCCCTTTTGCCGTCCACTGCTGAGTATTTTAAAATGTATGGCATTACCGACAAACGGCTAAAACTTGCCGACAAAGACGCAATCGTAATGCACCCCGGCCCGATGAATCGTGGTGTGGAAATTGCGTCCGATGTGGCGGACGGCGAGCAATCGGTGATTTTAAAACAGGTTAATAATGGCATTGCTGTTAGAATGGCGGTAATGGCAATGGCAATGGAAGGGCAAAGAAGTTTAAGAAATTAAATAATGAAAAAGTTAATTTATTCTCATCAAAAGTCAAAGTCCGAAGTTTATAATTTTGTGATGAATTTACCAAAAGAGAATTTAAAAAAGACGGTTTAACCATTCAAAGAAAGTTAACAAATGAGTGTTTAAAAAATTCTTGCAAATTAGCTGAGAAATAAAAATGATAATCACCCCCTTAAAAAACGCCACACAAAAACTGTCCGAAGGCTTAATTCGTTATCAATCCGATATTAACAATGAACAAATCCGAGACGGACTTATTCAGCGTTTTGAATTTACTTATGAATTAAACCATAAATTTATCAAACGCTATTTGGAATATAGCTCGCCCACGCCTGATGATATTGATAAAATGGCATTTGGCGATATGATACGCACTGCCAATGAAATTGGACTTTTGCTTAGCGATTGGTCGGATTGGCGAGTATATCGTGAAATGCGAAATTTGACCAGTCATAGTTATAATGAACAAAAAGCCCTACAAGTGGTTGCCGATATTCCAAAGTTTTTGACAGAAATAGAATTTTTGTTAAATGAATTAGAAAAAAGATTAAGCAATGACTGATATTTTATTAAGCGAAAGCGAAAAACGCATTGTACAAAACATTTTAAAAACCCATTGCAAAAATGCCAAAGTTTTTGCTTTTGGTTCTCGTGTGAATGGCAATGCTAAGCCTTATTCGGATTTGGTGTTTAAGGTAGATATTTGCGATTGGCAAAGTTTGGACGATGATTTTAAAAGAAGTATTGAAAATGAGTTGGTATTGATTTGATGTTGGTTTTAACATGGGCGTAGCAACTGTATCCCTTA
>NZ_MXAP01000137.1 GCF_002027555.1 Moraxella equi
GGTTCGGTTGGTATATTTGTATTTTATAAAAATTTATGCTTTTAATCTATTTTTGCATGAAAAATGGCTAAATCTTGTTTTTCATAATAAAAGCTCGTTTGATAGAATGACTATCAAACTTCACTTTTTCCTTGAAAAACGGGCGATTTTTCTCATTTTTCATAGCAAACACCAACATTCAACACGCCCAAGCCAAACAAAAACCACCCAAATTGATGAGTGGTTTTTGATGATTTGTAAGCCAATAATCAATCAATGATAAAATGCTCAATGTCCATGTCGGTCATCACTTCATTTGGGGTAGTCATGCTGTCGGCAAGCCCACTCGTGCGTGGTAGGATTTTATCAAAATAAAACTCTGCCGTTTGGGTCTTGGCAAGGTAGAACTCACGGGGCTGTTCACCGCCATTTTTCATCTTGTCAAAGGCAATCGCCGCCATTCTCGCCCAGTGGTACGCCATCATCACATAGCCTGAGTACATGAGATAGTCTTCGGACGCTGCCGAGATAATCTCACGGTTTTTGCGTTTGGCGGTAATGGCAAGGCGTAAGGTCAAGGCGTTCCATTCGGCACATAGCTTGGTCAATGCCCAGACGTATTTACGCATGTCTTTATCCAGAGCATAGTCGCCACACCACTTCATGATACTGGCGGTATAATCACGCACCACTTTACCACCGCCTTGTAGCAGTACCTTACGACCGAGTAAGTCTAGGGCTTGTACGCCTGTCGTGCCTTCGTACAGCGTACTGATACGAGCATCACGGGCGATTTGTTCCATGCCCCATTCTTTGATGTAGCCATGACCGCCAAAGATTTGCAAGCCGTTTTTCACCGATTCTTGGGCGATTTCGGTCAAAAAGCCTTTTAATACAGGCGTGAAAAAGCCCATTTTGTCTTCCCAACGTTCAATCTCTTTTTTGTCGCCACGCACGGTCGCATCCGCCAGTTTGTCCGAATAACGTCCAACATGATAAATCATGCTTCTCGCCCCTTCGGTAAATGCCTTTTGGGTCAGTAGCATACGGCGGACATCGGCGTGATAGTGAATGGCATCAGCAGGTTTATCAGGCTCTTTGGTGCCAGACAAGGCACGCATAGAACGGCGTTCTTTGGCATAAGGCAGTGAGTTTTGGAAAGCAAGCTCCATGTGAGCCAAGCCTTGAATGCCAGTGCCGACACGGGCGGTGTTCATGTAGGTGAACATCGCTTTTAGCCCTTTGTTTGGCTCGCCAATCAAAAACCCTGTGGCGTTGTCAAAGTTAATCACGCACGTGGCGGACGCACTAATACCCATTTTGTGCTCGATAGAGCCACAGCTCACGCCATTACGCTCGCCCATGTTGCCGTCATTGTCAGGCAAGAATTTTGGCACGATAAATAGAGAGATGCCTTTGGTGCCAGCAGGGGCATCAGGCAGGCGTGCCAGTACGATGTGCACGATGTTCTCGGTTAGGTCATGTTCACCAGCACTGATGAAAATCTTAGAGCCGTTAATGGCATAAGTGCCGTCATCGTTAGGCTTGGCGGATGTTTTCATTTGGTTTAGGTCGGTACCGCACTGGGCTTCGGTCAGACACATGGTGCCAGACCACTCGCCAGTAACGAGCTTGGGTAGGTATAGGTCTTTTTGCTCGGTCGTGCCGTACTCCAAAATGGTATTAACCGCCCCAAGCGATAGCCCCGGATACATGGCAAATGACCAGTTAGCGGTGCCAAGCATTTCTGATTTGATGAGATTGAGCGACATTGGCAGAGCCATACCGCCATACTGTTCAGGGTAGGCAATGCCTTGCCAGCCCCCTTGGGCGAACTGCTCGTACGCTTCTTTAAAGCCTTTGGGTGTGGTAACCTCGCCATCCTTAAAATGACAACCTTCGGCATCGCCTGACTGATACAGGAGGGCGATGACGTTTTCGGCTAAGTCGGCAAAGCCTTCTAAAATCATGCCAACCGTTTCGCTGTCGGCATTTTTGCCATGCTCAAAGGTTTTGTAGTGGCTTGGATAATCAAAGACTTCATTGATGAGAAATTTGATGTCCCGTAGGGGGGCTTTGTACGTTAGCATAAGACAGCTCCTTTGTGATAGATAAATAGGATAAAGGGGGAATGTGTGAAAACATCATTTCCCTACTATACCTTATTTTGTGATTTATGCTAGGGGTTTTGTGTTAAAAATAACTATTTTTCATACATTTTAATTATTTTTATAAAAATAAATTATAAATCTAGCACCACCTTATCCAAATCCACCGCCCGACCTGTCCACAGCTCAAAGGATAAGCGAGCTTGATTGATAAGCATGCCCATGCCGTCTATCTGTTTGGCGGTGTTAAAATGCTCCAAAAAAGCAGACGGTTTGCCATACATCATGTCATACGCCACATCAGTCGACACACCACCCAAATCCAGACTTTGCCCTGTGGTCGTGGCGGACGTGGCATTGATGATGACATCAAAATGCCCTGTGAGTTCGTCTAAGCCGTGAGCGTTGATAGTAATGCCCTGTGTGGCAAACTCTTGGGCGAGTGTTTGGGCTTTGGCAAGCGTGCGATTAAACACCGACACCACCGCACTACTTTGGATAAGCGGTAAAATCGCCCCCCGAGTTGCCCCACCTGCCCCGAGTATGGCGACTGTTTTGTCGTGTAAGTCCACGCCACGCCCCACCAAATCCGCCACCAGTCCCCGACCGTCCGTGTTATCGCCGTAGAGCTTACCGCCCTTTATGGCGAGCGTGTTTACCGCCCCTGCGTTTTTGGCGTACTTGCTTAATGTACCGACTTCTTGGCAGATGTCAAACGCCATTTCTTTAAAGGGCAAGGTTACGTTCGCCCCCACGCCCCCACCATGAAAAAACGCTTCAATGACTGCCTTAAAACTGCCAAAATCATTAGGGCAAAATTGGCGGTTGTAGCTGATGTCAAGTCCCACAGAGCAAGCAAAGGCGGCATGAATGGCAGGGCTTTTGGAGTGGCTAATGGGGTTGCCGATGACGATAAAGTGGTGCATATATTGTCCTAATGAATTTAAAATAAAAACTGTTAAAATGACCCAAAAACGGCTACAATAACCGCCATTATTTTCCCACATATGTAGGGCGTGCCTGCGATTGATAACATTGTCATAGGATATGACAAAGATTTGATGATTTCAATCCATTTTTGCATGAAAAATGGCTAAATCTGGTTTTTCTGCGTCAAAATCCGTGTTGATATTGCAATATCAACTGCGGACTTTTCCTTGAAAAACGGGCGATTTCCCCTATTTTCATTGCAAATACCAAAGGCAGGCACGCCCTATCATTAACACAAGCCATTTTACCATTTGCCATTTATATCAGCCATGACCGACACCAATTCTACCCCTGCCAAAAAATCCTTTAAAACCCCCATCATCTGGGCGGTCATCATCGCCTGTGCTTTGGCATTGACGTTGTTTTTTCGTCCTGCCACGCACAAGGATGTGGTGCAAGATGACGGCGAGCCAAAGGTTTATGAAAAAGTGGTCTATGATGTGGCAAATTGGCAAGCAAATCCTGCCATCAATGAGACAGGGCAGGACAGATTTGAGCGTGCCAAAACGCTGATCGCCCCCACCGCCACCAAGTCGGACGCCTTGGATTTTCATGGGGCTATGGCGGACAAATACAGCTATACATCAGGACACGAACCGCCCCTATATGTCATCGAGTCGGATAAACTCTTTGAGCTGGCATGGTACTATGCTCATCCCAAAGACAGCGATACCATCAAGCAGGCAAGCCACGCCCACGCCAAAAAAGCCCACGCCCTTGCCACTGCCTTATATGGCGATGACGGCAAAGCGGTGTTGGAGCAAATGCTGACAGAGCAAATGGTTGGGGCAGAGCTACTACAAAAACATGGCATATTAAAGGCAGAATGTGCCAACTACACCTGCCAGCTTATCATGAGAAAATAGGGAAGTGCTTCATTCTTGCTCTTATGTAAGTGATTGATTTATCAAGGGCGTGTTCAACACGCCCCTACAACCCGAAAAATAATCACCTAAAATCAATAAGTAACCGTAGCAACTGTATCCCTTAAAGAATACAGTACCACCAACCCTCATTAACT
>NZ_MXAP01000138.1 GCF_002027555.1 Moraxella equi
GGTATACAAAGGTGCGTAATCCACACCTTACACCCCATTAAATTTAAGGATAATTATGCAAATCCGTTTTATGACCGAAAACGACATTCCCCAAACTTTTGAGTTAATGAAAGCATTGGTGGTTTTTGAGCATTATATTGACAGCTTTGCTATTACGCCAGACATTGTTAAAGAAAAAGGTATTGATAAAAATCCGCCTGATTTTTATTGTTTGGTTGCTGATGATAATGGGACAATCGCAGGAATGCTTGTTTATTATTTTTTGCCTTATACGGCTCAAAATTGCCCCGCCATTTATATGAAAGAGCTTTATGTTGATGAAAATTTCCGCAGTCAAAAGGTTGGCGAAAAGTTGATGTTAAAATTAAAACAAATCGCCAAAGAAAACAACTGCCAAACCATTAAATGGACGGTTGCCCCTTGGAATGATAGGGGAATGAAATTTTATGAACGCTTAGGGGCAAAACAAAACACCGAATGGGTAAATTATGAATTGGCGGTGAAATAAACCGCAACCCATTTAAAACCCCCAAATTTATTAAATTGTAAGAAATTAATTATGACAGAAAACACTCCCAACACTCAAAACACCCCCCATCTAATCCCCAATGGCAAATTCGCTTTTGGTTATTATATCCTTGCCCTTGCTGTTTTGGTGATTGACCAAATCACCAAAATCGGTTTTCAAAAATGGCTAAAAGTTGAATATACTTCCGTTCCCGTCATTGAACCGTTTTTTAATTGGACTTTGGCATATAATCGTGGGGCGGCGTTTAGCTTTCTTGCCAATCAAGGCGGTTGGCAAAAGTACTTTTTTGCCTTGCTTGGTATTGCCGTATCGGTATTTATCATTCGCTATTTACGCCAAATTCCCAAATCCGCCAAAGTCTTATCGCTTGGTCTGGCTCTTGTGCTTGGTGGAGCAATTGGCAACGTTATTGACCGCTTTTTATATGGCTATGTAATTGATTTTATTCATATTCATTGGTATGATGTTTGGAATTATCCTGTGTTTAATGTGGCGGACATTGGCATTTGTGTGGGTATGGCACTGGTGGTATGGGATATGCTGTTTTTTGAAAGTAAACGCAAAAATGGCGTATCGTGATAAATTAATAAAGGGCGGAGTTGCCCTTTTGTTTTTTATCAATGGGTGTGGTGATTCACGGTTTAGCGTCTGGCAGGCTTGGGGCATTGCAAACGCATGGAGACTTGCAGTGGGCGAGCGATGGGCGTGCCATTTTCAAGATAAGGGGTGTATCTGGCTTTTTTAAACTGCTGGGTAATTTGACGTGCTAGCTCCTTGTCTTTGACTTTTATACCCTTGACGGCTGTTACCTTTCCTTGTTTGTCGAGCGTGAGTGTGGCAGGAGTATTGATGGCTTCGCCATTTTTACAACTCTTGGTTGGTAAATCACTAAAATCAGGGGCTTTAACCACGGTTGGGGCAGTGATGGGCTGATGCTTGGCGGTACAAGCGGACAGTACACACAGGGATAGTGCTGAAAAAATTCTTAAATACATAGAAATAACATTCATCATCAAGTTGTTTGGCTTAAAATCTATCAATTTAAGAGCAGTATGATAACTTATTTTTGCTTATTTCTCAATCAGATAGAATGCATTGAAAGATAATTGAAGTTTATTTTTATTCGTACAATAAAAACCACCTTCTATCCATTTTTCCACAAAAAATCGCACAATTTTTTACAAAAACACCTTAAAAATGTTACAATTTTGCTTGTAAACACTTATTTTCCAACCTCAAGGTAATCACATGAAAAATCACCACTCTTTTATCCTAAAACCCCTTGTCGTCTCTTGCTTTGTCGCCATGGCAGCAACTGGTTGTGCCATTGATGATGATGTTGATGTCGCACATCATGCCAATCTCATCAAAAATACTGCCGACCCAAGCATTATTCGTGCCGAAGAAGAAGCCAAACGCAAGGCTGAGGAAGAGGCTAAACGTAAAGCAGAAGAGGAAGCCAAACGTAAAGAGGCAGAGCGTCTTGAAAAAGAACGTCAAGAAGCCGAAGCCAAACAAAAAGCTCAACAAGCTGCCCTTGATAAAATCAACAAGGCTCGCCAAACCGTTGGTAATGCTAACAGCACCCTAACACAAGCTCAAAAAGCAACCACCGAAGCACAGAGCCAAGCATCAAACCCTGCCACTGCTGACAACATCATCAATCAAGCCAACGCTGCTTATCAGCAGGCTAGCACCGCTTTAAATAACGCCGAAACCGCTCTTGTCGAAGCAGAGCAAGCCCTAAAAGATGCCAAAGCAATTGGTGCCAATCAAGACATCATCAACCAAGCTCAAAAAGCAGTAGAGGATGCCAAGCAGGCGATAAACACCGCTGAAAATGTTCGCACGCAAGCTCAAAATGCACGCAAGCAAGCCGAGCGAACTAAAAGCGACAATGCAAGTCAGCAGATTGCCAAGCAAATCGAAAAAGCCAACGCCCAAACCAATGAAGCGGTCGCTACCGCCAACACAGCAAAAGCCGAGCTAAATAATGCCGATAGCCAAGCTGAGCAAGCAAAAACTCAAGCAGGCAATCCTGACACTGCTCAGTCTGCCATTGACCAAGCCAAAAAAGCAGAGCAAACCGCCCAAAATGCTCTAGATAAAGCCCAAGAAGCGGTCAAACAAGCACAAACGGCACTTGATACCGCTAAAGCTACAGGCAATCAAGAAGCGATTAAAAAAGCCCAAGATGCATTAAATAATGCCAATGACACTGCCAAAAAAGCCACAGATGCCAAAGAAAAAGCAGAAGCTGTCATCGCTCAAGCCCAAAGCACACTTGACAAATATCAAGCCGAACAAGATAATCAAAATAATGCCAAAATCAAGCAAATCAAAGACACCGCAACTGGCATTGCCAATACCGCAAACACGCTAATAAGCAATCTTGACAACACCAAAAAAACTGCTGACAATGCCACCAAGCAAGCAAATGCTTTAATCACCACCGAGCAAGCACTAAAAGACGCTGATACTGCCAAAACACAAGCGGTAGATGCTGAACAAAAAGCTCAAAAAGCACTGGCAGATGCCCAAAAAGCACTGACAGATGCCAAAACCGTTAGTGCAAATAACGAAGCTGTAACCGCCACCCAAAATGCCATCAAAAAAGCCGAAGAAGCACTGGCATCTGCCCAAGCCATCAAAAAACAAACTGAAGCTGTCAGTAAACAGGTAGAGACGACAGAAGCAAAGGCTTATGTTACTCCCATATCCAATGACACCATCAAAAAAGCCAAGCCTGACCATACTCGCAAGGTCAATGACTCATTGGTCAAAACCCAGCCCACACCTGTCCAAGACACCATTGCAGGCTATAGTAGTATGGACAGGGTTAGCCCTGAAGGGGAGTTTGTTGAGAATAAAACCAACGCGTTTTATGGTGTCAATCAAAATGAATATGCCAAAAAAATCACAGAGTTAAAAACATCCATTGACACCACCAAGCTCTCTGTCGGTGTCATTGATAGCGGCATCAGCCCTGACAACCCTGACTTGGCAGGAGCCAAACTCAGTGGCAATAATCTAGTTGCTTGCAGTAACTACGACTGCTTCATGAATTTACCTTATATGATGTCAAAACCCAAAGATTCTCACGGTTCTAACATGGCAGCGATTATTGCAGGTAACAATGGCATGACCAATGCCACCATTTATTCGTATACAGATGGTGATTTAGGTAATGGAGATGAATTTGTTGCCATGCATAAACTAAATAAGGATCAGGGGGTTAAAATCTTTAACAACTCATGGGGTTACATCCCTGAACCTGGTCAAAGTGAAAATGTCTGGCTTGAAGATGCCATGACTGCCACACCCAATGGCGATACCAAAAACAGCTCATACAAGGAAGTTCAATCCATTCATGAACTCATCCTCGAAAATGATGCCCTACTCATTCACGCCACGGGCAATGAAAACAAAAACAACACCTTTGGCGAGCGATTAATCCCCAAACTCAACCCCGACTTTAAAAAAGGCTTTTTGGCGGTCTCCGCTCCTCGTGAAGACTTTGTCGAAGCCAACTACTGTGGCGATGCGGCCGAATGGTGTCTTTCTGCCACATCCACCACATCCCATCATGACAACGATGGCACAGAAGTCACATATCAAGGCACATCGCCTGCCACAGCTCGTGTTACGGGTGCCGCTCTACTCGTCAAAGGGGCTTATCCTTGGATGAAAAATGAAAATCTGGTACAGACCCTCTTGAGTACCGCCCAAGATTTTGACGACCTAAAAGCACGAAATGCCACATTCTTAACACTTGCAGAGATCAAAGAGTCAGAAATCAATCCTGACCGACCAGCTTATGAAGCTTTAGATGACAAAGGCAATAAAATTATCGTTCAAGCAGTTGACACACCTTGGCAGAATCGCACCATCGTCAAAAATATCGGTGGCAAAAACATCACTCATGAAAGCGGTTGGGGTCTACTAGACACCATCGCTGCAACCCAAGGTTATGGTGGTTTTTACTGGGACAATGTCATGTTAGATGTCACAGACAAAGACACCGTATCTGTCTTCTCCAACAACATCAAAGGCAATTACGGCTTCACCAAAGCGGGTGATGGTAAACTTGTCCTAACAGGTAATAACACTTACAAGGGCGACACCGTCATTACTGATGGCACCCTTGAAATTAATGGCGATAACGGCAACTCAGTCATCAATATCACAGGTGGCGAACTGACAGGCTTTGGCACGACTGGCAGTGTCAAACAAACTGGTGGGGCGGTCAATAACGAAGGTAACCTAACCATTCGTGGCACCTACACCATGAATAATGACAGTACCTTTAAAGCCAAATTTGGCAATCTTTTGACCATCACCGAAAAAGCCACTCTGGACGGCACGCTTGACCTATATGATGAAGTTAAGCAAAGCGAACCACTGATCAAAGAGACAGGTTCAAAAACCACTGTACTACGAGCAGGTGAGCTAAGCGGTACTTTTGATACCGTCAAATCCAGCAATGCTCTATTTAGCATCATCAAGACCGAATATAGTGGCAAGGTTGGTACCGACGGCAAGACCACGCCTGACGCCACCACCAAAACTGATGTGGTGGTGAGTGCCAAACGCAACAAACTAAGCAATATGGGTAGCACCACCACTGCCAGTATCGGACGCACCAAAGTTGAGCAAAATTTAGATAAAGTGCTAAGCGAGATAGATGCCAAAGACAATGCAGGCAAACTAACTGGTAGCGAGAAAGCCTTTGCGACAGACTTTGCTAACACAATGTCTTTAGCAACCAACAAATCCTTGCTTAGCACATCTGGCACGCCTGCCATTATTGGCAATAAGTACAACGAAGCTTTGTTTGGACTTGACCCTGCATTTTATGCCAATAACGCCGTTCACGCCATCGAACAAAGTGGCACCCAAGCGACCAATTTTGCCAAAAACATGGCAAACACCGCCAACGGTGTATGGCTAGAGAGTACTTACCAAGAATATGAGCTAGACCTGCCAAGCAGTCAAAGCGAGCGTGAAGTCCGCAACCAAAGCATTGGCGTGGCAAAAACAGGTGAGCGTTTTGGCTTAGGCTTACAGCTTGACCTAGGTCGCCTTGAGTTGGACGAGCAAAACGGCAGTATCAACCACAACATCGAGACAGATGTCGCCACTCTAACCGTGGGTGTAAATAGCGATGTGGGCAATAACGCCAAAGGTACGCTATGGGCAAAAGCAGGTGTGTTAAACAGTGATGCCAAAAACAACACCCATAACAAACAAAAGTATGACGGTCAGCTCTATGCTGGCGGTGTCCATCTTGGCACTTCATACGCCCTAAGCCCCAATGCCAACATCAAGCCTTATATCGGGGTTAGCTACCATCAATATCAGCATGACAATGCCCACTTTGATGACGGTGTTGTGATGGTCAAAGACATTGACGCCACTCGTTGGCAAGGCACCATTGGCGTGGATACCGAGTACCAAATTAATCCCCAATGGCAAGTCCAAGCAGGTCTGCAATACGACAACGCTTTTGAACAAGACGCAACGATTGCCAGTGCTTACTCAGGCACCGACACCGATGTCGCTTTTGATGCATGGGAGACTGGCAAAGACAAAATCCAAGCCAGCGTTGGTACCAGTTATCAGATTGACCCAAGAAACCGTGTCAGCCTAGATTATGATTATTTTAAAAGTGAAAAATCTGACGGCGACCGTGTACAGCTTACCCTAAGCAGTCGTTTCTAAGCCATTACAGCAAAACAAAAACGGTTCAAATTGAACCGTTTTTGTTTTAAAGATTTTATCACAAAATCCGAATCCCCTGCCACAGCGCATATACCCCAAGCACAAACAGCACGACCGAGATGACATGACCAAAGACTTCTTGGGAGAGTCTGTTACGCACCTTTGAACCCAAATAGACAAACAGCATAGAAATCACAATCACGATTCCAAGCATAGCCATCTGCTTTTGGCTAAATGCCATGATGAGCGGAGTCAAGGTAAATAGCTGAATGACTTTGGTAATCAAAATACTCATGTTATTGACAATCACCATCTCATGCTTGGTGCGGTCTGTGCCGATAAGATAAATCATCAAAAACGCCACAATGGCATTGGTAACACCGCCGATGACCCCAACCAAAAACCCCGCCACCGCCATTGTTTTTTTATCTCTTTTAAAGGTAATTCTAAACCTGCTGTATTGGGTAATAATATAGACAATGAGCGTCAGACCCAAAAAGATTTTTAGATAGCTATCAGGAAACAGCAGAAGCAGTCGCACCCCAACTAAGCCACCCAAAAAACTCATCACAAACAGCCAAAAGTACTCTTTACTGTATTTGATAATGTTGGCAATAACACCCCCACCCGTGCGAAGCATGATGAGATTTAGGATGATACACGGCACAATAACCATCGCCACCGCAATTTTAAGCGGATAAAAACTGGCAATAATCGCGGTGCCAACAATAGGATAGCCAAAGCCTGCCACACCATGCAACAACGCCCCAAGTACAAAAAAAACAATGATAATCCAATCATTATTATCAAATTGTGATAGCATGAACTGCCCTTATTCCAAATCATAAAACGTGGGCAATTATCGCAAACTTTATCCAAAAAGTGATATGCACGATAAGTCATTGCTTATTCCAAAAACGAAAAACACCGCATAAAGCGGTGCTTTCAAGCCTTTTTGCATGAGTTTAGGCAGGTTTATTTTCTTCATGCAGTCTTGCATTTATACCAACCGAACCC
>NZ_MXAP01000139.1 GCF_002027555.1 Moraxella equi
TTCGGTTGGTATAGATAAAAGCGTTAAATGTTCATCTTATTTTATAAAAATGTTATCAATGGTAGGCACGCCCTATAATTCTCAAAGGTTAAAAAACGACCATACACAGATGGTCGTTTTGAATGATGGACTGTGGGGATTAGTCTGCTTGTCCCACTAAGTAACGCATGAGCATGGGTACAGGGCGACCGCTTGCTCCTTTGTTGTCGCCACCTGACCATGCTGTGCCTGCGATGTCTAAGTGAGCCCATGCTTGACCTTCTTTGATAAAGCGTTGCAAGAAGCACGCTGCCGTGATAGAACCGCCTTCACGTCCGCCGATGTTTTGGACGTCTGCAAAGGTGGATTTGAGCTGTTCATCATAGGCATCATCTAGAGGCATTTGCCATACTAGGTCGCCTGTGTACTCGCCTGCTTCTTCTAGGGCGAACAGCGTGTCTTCGTCATTACAATACAACCCTGAACGCACTCCACCCAGGGCAATCACGCACGCCCCTGTCAGGGTTGCGGCATCGATGATGGTGCGTGGCTTGTAGTTGTCTTGGACGTAGCACAGGGCGTCACACAGCACCAGACGACCTTCGGCATCGGTGTTTAGAATCTCAACACTCATGCCGTTCATGGCGGTTACGATGTCTGATGGGCGAGTGGCTTTGCCCGATGGCATGTTCTCAGCACAGGCAAGCACCACGACCATGTCTAGTGGCAGGCGAGCTTCACACACCGCTTTGATGGTGCCAAGCATGGCAGCTGCTCCGCCCATGTCGTATTTCATCTCATCCATGCCTGCTGATGGTTTTAGTGAGATACCGCCTGTGTCAAAGGTAATGCCTTTGCCGACTAGGGCGATGGGGTCTTTTAGTTTGCTCTTTTTCTTGCCTGATTTGCCGTGGTATTCGATGATTGCCAGTTTGCCTTCGTTATCAGAGCCTTGTGAGACTGCCAAGAAACAGCCCATGCCCAGTTTTTTCATCTCTTTTTCGCCAAGCACACTCACACTGACCACGTCTTTGTAGTCTTTGCCCAGTTTTTCGGCAACTTTGGCAAGCTCAGCAGGGGTCATGATGTTGGGGGCGTCATTGGCGACATCACGAGCCAAGCTCTGCCCGATGTGTGTGGCAGTAGCGATGGCTAGGGCGTTTTCGTAGTCGGCTTTGGCGTCTTTGGTGTTGATAAATTCAACAGCAGATAGGGCGATTTTGTCGCCTTTTTTGGATTTGTAGGGTTCAAAGCGGTATTCGGCATGCAGTAAGGCATTGACAAACTGTCCAAAATGCTTTTGGCAAATGACATCGCCCCACGCCACGACCGCAGATTTGCTGTTTTTGATGGTGTTAAAGGTGGCTTTACCCAGTTTTGGCATTTGCCCTGCCAGCTTGTCCAGCGAGCCTGTACCAATCACGCTGATGACATGTCCGTCATCAATGCCATAATCGGTCACGCTCTCACCGACCGAGCCTTTAAAGCCACTGGCTTTGATGAGTGCGTTGGCACGGTCTAGGTGACCGCTGTCAAGGTTGCCCAAAATCTTGGCGTCGCTGTCGGCAAAGACGACCAGATGGGGCTGGGCTTTGGTTTTTTTGGGGCTAAGCTTGTCGCTGACGCTTAGGTTTAGGGTAGATACAGACATACAAACTCCTTGTTTGTGAGTGGGGAAGGGATTGTTTAAATTTTAGCACATTTTTGGGGGTTTGGGCATGGGTTGGGTGATTGATTACAAAAAATATGGATGGGATGACACGGCTAAACAAACTAGGATGGATTGAGAGTGGATTGATTGGGAATGGATGGCTTGGTTTATCAAATGGCATTTTTTATGATACAAGTGATGACATATTTACAATGCAGTAAAAAATAGAGATAATGAGTGGTGTTTATCAACTTTATAAAAATCTATTTTAGGATAACTTGGGCAACCATACGCCAACCCCTAACTTTAATCATCAAAGGAGCTGTGATGATGACTTTGACACCGACAGTTAAATTTGTATCCAAATTTGTAATCAAGCCCATAACTTTATCAGTGCTGACCTTGCTCACGGGGTACGCCCATTCGGCACCCTTGTACATGGATTATGTCGTCAAAAATCCCAAATACGAAAGCCACATGCCCTACGACACCATTCATGGCGTGATGGGCGAAGATGGTAAGGTCATCATCCCTGCGATTTATGAATCCGTCAAGCTAACATACGATGACGACCAAACCTATCTGTTGGGGGTTAATCCCTATGCCACAGAGCAGGTCATTCATCGATTTGATGAGGCGGGTCATAAGATTGAGACGCTTGATAATCATTCGATGGGCGGGGGTGTAATGATACTGCCCTTTACGCTTGAACCGAATGAGGGGGCTAGTGAAGACAGTAAGAAGTTTTTTGAAGAGATGGAGTCAATATTTGAAGAGCGAACTGCCCATTTGTCTGATGATAGCGAATCGGAGAAAAAGGCTATCGCTCGGAATCTATTTTTTGAGATGGTGACCAAAAACAGCCATTTGGTCAATCACGCCACAGGCGAGAGGGTGGATTTGTCCGATAAGGACATCGCTCAGTTACAGCTCATGCTTTTGGATAATGAATTAAAACACCAAATCATCCCCGCCCGCAGTACAAAAAATAACCTGTGGGGCTATGTCAATCCTCAAGCCCAGTGGGTCATCGAGCCGATGTATGACAGTATCAATGACGAGTCTAGCGACTGGCAAAGAATTGATGGCTTTGATGAGATATTGGGCGTGTATAGAAATGAAGACTTAGAAAAAGAAGATTTTGGGTGTATGGGTTTGATTGACATTCATGGTAAAAAGCGTGGCGATGTGTTTAGAAATATGTATTACTCGCACGAGGGTTATGCCATTGCCACGTCATGTCAACGTGGGGTGAATGAGTGGGAGTCTGATTATGAAGGTATCATCAATCAGCATGGACAGTGGCTCGTCAAACTGCATGGCGATTTAAAGGTGCGGACATTGCCTGATAAAGATGGTTATTTTGTGGTTGAAAACAGCAAAACTGATAAAGAAGGTATCATGCACATCTTAGGCAAATGGATAATCCCTGCCGAGTACTATTTTCCCAATAAAAACATCAGTCACAATCACCAATCTGCTGTTGATTCGCCTTTATTTGACGCCCAAGAACTCATCGCTGTCAAAAAAGACAAGCAAGACAGCCATTACGGGTTCATGAACAAAGAAGGGGTGTGGGTGATGGATGATGTTCTGCCTGTTGGCGAGACGGTGTTTTATGACATGAACAGTTACCGCTTTGATGGGCATGGATTTGCCTACGGGCGGCTGGCGGGAGCGTGTGATTGCCGTGTGGTATTTGATGTGCAGGGCAGGCAGGTCTTTACTCATCAGGGCAATTATGGCGATTTTAACGAACAAGGCTATGCCCCCTTTGTGGCGGATGGCACGAACGTCATGCAAATCATTGACAAACATGGTCAATTCATCACCGAACCGATATTTAACAATAACATCACCAAACTTCATCAATACAATGTCTTTTCGTGGGCGGATGACGGGGCAAAACAGCAGGGCAGGCTACACCCCTTGGAGCGACTACAAGATAATACTGAGCTGTCGGGGGTCATCAATCATAAAGGCGATGTCATCATTCCTGCCTTATACAAAGACATAGAGCTGTGGGATGAGTATGTCATCGTTACAACCGATGACGGTCAGTATGGTGTGCTGTCTTATGAGAACAAATGGCTCATCAAGCCCCAAGCTCATCGCCTAAAACCGATGAATTCGGGGGTGTATTTTGGCGAGTTGTCGTTTGGGCTTTAAGGGTATCTGTGGATGATGTTATGATTGATGTTAGCGTATCACAGCTTAGTGCTTTTATCCATCTTGCTAAAACAGGGAGTATGAGTCAGTCTGCCCATGCATTGGGCATTTCACAGCCGACTTTGTCTCGGCATATTGCCAGTTTAGAAAATATACTTGGGCAGGTGCTGATTGACCGTACCCACCGCCCAATGAGACTTACCGAAGCTGGCGAGTTTTTCTTTGAACATCTCCAAAAAAGCGTGGGCGAGCTTAATGAGCTTATCCTGCTTACCCAAAAATTTGGCAAAACCGCCCACAGCCTTACCATCGGCTTTGTGGCGTCAGTTTTGTATGGGCGACTGCCTGAGATTATCGGTCAGCTAAAACAGCACCTGCCAAACCTTGACATTCGCTTGACTGAGATAAGCTCAAATGAGCAAATGCACGCCCTAAAAACAGGGCAAATTGACGTGGGCTTTGGGCGGTTTTTGTCGTCAGATGGGTTCATTCGCCAAACTTTTTTGACAGACGAAAAGCTCATGGTTGCTCTGCCGATGACTCATGTGCTTGCCAAGCAGTCGCAACTCCCCCTAAAAACATTCGCCCAAGAGACACTTATCACCTATCATCGCACGCCTTTGGTGGTGGGCGAAAAAACCCTTGACCCATTACTCAACATCTTTTATCAAAAAAACATCAATCCCAAATCCAAAAAACACGCCCGAGACATTCAAATCGCCCTAGGACTCGTGTCAGCAGGCGAAGGCATGACGCTTGTCCCTGAGAGCCTGACCACCGTCCGCAGTCATCAAATCGCCTACATACCCCTAGCCGACCATGTCGTCTCGCCCATTTATCTGAATACGCTTGCCACCGCCCAAAATCCGCACATATCGGCACTATTAAACGCCATTCATGCCGTGTACGATGATAATTTGTAACAAAATATGTCAAAACAATAAGAATTATTCTTGACCTGTCAAATAACTATGCAAAAAATTAATAAAACAGGTGTAGATTATGTTATTTTTGGCAAATTGTATGCAGTTTTTGCATAATATTAGTATTTTTAATAAAAAATTTTATAAAAATTAAAAAAATATAAGATAAAGACAAATGGATTTTTTGTGGGTATTGATGCCCGCCGCGAAAAATCTCGCTCATTTTTGCAATAAATCCCTTCATTAACTTCTTGCACTGGGTGCAACACCCTTTCATTTGTGGCTTAGGTAGGGTCAGATAATTTCTTTTATATTCCTACCTAACAACCAAATAATTCACAAACCCCATATCGTCCACATAGCTGACCGCACGAAAGCCCAATGCATCAGCTATTCTGCCCCTTAACCGCCAAATTTCACTGTCATACTCATTTTCATCACCAAAATATTCACCCCTAAAACGAGGGATAAGATGAGGTAGAATTTCATGAGTGTTGTGTTGGTAGGCAACAACAAAGGTGATTTGTTTGGCAAGAGTGTCATCGTCTATTTTAAGCTCTTTTTTGATGACTTCTACCGCTTTATCCCCAACCAAATCTTGATTGTTAGCAATTTCTTTGATGGGTATGCGGTAGCTGTGCAAATATTCGCCATAACGCTTGGCAATTTCTTTGTTTTGTGTGGCACAAATGCCATCATAGCGATTGGCAGACCGAGTGCGTCCGATAAGCAAGCTGCCGTTTTTGATTTTGACTTTGGTTTTATTAAAACTGCCGTGATATAGGGTAAGATCGTTCATTGTAAGATTTTTTGGTCAATTTGTCTCATTATAGCAGGATAAAAAGCCAAAAACAAAGCACCCCAAACTTTACACTTGGGGTGCTTTTGCCCTACTTTGCTATTGCAAAAATTTGATAATCTCCACTAGCTTATCCTCGATATGGCGAATGACCAGTTTTTCGGCTTGGTTTTGTTTGTCAAAATCAAGGTTGATTTGATGTTCTGCCAATTTGTCTTTAATGAGCTTAAAGTAGATGTCAATCATCGTGGTGTCGGTTGGTTCTTGGATGGTTTCATCTTGCTTGGTGCTTGCCTGAGCAATCAAGGCGTATTTCTTTAAGCAAACATTCAATTCATCAAGGTTTTGGATTTCAAAGTTTTCAATGACTTCATTGCACTCATCATCCTCCCAAACCGTCAAAAATACCTGCTTGTCAGTAACTTTGCCAATAATTAAATAACAGTTGACACCCCGAAACCAAAGTACGCCATCGTCCATCTCGCAGTCAAAATCTACCACACCATACTCTTGAACATAGTTTGCAATCGCTTGAATATCTAACATTTTTAACCTCTTAACTTGTTAATTTATAAGGCACATACTGCCGTACTCATAAAGCGTAGTCCAGTCTTTTTGCAATGAATTTTCACTTTTTAAAACTTAACCAAAATATTGTCCTCGTAGCCAATTTGTGCGTTAATGCGAGCATTGACAACAATCCGCTTAAAGCCCCCAACCCTTTGCCAAGTGGGTGGCTCGTACTGCTCTACATAAGCCATATAATCCATCAATTCGCTTTCGGTGGAGCTAAAAAAGATAAAAGGTGGACGCACAAACTGCATCAGCCGTAAAAATTTCGTCATACCAAAATAGCCGTGCTTGGCATAAGCCCC
>NZ_MXAP01000014.1 GCF_002027555.1 Moraxella equi
TAAGTTCGGTTGGTATATCAAAAATCTTTTGAGCATCAAACGCCCCATAATAATCGCCCACGCCTGCATGGTCTCGCCCTATGATGAGATGACTGCACCCATAATTTTGGCGGAAGAGGGCATGAAGTAGGGCTTCTTTTGGGCCTGCGTATCGCATGTCTAGGGGGTAGCCCGACTGAATGACGGTGTCTTTTTTCAAATAGTTGTCAATCAGCACGCCAATGGCTTCTTGGCGGACATCGGCAGGAATGTCGCCTGCTTTTAGCTTGCCTAAGAGCGAATGCACGAGTACGCCGTCGCAGATTTCTATGGCGATTTTGGCAAGGTATTCATGCGAGCGGTGCATGGGGTTACGAGTTTGAAAGGCAGAGACAGCTTTCCAGCCTTTTTGCTTAAACATTGCCCGAGTCTGAGCAGGGGTTTTGTAAATCTCGGGATAGTCGGTGGGAAATTCGCCTTGACTAAACACTTGTACTTTTCCGCCCAAATACACATCGCCACTGCCCAGCACCTGTGCCACGCCCACATGGTTGGGGTCGGTCGTGCCAAAGGTGGCTTGGCATTCGGCAGGTTTGTCGGGGGTGTAGATGTCGCTGATGGTAAGCGTTCCCATGATGTCGCCACCATCGTCATCGCTTGCCACAAGGGCGACCGTGTCGCCAACTTTTAGGGTGCTGGCGGTGTTTTGGTCGGTGGAGAGCGTGATGGGAATGGGGAAAAATACGCCCCGATAAGTGCCGTCCACTCCGCCTTGGGTCAGGGTCATGCTCGCTATCACGCCTTCATAATCGGCTTGCCCCATAAAGCCGTCAAGGGGTGTAAATCCGCCAATACCCAGCATGATAAGGTCGCCACGCTCACGGCTAGATAGTTTGATTTTGGGTAAATTTTCGGCAGTTTGTAGGGCGTTGGCAAGCTCATCGCCTGTCAATACAAGGGGTTTAAGGGTGGGACTGCCGTGTGGTGGCACAAGGTCGCTATAAATGTCGTCTGTGCCAAACGCTTGCTTGTTTTGGGCGGATAGGGTGGATAGGTTGGTCATGGCTCATTCCTGTTGGCTACGTTGATAAAAGTAGCCATATCTTATAGAATTTTGCCAACTTTTAACTATGCCAAATGATGATAAAGATAGGCGGATTTTTCATGTGGCAAGTTTAGGGCGTGCCTGTATAAGAACATGTTGGCAAATGTCGCTCAATGTCTTTAATATCAGGCGTGGTGCATTGCCAATCAATGTAGCTGTCTTGATGAATGGTGGGCGTATAAATCAGCGTGCCTTTACTGGCGGCATTGTCAATTTTAATGGTAACGACTGAGTGATTATCCAATGTAACCGACTTGATTTTACTGCTGGGTGTCCAGTTGGATGGCAAATTAAGCTCGGCAAGCGATGTGGGTAGTTGCCCCCTGTCTATTAGATGAACTTGCATTTCCATTTTTAAATGGCTGATGGCGGACTGAGCAAGCTGTATGCTTTCGTGGTCAAAGGCGATTTGTTTGAGCTGTGCCATTTTTTCATCATTTTTAATACTCAGCTCTTGTTCAATGTTGTTAATGGCTCGTTTTTCGGTTTGACCGCTAAACATATAAAATAATAAACCAATTAAAATCATTAAAAGCACAATGATAATGGCAAGTAAGGTGTTGGTTTTCATAAATGCTTCTTAATTAAAAAACCTTAAAAATTATAAACTCAATTACCCCAAAACTCAATACAAAGCCGTTAAGCTTTTGATTTTATCAATAAACTCAATTTTATCATTTTGATAGATAAGCTTGTGATTTTCTAATTCGGGTGGCAAGCCAATTTCAATCATTATTTTTTGAATAATTTCTTCCATATTTCCATTGATTGTATTAAAAATCTCTTTTTCCCAATTGTCAATATCTATTGAAAACTTATCCAAACGCATATTGGCTTTCATTTTTTCAATATGGGAAAAATAATAGTCGCCACAACCCAAATAATTGCTGACGGTTAAAATTTCAAAGTAAGTTTCTGCAATGCCATTTTTACGATAATACAAATTTTCACTATTAAAAGTATGAATGATATGCTCCATATAATCATCAAAAGTAAATCGTTCATTGATGTGTTGTAAAATAGGCGTGTTTTCTACCAAATATTGATTGGCGCTGCTAATATCCACTCCGTATTTGAAGCTATCTGGTACAAATCTTTTAATGGAGTAAGAGCAATAGGCAAATGCCAAACAAGGCATATTTGTGAAAAGATTAAAAATAAAAAATGTTGGGTAATATTCTGTTTTATCCGTTGTTTTATCTATGCAAATACCTACAATCAAACAATCATATCGTTTTATTAAAAATTGTCCCCATTGTATTAAAGTAGGGTAATATTCCAGCCAAAGTTTGGCGGTTTGATTGATTTCTTTTTTGGTTGCCATTAAAAATTATCCTTATTTATTAACGCACTTATATTTAAAAAACACCGCCAACTTTCCCAAGTTGACGGCATTTTTTTCTTTTGCAATTATCTCAAACTACAAACAACCTAAAAGATTATTCATAATTCTCAATACTCGGACAGCTACAAATCAAATTCTTATCGCCATAGACATCGTCCACACGCCCCACAGTCGGCCAGAATTTATGTGCCTTGATATAGGGCAATGGGAATGCCCCCACTTCACGGCTATACGGTCTGTCCCACTCGCCCACGATGACCGCTTGGGTGTGTGGTGCGTTCACAAGTGGGTTGTTGTCCGCTGTCCAACCGTCTGCCCCAGCTTGTACTTTTAGGGCTTCTTGCCTGATTTGTTTGAGTGCCGAAATAAAGCGGTCCAGCTCGTCTTTGCTCTCGCTTTCTGTTGGCTCAATCATCAGCGTACCCGCCACAGGGAAACTCATTGTCGGAGCGTGGAACCCATAGTCCATCAAGCGTTTGGCAATGTCGGTCTCAGTAATGCCCGTCTCGGCTTTTAGTGGGCGAATGTCAATGATACACTCGTGAGCCACCCGTCCGTTTTTGCCTGTGTAGAGTACAGGGTAGTCGTCTTTTAGCATTGTGGCGACATAGTTGGCGTTTAATAACGCTCGTTTGGTCGCTGACAACAAGCCATCTCGTCCCATCATTGTGATGTACATCCACGAAATTGGCAAAATGCTTGCCGAGCCATACGGGGCAGCCGAAACAGCCGTTTGACCGTTTTGGGCGTTAAATACAGGGTTTACGCTATGGCTTGGGATAAAGGGAGCAAGGTGCGATTTTAGACCAATCGGACCCATACCCGGTCCACCACCACCGTGTGGGATACAAAATGTTTTGTGCAGGTTCATATGCAGGACATCGGCACCGACTTCGGCAGGTTGCATAATGGCGACTTGGGCGTTCATATTCGCCCCGTCCATATACACTTGTCCACCGTGTTTGTGGATAAGGTCGCAAATGTCACGGATACCTTCTTCAAACACCCCGTGCGTGGACGGATAAGTAATCATCAACGCCCCAAGATTGGCAGAATGCTCTTCACATTTGGCGGTCAAATCATTAAAGTCCACATTGCCGTTTTCATCTGTGGCAACCACCACAACTTGCATTCCCATCATTTGGGCGGTCGCAGGGTTGGTGCCGTGAGCCGAGCGGGGGGTTAGGCAGACCGTGCGGTTGTCATCGCCACGGCTTTCGTGATAACGGCGAATCGCCAAAAGACCTGCATACTCACCGCTTGCCCCTGAGTTTGGTTGCATTGAAATTTCGTCAAAGCCTGTAATCGCCTTTAACTGCGTTTGCAAACTTTCAATCATCTCAATGTAGCCCACCGTATCATCAGCGGGGGCAAATGGGTGAACATTTGCAAACTCATTCCAAGTAATCGGCAACATCTCGCTTGTGGCATTTAGTTTCATTGTGCAAGAACCCAGCGAAATCATTGAGCGGTTCATCGCCAAATCTTTGTCTTCCAAAGATTTTAGATAACGGAGCATTTGATGTTCGGTGTGGTAGCTGTTAAAGGTTGGGTGGGTCAAAATGTCGTCCGTACGGTTTAATCCGCCCAGCACATTTTCTACCTTATCCAAAGAGCCAACTGTTCTAAAAATTTCACACAATTCTTTAAAATCGGCTTCATCACTCAATTCGTGGAATGAAACTGAAATGAGGAATGCATCGTGTCTATAAAGATTATAGCCTTTTGATTTGGCTTGCTCAAATGTTTGGTCTGCAATTTCATCATTATCAAATTTGACCAAAACTGTATCAAAAAATACATTATGAACAACATTCACACCCACTTGTGGTGTTTTTTCAAATGATTTAGCAAACGCCACCGCCAAAGCGTGAATACGACTGGCAATGCGTTTTAAGCCTGTCGCCCCGTGATACACCGCATACATACCTGCTAGGTTGGCAAGTAGGACTTGGCTGGTGCAAATGTTGGAGTTTGCCTTTTCACGGCGAATGTGCTGTTCACGGGTTTGGAGTGCCATTCTAAGAGCCGTGCCACCTTGTGCGTCTTTGGATACGCCGATGATACGACCAGGGGCGGAGCGTTTGTCTTTGTCTTTCAAGGCAAAATAAGCAGCGTGTGGACCCCCAAAGCCCATTGGAATGCCAAAACGCTGAGTGCTACCTAGGGCAATGTCCGCTCCCATTTGGGCAGGGGATTTGAGTAGCACAAGGCTCATAATGTCGCTTGCGACAATGGCGTAGGTGTTTTTGGCTTTGACCGCACTGATGACATCGGTCAAGTCCACGACATCGCCGTCTTTGCCAACATATTGGAAAAACGCCCCAAAGAAGTCGCCATTTTTGGCGGTTTCAAAATCACCCACCACCACATCAAAGCCAAAATATTTGGCACGGGTATGGATAACATCTAAGGTCTGTGGGTAGGTACGACTGTCCACAAAAAAGGCGTTGGATTTGGATTTGCTGCACCGTTGTGCCATTGCCATTGCTTCGGCAGCGGCGGTGGCTTCGTCAAGCAATGACGCACCTGCTAAGTCCATTCCTGTCAAGTCAATGCACACTTGTTGGAAGTTTAACAAGGCTTCCAAACGCCCTTGGGCAATCTCGGCTTGATAAGGGGTGTAGGCGGTGTACCAACCGGGGTTTTCTAGGACATTTCTTTGAATGACCGCAGGCAAACGGGCAGGCGAGTAGCCTTGACCGATATAGCTTTTGGCAACGGTGATTTTGTCCGCCATTGATTTGAGTTTGGCAAGGGCGTTATGCTCGCTCATTGCAAGGGGCAAATCAAGGGCTTTATTTAAACGCACCGATTGTGGCACCACAGAATCCACAAATTCATCTAGGGTTTTTGCCCCTACCGCAGAAAGTAGGGCTTGCTCTTCATCGGTGCTGTTGCCCAGATGACGATGCACAAAGGCGTTTTCATAAAATAGGTCGGAAAAGGTATTAAACGACATAATTTATCCTTTTAGGGTTGGGTTAAATTTAATTGAAAATACTATTGTTAAAATACCATTTTAAATTAAATCTGAATTGGGTTTTTTGGTAAGGTGCGTACCACGCACCAATTTTAAAAAATCATTCCAAAACGGTGCGTAATACGCACCTTACTTTTTAAAACTCCGTATCAATCAACTTCCCCATTCGCCACATCATCAAGAAATTCTTGAATATAAATACGGGCTTCTTGTTTGGTTAAAAAGCCATTAAAAAATTCTGATAATGTGCCAACTTTTTCTACTTGATTAAAATCAATTTCTTGATTGGTTTTAAATACTGCTGGATTATTGGGATTTATATCATTACCACAAATAAAATAAAAGTAATTTTTTGGATAACCGTAACCATAAACCAAAATAAAAAAACTTGGTGTTGTTTTGTTTGTAATTTCTAATAATGGCGATAAATTAAATTCATTAAAATTAGTTAATAATTTCCCACACCATTTTGCTTCATTAATACCAATAATGTCATCAATAAAATTATCATAATAATCAATAATGGCTTTCTCAATAAATTGTTCAGGATTTTTTGCTAATTCTCGATTTTTTATCATAAAAATCAGGGTAAAAATCATAAAAAGGTTCTTCGTCAGGTCTTTTAAAATATAATAAATGATTAAAAGTAATTTTTTGCAAATCATCAATCAAAGAGTTGCCTGCGGTTTGGCTAATATCGCCACCCAATTCGGCAATGCGATTTAAAATTGCTTGTTTCATAAAACTTTTTTATAATTTTAATAGTAGGTGTGTACCACGCACCATTAAAATGCGGTGCTTAAACGGTGCGTTATACGCACCTTACCATAAAACCAATAGCGTAAGCCCAAATTGAACTTACGCCATTTTTTATTACAGACTTTCTGCGTATTCGTCCGCACTCATTAGGCTGTCATAGTCAGCAGGGTTGGCGGGCTTGATTTTAAAGAACCACGCTTTGCCATAAGGGTCTTCATTGGCAAGCTCTGGGCTGTCCACAAGCTCTTCGTTAATCTCCACAATCGTGCCTGCGATTGGGGCATAGACATCGCTTGCAGCCTTTACAGACTCAACCACGGCGATTTCTTGGTCGGCGTCTACTTCGCTGTCCACTTCTGGCAATTCCACAAATACCACATCGCCAAGCAAATCTTGGGCGTGGTCGGTAATGCCAACGGTGATTGTGCCGTCTGCTTCAAGGCGTAACCATTCGTGGCTGGCTACATATTTCAATTCGCTGGGAATGTTGCTCATAAAAAACTCCGTTAGGGTTGGGGTTAAGGTTATTTTAATAAAATGGTTGGTTGATACCCTTTGGCACTTTCCGAGCCGTCAAATGGCACTACCACACCATCTTCATAAGTCACATACACTTGATATTTTACTGTGGTGTCAGGTTTGGCAGGATTAAGGGCGATAAAAGGAAAGGCGGTGTATTCGCCAGCTTCCATTCGTCCTTTATAAATGACGGTTTTTACATTGCCACTTTCATCTTTTTGGGTTTCATAAGTCCAATTGGGCATTGGATGAATAAAGAGTAATTTCACGCCATCAGCAACCACAAATTTGATTTCGGTAATGGCTTTATGACGATTGGTCGGTACATTTAGGCGAAAATGGTCAGATTTGCCCGACATACTGTCTACGCCATTGGCAAAATTACGAATGGTAACATGGGCATTTGCAGAAGTCATGCCCATCATGGCAATTAGACTAGCAACAATAAATTTTTTCATAACAAATTCCTAATTGGGGGTTGGGGTTAAAAAATTATTCAAAAAAGTTTTTGTATGTGTCGTTCCAAAATAAACCAACAATACGCCTACCATCATCATTTTTATAAAATTCACAATAAAAATCTAAGGCTAAATTTTCTCTGCGGAGCATAAAATTATGTCGCATAAAATAACCCAATTTATCTTTATCGGTTTTTGTAAAAACAACATTGAGTGGTTTGCCCCATAAGTGTAAACCAAAACGAGCGACTTGATTACTTTGATGTCCTATGCTTTCTACCGAACGATTGGGGTCAAGATTGCCATATATCCAATAAGGGTTAAGAATATCAGAAACAGGTTTAAAATTCATCATTTCCGTATTGATGGTATTAGCCATACTTTCACACAGTTTAACTGTTGCTTTTTCATCAGCCAAAGTTTTAGCATTTGATGTATTGGCAAAAGCTGATGTGGATACTGTACTTAACAATAAAGCTGTTGCCAATTTTTCATAAATTACCCTGATTTAAATCCACCCAAAAGCATTTAATGCCTTTGGGGGAATTATTATTTTTTAATCAAACTGCTTTTTACCATTTCTCACAAATGGCAATTTAAGCACGCGTACTTCCACTTCTTTGCCACGCATGATCACTTTGGCGGCATCGCCTGTAAAGTCAGCAGGCACACGAGCAATGGCGATTGATTGGTTAAGGCTTGGCGAGAATACACCACTTGTGGTAATGCCGTTGCCGTTGTCGGTAACCACTTCCATGCCTGCACGCATTACGCCTTTTTCTTCCAAAAGTAGTCCGACTTGTTTGGCTTTAACGCCTGCCGATTTTAACGCCACAAGTGCCGATTTGCCAATAAAATCACGGGCATCGTTCTTTAAATCCACCGTCCAGCCCATCCCTGCTTCTAGTGGGCTGACATCGTCGGTCATATCGTTGCCGTATAGGTTCATACCTGCTTCCATTCTCAGGGTGTCTCTTGCCCCAAGACCGCACGGCTGTACACCTGCTTTGGCTAAGTCATTGAAAAACTGTACCGCTTCCTCTCTTGGCATTACCACTTCCACACCATCTTCACCTGTGTAGCCTGTGCGAGCCACAAACCAGTCGCCCCCCAAATCCACCCCAACAAACGGTTTTAGGGCGTTTACTTTTTCCGCCCATTCAGGTTTGACGGTCAGCATTTTTTCAACCGCTTTTGGACCTTGTACAGCAAGCATTGCCAGTTCATAACGGGGGGTAAGGGTTACACCAAATTCCGCCCCAACTTTGGCAAAATGAGCGGTATCTTTTTCACGGGTTGCCCCGTTTGAGACGATACGATAAGCGGTCTCGTCTTCATTCATACGATAGACGATTAAATCATCAATCACACCACCTTGTTCGTTTAGCATTCCAGAATACAAGGCTTTGCCGACAAAGCCAAGTTTGGCGACATCGTTGGCGAGTAGTTTTTGAAAAAAGGCTTTTGCGTTGTCGCCTGTTACATCAGTAACGAGCATATGCGAGACATCAAACATACCAGCGTCCGTGCGAACGGCTTCGTGTTCGGCGATTTGTGAGCCATAATTGACAGGGAGTTCCCAACCGCCAAAATCCACAAGTTTGCCATTATGGGCGGTGTGAGCGTCAAATAGGGGGGTGCGTTGTAGGTCAGACATAGTTATTCCTTAAAAGTGCATAAAAATCAATCGTCTGCCAAATTTAAGCCATTACTGCGTTAAACTCGCTCGTAGTATTGCTTATACAACTTCGCTCGTTTGCCTTGTACTGGCTTAAATTTGTTTGACGATAAAAACTGTTCTGCCAAAAACTATGGCAATTTTTAAGCACCCTATCTGTCCTGTTACCTGAGATTTTCAATGGCTAAGATATTGACATTTAACCATTTTCTTCCCTTCGGTAGGCATGACCTGCCTTCTCCAGACTTTGTGATAACTCTACAACCTTTTGAATTATCTAAATTTTTCAGTCCTTTTACCTGAGCGATTGTAGGGGTAATTTACGCCTTCGGTGTTTTTTTGCTCAATATTTTAAATATCATCGCTCGGTTTTAATAAAAACCAACCTTGCAAAAAAATCTCTCCTGAAAAACACCCCTATTATGAAAAAAAATGCTACAATTTACAAGCAAAATTTGCAAATTTTATAAAATAATTTGTAAAATGAAGGGCGTGTTGAACATTGATAGCATTTTTATTAAATGTGATAAGTTTGATAACTTCAACCAATTTTTGCATGAAAAAATGGCTAAATCTTGTTTTTCA
>NZ_MXAP01000140.1 GCF_002027555.1 Moraxella equi
GCAATTCGCAATTCGCAATTAAGCCATAACCACGCCCAAAATCCCCAATTCATCAAAGGGGATTTGTCATGATTATCCAAAAACTTTTTGAGCAAAGTAATCCTACCCAAAACGAAAAACTTACCCTTTTAAAAGAACATTTCCCCAACTGTTTTGATAAAGACGGTCATTTTTTACCCGAAAAAATGGCAAGCGAATTGCAATCATCAGACATTGTTAGCAGTCGTGAATTTTATCAATTAAATTGGCTTGGCAAATCCTATGCCCGTTATTTGCGTGATTGTCCGTCCATTACCTTATTTGGCGAAAATCAATCACACAATCAAGCTCCCCAAAATATCAATAGCCAGAACCTGCTTATCAAAGGCGATAATTTAGAAGTATTAAAACACCTAAAAAACGCCTATCAAAGAGCGGTAAAAATGATATACATAGACCCGCCCTATAATACAGGGTCGGACGGTTTTGTTTATCAAGATGACCGTAAATTCACGCCCGAAAAGCTGGCACAGCTTGCCGATATGCCATTGGACGAAGCCAAAAGAGTGCTTGATTTTACTGCCAAAAAATCTAATTCGCACAGTGCATGGCTAACCTTTATGTATCCCCGTCTCTATATCGCCCGTGAATTATTAAAAGATGATGGCGTAATATTTATCAGCATTGATGATAATGAACAAGC
>NZ_MXAP01000141.1 GCF_002027555.1 Moraxella equi
AGTTCGGTTGGTATATTTATATGATAATTATTAAGACAATAAAAAAGGGTATTACTACCCTTCTAACAGCATTTATCAAATTTTTGCAAAGCCAATCTTTTTATCATGCTAAATTATCACAAAACAATACAAAACTGTTATTTTTTAGCAAACTTGCCTTGAATGATTTTTGCGTTAAAAATTTAAGAGAAATATCATTGCTTTTTATTCATCGCATTAAACACAGGAGGTAGCTTCTTTTGGGCTTCGTGTTCTTTTTGGACTTCGCTGGCGGTAAGACGGTCGGGGGATAAGCCTTTGATGATGGACAAATCAGACACATTTTTGCGTTTGCGGTTAGATAGGCTCACTGGCACCATACGGGCAAATTCAAATAAGTACAAATACTCTTCTTCATCGCCATCAAACTCATCTTCTTCATCAGGGCGGATACTGGCGATTTTGGTAAGGTCAGCCACCTGCTCACGCTCATCCGCCGTCAGAGCCACTTCTGCCACGCCAAGCCCTGTGATAAAGCCCCCCGCCCAGTCTTTTAGTGCCAAAAACCGCTCAGACAGCTCATGCTCATCATCAGGCACCAGTGGCTCATAGCCATAGGCGTCATCTTTGTCTTTTAGGGCAAAACTCACGTCTTCGCTATATTCCGCCAACAGCTCCAACGCCCGCTCATCGGGCAGGGCAAAGCTAAGCTCGGTCAATATCGCCGACCATCCTGCCACGTCCGTGGGATGACAGGCGGTCATCAAAGCACTCATGAGACCATGTAGCTCGCTGATAGAGACATCTGTCCATGTGCTAAATGCTTCTGCCCAGTCATTAAATCCTGATAAATCGTCACTCATAAGGCTCTCGCTGTTGGTTAAATTGCCCTATAAATGCCGCCATTTTGGCAAAAGTCAAGGGCGTTTTGTGTTTTTAAAATCTCATGCTACAATAACACACCAATCATCGCTAACAATCGCTTATCGCCCATTATCCTAGGAACACCCATGCTAACCCAATTACAACTCTTAGAGCAGACCATCACCGAGCTAAAAGCACGCTATAACATCACCGCCACCGAACTTGCCAATCTCAAACACAAATTGGCACATGATGACAGCCCCCGTCAAATCAGCCAGTTACAGCTTGAAATCAGCCAAAGCAAAGATGAAAATAACGCCTTGCACGCCCGTATCAAAGAGTTACTGTCCGCCCAAGACGAACTTGACAAACGCCTAGATGAGCTAAGCCAAGACAACGAACGCCTAGCCAAACAAAACAAGGATCTTACCGAGAAAAACGCCCTTGCCATCAGCCGTGCCGAAGTCATCCAAACATGGCTTAGCAAAATTGACAACCAAAATCACCAATAAAAATCAACAAGGACACATCATGAACATTCATTCTGCCATCAAATTCGGTGCCAAAAATAACATCAAAGTCAGCCCATCGCATGAGACATCTGCCCCAAGCGAGCCGAGCAAGACCGCTGAGCAAAACACACAACAAAACCTAAATTCAAGCCTAAGCTCAAACCAAAATCTAAGCCAAAACCAAAACAACCAAAACACAGAAAATCCAGCCCTTGCCAAATCTACCACGCCCACGCCTGCCCCAAAAGCAAGCGACAGCACGCTTGGCAATATTGGCAACACCACACCCAAAGCCCCGACCAAACCTGCCGATAAGGCGGACAAGCCGAGCTTTAAGGCGGTTGATTTGAGCATTGCAGGGTCATCACACCGCATTACCTGCCCTGTCGATGAAGTGGCACAGTTGGAGCAAGCAGGAGCATAC
The DNA here is from genome assembly GCF_002027555.1 of Moraxella equi. Classification (GTDB taxonomy): domain Bacteria; phylum Pseudomonadota; class Gammaproteobacteria; order Pseudomonadales; family Moraxellaceae; genus Moraxella; species Moraxella equi. The sequence goes on from NZ_MXAP01000141.1 coordinate 1,780, forward strand.
ATCAATGACAAAATCCGTGAGCTTCGCCGTGCCGTCAAAGGCAAAAACCCCAGTAACGAAGAGCTGTTGGTACTGACTTGCTTGGAGCTGTACGACCAATGCCAAAGCCTAAAAAACGACCGCAAAAATCAACTGCTAGACAATGAACGTGCCAAAGCCTTGATTGATAAAATCACCAAAGACGCCCGTTCGGTGTTGTAAAATCCTTATAAAGTGATATTAAAAAATGGCGTGTTAAAACGCCATTTTATTTTTTATAAATTTAAAAACCTTTTAAAGACTTTTTAAATAACCTTTTAAATCAACCATAATCCCGCTCGCCAAATATCGCCGTCCCCACTCGCACCATGGTTGAGCCATGGGCGACCGCCTGCTCCATATCGCCACTCATGCCCATGGATAGCGTATCAAAGTCGGGCAAATCAAAACGCCCTTTGATGTCATCGAATATCGCTTTGGTACGGACAAATGCGTCCGTACCGTCTTTGCTTGGGATAATCATCAGCCCACGCAAGGTCAGCTTTGGCAAGCTCATCACGGCTTGTACCAGTTCATCTAATTCATCAATGCGACAGCCTGATTTACTCGCTTCATCGTCAATGTTGATTTGGATAAGCACGTTTAGGGGCGGGCGGTCATCTGGACGTTGATCGTTTAGCCGTTCGGCGATGATGGCTCGCTCCACCGTCTGCACCCAGTCAAAATGCATGGCAATGTCACGGGTTTTGTTTCGCTGAATATGCCCGATGTAGTGCCATGTTATCGGCAGATGTGCCAGTTCGCTCATTTTTATCAAGGCTTCTTGTAAGTAATTTTCACCAAATTGGCTTTGTCCTGCCTGATACAGCGTGGCAATGTCTGATGATGGCTTGGTTTTTGAGACGGCAAGTAGCACCGCTTTGGGGTCGGCCTGATAGGTGTCATTGATGGCGTCTAAGCGTTCTTTGACTGCCGTATGCCGTTCGATGAGTGCGTTGGATGATGGATGGTGGGGAGCTTGTGTCATGGTTTTTCCTTAAATCTTTGTATTTTAGCAGAAAATACCCACAAATGGCATAAACTTTGGCATAAAATGGATTGTAATATCTGACGGGACGTGCTTTAATGGCAACGCAAAATATTGTATAATAAGCCCATAATTTATCTCGTTTATTCATTTTAAGGCAATCCCATGTCAGCTCCTAGTATTGAAGACCTACTGCGTTTTGTGGTAAAAAATAAAGCGTCCGACTTGCACTTATCGGCAGGACTACCGCCCATGATTCGTGTGGACGGCGAAGTGGTGCGTATCAACACCCCCGAGATGGATCACTCTACCGTGCATAAGCTCATTTATGACATCATGAATGACAAACAACGTGCCGACTACGAAGAGTTTTTAGAAACCGACTTCTCGTTTGAGATCCCAGGTCTGGCTCGTTTCCGTGTCAACGCCTTTAACCAAAACCGTGGTGCTGGTGCGGTATTTCGTACCATTCCATCCAAGGTTCTGACCATGGAAGATTTGGGCATGGGTCCTGTCTTTAAAAAGGTCTCCGACTTTAAACGTGGTGTGGTACTGGTTACAGGTCCGACAGGTTCGGGCAAATCAACCACGCTCGCTGCGATGATTAACTACATCAACGAAAGCCGTAAAGAGCATATCCTAACCATCGAAGACCCCATCGAGTTTGTCCATGAATCCAAAAAATCGCTCGTGAACCAACGTGAAGTACACCGTGACACCCTAGGCTTTGATGCTGCCTTGCGTTCGGCACTGCGTGAAGACCCTGACATCATTTTGGTCGGTGAGATGCGTGACTTGGAGACCATCCGTCTTGCCTTGACCGCTGCCGAGACAGGGCACTTGGTGTTTGGGACACTCCACACCAACTCCGCTGCCAAGACCATTGACCGTGTGATTGACGTATTCCCTGCGGCCGAAAAAGACATGATTCGTGCGATGTTATCCGAGTCCTTGCAGGCGGTTATCTCGCAAGCCCTACTCAAAAAAGTCGGGGGCGGTCGTGTGGCAGCTCATGAGATTATGCTTGGCACGCCTGCCATTCGTAACCTTATCCGTGAAAACAAAATCGCCCAAATGTACTCTGCCATCCAAACAGGTGCAGGCGAAGGCATGATTACCCTTGACCAGACCTTAAAGAACTTGGTCGCATCTCGCACCATCACCAAAGAGACGGCGCGTGTCTATGCCAAACAGCCAGAAGCATTCTTATAAGGGGGTCACATGGATTTTGATAAACTACTACAAGTGATGATTGCCAAAAACGGCTCTGACCTTTTTATCACCGAAGGCGTTCCCCCATCACTCAAAGTCAATGGTACCATTTTGCCCATGACCAAAACCCCGCTGACCGCTGAACAGACCATGGCACTGGTAACCAGCATCATGACCGAAGCTCAGAAAAAAGAGTTTCATGAGACTAACGAATGCCAGTTTGCCATCTCTGACAAAGCCGAAACCGCTCGTTTTCGTGTGTCGGCGATGATTCAGCGTAACAAGGCAGCGATGGTACTGCGTAAGATTGAGACGCAGATTCCCACCACCGAAGATTTGAACCTACCACCCATCCTAAAAGAGCTTGCCATGAAAAAGCGTGGCATTATCCTACTTGTGGGTGCGACAGGTACAGGTAAATCCACCACGCTGGCTGCCATGATCGGCCATCGTAACGAGAACTCTCGTGGTCATATCATTACTATCGAAGACCCGATTGAATACGTCCATCAGCACAAAGGCTGTATCGTCACTCAGCGTGAGGTGGGTATTGACACGCTCTCGTTTGAAGAAGGTCTAAAAAACACTCTACGTCAAGCCCCTGATGTCATCCTTATCGGTGAGATTCGTAACCGTGAAGTCATGAGCTATGCCATCCAGTACGCTGAGACGGGTCACTTGGTGTTTGCCACGCTCCACGCCAACAACGCCAACCAAGCCATCGACCGTATCATTCACTTCTTTGAAGCGGACAGACACGGACAGTTATTCATGGACTTGTCGCTCAACTTGCGTGCCATCATCGCCCAACAGCTTATCCCAACCCCTGATGGCAAAGGTCGCCGTGCCGCCATTGAGATTTTATTGGGTACACAGCTCATTGCTGACTACATCCGTAAGGGCGAGATTCACGAGATTAAGCCTGTCATGAAACGTTCACGCGACATTGGCATGCAAACCTTTGACCAAGCATTGTTTGATCTGTATGAGTCAGGACAAATCACCTATCAAGACGCCATTAAACACGCTGACAGTCCAAATGACCTACGTCTACAAATCAAGCTTGAAAGCAAAAATGCTGTGGTCGAAGAAGAGACTGCCAAACTCTCTATTGACATGGGCGACTACTCATAACCTGGCGATAGGCAAACAAAAAGACTGGTAATGACCAGTCTTTTTTATGACTCTTGATTTAGCTTTTATTGGCAGGGTCAAGGGTCTTTTGACACTCTGCGTTGTCGCACACGCCATGCAAGACCAGCGAATGCCCTGACAGCTTGAAATTATACTTCTCGGCGATTTTCTCTTGCTCATCTTCGATGATGGCATTATGAAACTCTTCAATCTTACCACAAACATCACACACCAAATGGTCGTGGTGTTCTTCTTGGGCAATCTCAAACACCGATAGGTTATTTTCAAAATTATGACGTTCAATGATGCCTGCCTGCTCAAACTGAGTCAGCACACGGTACACCGTCGCCAAACCAACATCTTCACCTTGCTCGGCAAGTGCCTTATACACGTCTTCGGCACTCATGTGGTGGTGTTCTGCGTTCTCTAATAGCTCTAAAATCTTCATGCGGGGCAAGGTTACTTTTAGACCTGCCTTGCGTAAATCTTTGTTGGTAAAAGCCATGTTCATCACCTTTTAAATTGTAGACTTGGTCGCTGATTATTGATTTTGTCAATCATCACAGCCCTTTTGATTATTATTTGATAATCAGTTACAAGATAGGTGTACTTTAACACACTTTTGATAAAATTTCATCCATCAATTGAGGATTTATAGACAAAATGCCTGATTTTTGGGATTGGTTTTTTTAATACCATCTAAAATACCAAAACTAAACACTCGCCCCCACACTTCTTGCCAAAGCGATGCCGTCTTCGATAGATAGATAGGTTTTTTTGCTGGGCGTATCCTTAAACACCACGTCGCCGTCCCTAAATACCACACATTCGTCCACGGCAATCTGTTGCCATTTTTCGTTGTTGGTGAGCGGTATGGTAACGATGACGGTAACTTTGTCTTTGGCGGTGGTCAAATCGCCAAAATTGACGCTCATCTCCCCGTCTGACAAATTAGCCTCGCCAAAAGGGGCTTTGCGAGTCAGATAAAAGAGCAGACTGCCTGCGTAGGCAAATTGCCAATCCCCATTAGAAATCAAGCAGTTAAAAAGCCCATTGGCGGACAGATAACGGCATTGTGCCGTCAAAAAGGCAAATAACGCCTCATCGGACGGACGGGATTTAAAGGTGGCTTTTAGACGGTTTAGCAGGTAACAAAACGCAAGCTCGCTGTCAGTCGTCCCCACGGGCGTATAATGCTCGGCATTGCCGTTGGCGTGTAGGCGTTCGGTGCGACTGATAAAGCTCGCTGTCATCTGCCCGTTGTGGGCAAATACCCACTGCTCGCCCCACACTTCACGCACAAAGGGGTGTAGGTTGGATAGGTTGCTTTTTTCGCCTGTGGTCGCCCGTCTGATGTGAGCGATGACGTTCATCGCCTTGATGGGATACTGATTAATCAAATCCGCCACAGGCGATAGGTGCGACGGCTGATTGTCATGGAACTGGCGTAAGCCTATCTTGCCCGTCTCGCCACGTTCAAAAAAGGCGATACCAAACCCATCTTCGTGATGGTCAGTCCCCCCGCCCCGTTGGCGAAAGCCCGTAAAGCTAAATCCAATATCGGTGGGGGTATTGCAGTTCATTCCAAGTAGTTGGCACATTTTATTCTCATTTTTTTGCAAATTTAATGGTTTAGTTTTTTAATATAAAAAACATTGATGGTTGAAAATATCACAGCAAGAAAAACCATAATCATAGATGCTTTTATCATATAGTCAAAATTAGCGATGTTTTCTTGAATAATAAACCCATGTCTGGTAAAGAATATTGATAAATAATATATTGGAATTCCAGTCCAAAATATTATCTTTGCCGAAATGGGTTTTTGATACTTTTTGTGATATAGATGTCCAATAATAGCCATAATAATGCTGGATTTTACACTGGCATTAAATATGGATAAAGAAAACATTAAAGCGATAATAAATATCCAATGTATTAGCTGTTCAATTTTAAATACTGTAAAGCCAATAATTACAACAGTAGCGTATAACAATAAGATAATAAATAAAATAAATATACCAACCGAACCCA
>NZ_MXAP01000142.1 GCF_002027555.1 Moraxella equi
TGTGAACAGGTTCTTAGGAATTTGACGGTGATGATGAGCTGATTTTGCACCGTTTGGACAGTCATGGCGAGTTAAGTATTGCTTAATTGAGCTTATCATCAAAAATCTTTTAAATCCATTCTAAAAACCCCATCATCTCACCCCTACCCCCAAAGTAGTATGCCGTTTGCCTTTTGGGCAATTGGGGCGGACGCACGGTTTTGCTACACTTAGCCCATACCCACAACCGAGGCAACGCCTTACGAAGCCATGAAAACGTCCGTCCCTACCTTCCACGCCAAAGCCCCCTTTGCTGACATGGGCGGGCAAGGCTCACACACCAAACTTGCCCCCACGCCGCTTGTGGACGGATTTAACAGACAGCTGACCTACCTACGCCTATCGGTTACCGACTTTTGTAACTTTCGCTGTGATTACTGCTTGCCGAACGGCTACCAAGGCAAACGAGCGGATGACGAGCTGACACTTGCCGAGATTGACACGCTTTTTGACGGCTTTGTCAGCCTTGGCACAAAAAAAGTGCGTCTAACAGGCGGAGAGCCATCTGTTCGCCGTGATTTGGCGGACATCATCGCCCTTGCCAAACAGCATGGCATTGCCAAAGTCGCCATCTCATCAAACGGCTACAAACTTGCCAAGCACCTATCATCTTGGCAAAATGCGGGGCTTAATCAATTAAATCTTAGCATTGACAGTTTTGATAAAGATGTATTCAAAAAAATCACAGGCTTTGACATATTGCCCACGCTCTTAAATGACGTGGATAAATTATTACAAACGACCGACATTAAATTAAAAATGAACGGTATTTTAATGCACGATACCGCTTATGATAATTTATTATCCGCCCTTGATTTTGTCAAAGAGCGTCCTGTTACTTATCGCTTTATTGAATTTATGCAAACCAGTGATAATGCCGATTTGTTTTTTGCTCAAAATCAAACCGCTCATTTTATCAAAGACCATCTTATCACACATGGCTGGCAACCCAAACCCAAAGCCCAAGACGATGGGCCTGCCATTGAATATATCCACCCTGATTATATAGGCAGTATTGGCATTATTGAGCCGTATGCCAAAAACTTTTGTGATAGTTGTAATCGGTTAAGAGTCAGCAGTCTTGGCAAAGTGCATTTGTGCTTATTTGATTCTCAAAATTATGACATTCGCCCTTATCTTACCACACAAGATAAAAAAGGACTAATGACGACACTAAAAGACTTAATGCCAATCAAACCTGAACATCATTATTTGGACAGTCATAGCGGTATGATGAATAATTTATCGCTCGTGGGCGGTTAGTTGTATCTTATGATATGATGTTGCTTTTAATGTAAAGGTGTTCAATCATGACCGCAGAGACAATCACACAAGAAGATGAGTTGCCAAGACTCATCGGCACATTAACCGATGTACGAGCAGGCAAGGTAGAGCCGTTCGTGCGTGGCGTGAGTGCCATTAACAAAATATCAATTGAAGGTAGTATGTCGGTGAATCTATTGGGTCTGTCCGAGGACGAGCAGGCGGAGCATAAATTTCACGGCGGACACCTAAAAGCCCTGCACCAAATGCCCATCACGACCTATGACGCCATCAATCAAGAATTTAATTTAAACGCACCCATCGGTTCATTGGGTGAGAACCTAACCGTGATGACAGCAGGCGAGCCGATGTGCGAGGATAATGTCTGCATTGGTGACATTTATCAGTTTGGCGAGAGCGATGACAGCGTACGGGTGCGTCTGATACAGCCACGTCGCCCCTGCTATAAGATTAATGATAAGCTTGGCAACGCAGGTGTGTCCTATTTTGTGGCACGAGAGGGCATTGCAGGGTGGTATTATCAGGTGGTGCAAACAGGGGTGCTTCATGCGAATATCCCTGTGTATCTCATTGACCATCCTTATCCTTTTGCCAATTTGACGGTATTATGGTCATTGATTAACCAAAAATCTGGCATTGAGACACAGACGGCGGATAAATGGCTTGGCATTGACTGCCTAGAAATCAGCTGGAAAAAGAAAATCTACGACAAACGTTCAAATAATTGATATTTAATATATTTTTTAATTTTAAAAGGGCAATCCTATGTGCAAGCTTTGCAATAACCCCAATCGCATCGCCCCGCCAAAAGCGGACAAACCATTTATCCCGCTCAACATCGCCGTGCTGACCGTCTCCGACACTCGCACGCTGGACGAGGACACGTCAGGGCAATATCTGGCGGACAGTATCGTCAAAGCAGGGCATACGCTCATCGACCGCAAACTCACCACAGATGACATCTACCAAATCCGTGCCGTGATGAGTGCGTGGATTGCTAACCCTGATGTTCACGCCGTCATCAGCACGGGCGGTACGGGCTTTTATCATCGGGACAATATGCCAGAAGCGGTGTCGGTGCTGTTTGATAAGGAAGTGGCAGGCTTTGGCGAGATGTTTCGCCTGCTCTCCAAAGACGACATCGGTATGTCTACCTTGCAATCTCGGGCGGTGGCAGGCATGGCGAACAGTACGGCGATTTTTTGCTTGCCAGGTTCGACAGGGGCGTGCCGTACGGGCTGGGAAGGCATTTTGTTAGAACAGCTTGATAATCGCACACGCCCATGCAACTTTGTGCCGCATCTGATGCGTCAAAATCCCACGCACGGCTAAACCATAAAGACAAAAGGCAAAGCCATGAGCGTGATTGGTCTATTGATTTTGGCAGGGGGCAATTCTCGCCGTATGGGGTCGCCCAAGGCGTTGTTGCCTTTGCCAAATCATCAAACATTGCTTGATTTTCATATTAATAATGCCAATATGTTAAATCTGCCGATATTACTTGGCGATAATGATAAGAATTTTTTGGATAAAGGTTTTTTAAAAAACACCAATTTGGTAAATTCATCTGTTGTTATCATTGATGACTATATCAAAAATGCAGGGGCGTTATCTTGTATATTATCCGCTTTTTATTATTGCCAAACTCATTTTGTTAATCAAGATAAATCAACAGACAATAATTTATCCGATAACTTTTTAATGGTGATTAGCTGTGATAATTTGATTGATGTTGGTGAGATTTTTAATTTATTAAAAAAGGCTGATTTAAAAAATCATCATGGGGCGTATCTAAAAGACACATCAAGCGATAAAGATTATCCGCTATTGGGCTGTTATTCTTTATCCCTTTATGATGAATTAAAACTATATTTGGATAGGGGCGAGCGGTCTGTCATGAAATTTTTAAAGGATAAAAACATTTGCCAAATATCGCCACTATCTACGCCAACAGATTGGCGAAATCTTGCCAATTTTAATACGCCTGATGAATTTAGATTGGCATTGTCGTATTTTAAAAACAAACCACAAAAAGAGCAATCATGAATCTTACCCATTTAGACAAAGACGGCAACATCACGATGGTGGACGTGGGCGACAAAATCGCCACCGCACGCACCGCGAGTGCACAGGGCAAAGTGGTGTTCGCCCCTGACGTGTACCACCACATCAAAGACACAGACGGCATGACCAAAAAGGGCAGTATTGTCCAGACCGCCCACATCGCAGGGATTATGGCGGGCAAAAAAACGCACGAGCTGATACCCTTATGTCACGCCTTGCCCCTTGACACCATCAAGATGAGCTTTCGTTATGCTGATGATGAGTGTGCCATCGTGGTGGGGGCGACCGCCAAAGTTACCCACAAGACAGGCGTTGAAATGGAAGCTCTAACCGCCGTGTCGGTGGCGTGCCTTACCATCTATGACATGACCAAGGCAATCAGCCATGACATCATGATAACTGATATTTATCTTATCCAAAAAACAGGGGGAAAATCCGATTATGACAAATAACAATCAAACGCTTGATACGATAAGCCTTACCGTGCTGTACTTTGCCAGCCTTGCTGAACAAGCAGGTAAGGATAGCGAGACTGTGCAGACTGATAGTGATGATTTGGCGATGATTTATGCCAAATTGTCCGCCAAATACGGCTTTGATTTGCCCCAAGACAAAGTGGCGGTTGCCATCAATCACGAGTTTGGCAGTTGGGGAGATAAGGTCTCATCAGGCGATACGATTGCCTTTATTCCACCTGTGGCAGGGGGGTGATATGAAAACGGCTCATGATAATGCGTTAATCACAAGCCTGCCCAAGGAGCGAGCCTATGAGCTTGCCCGAGTGGACGGTTTTGCTTTGTCGGATTGCCCTATTGATGATAGATTATTAAAATCGTATCTACTAAATGACACGGCAGGGGCGCTCGTCACGTTTGAAGGGTGGGTGCGTAACCATAATAATAAGCGAGCGGTAAACCGTCTGACTTATTATGGCTATGAACAGCTTGCCATCAATCACGGGGCGAAGCTCATCCGTGAAGCCAAAGCGAGCTTTGACATCACGCACGCTGTCGCCATTCATCGTATTGGTGAGCTTGGCATTGGCGATATGGCGGTGTGGATTGGAGTGTGTGCGTCTCATCGTACGCCTGCATTTGATGCCTGTGAGTGGCTACTAAACGCCATCAAAGCCGACATTCCTGTATGGAAGCAGGAATTTTATGATGACGACAGCAGTTTGTGGTTGTCTAATAATGGCTAGGGACGATGGATGGTGACACATCGGGACGGTAAAATCACCCTGATTTATTTTGATAAATCCCAACCCATTTTGATAAATATGGTACAATGTGCCACCATATTTATCAATTAACTCCATGTTCAAACTCACCTTTCTAGGCACATCAAGCGGTGTGCCAACTCGTGAACGCAACGTCTCCGCCCTTGCCCTAGAATGCGTTGCCAATGCCCACGCCAAACGCAATACTTGGCTACTCATCGACTGCGGAGAAGGCACTCAGCATCAGCTCATAAAAAGCCATCTGTCGCCCAATGACTTATCCGCCATACTCATCACGCACACGCACGGCGACCACTGCTATGGGTTGGGCGGACTTTTGGCGAGCCTTGGCATGAACAGACGCACCAAGTCTTTGACGCTCATCGCCCCAAAAGCGATTGCCAAACTGCTTGATACGCTGACCATCGTGAGCGAGCTACAGTTTAATTATCCCATTGATTTTATTGCTATTGAGGATAATTTGGAGCGTGAATTGCCCCTTGATTTGGGCGACAATCATCGCATTTTTATACGCCTGCACATGCTATCGCACCGCATTGCATCGTTTGGCTTTGAGATTGTCCAGACGCTTGACAAAGACAAACTTTTGACGGGCAAATTAAAAACCGATAACATCGCCAATAAATATTGGCATGAGATTTTAAAGGCGGATACGCCCCTAAGCCTTGATGATAACATCATCAATCCGCATGATTATAAAATCCACACCCAAAGCACCACCAAAATCGTCATCGCAGGCGACAACGACACGCCAAGCCTACTGACCCAAGCCGTCAAAGACTGCCACGCTCTCGTCCACGAGGCGACCTATACCGATGATGTCATGCAAAAAATAGTCAGTAAACCTGCCGAGCAGGGCGGATTTGACCCTAAGCATTCTAGTGCCAAAATGATTGCTCAATTCGCCCACGCCTGCCACATTCCCATGCTGATATTGACCCATTTTAGTGCCAGATACGCCCCTTTTGATGATGAAACCGCCAAACAGCCCAACATGGGGCATATTCGTAAGGAGGTGGAGAGTTATTATGACGGCAAACTGGTACTGGCAAAGGATTTTTTGCAAGTGGTGGTGGGTTTGGATGCTATAAATTAACCTAATAAAATCAACAATTTATGAATAAACACATACTCTTGACCCCCCTAGCCATTGGCAATCAAACCATTGCCAATCGCCTGATTGTCGCCCCAATGGCAGGGGTAACTGACAATCCCTTTCGCCGTCTTGCCAAGTCCTTTGGGGCAGGTCATGCCGTCAGTGAGATGATTATTGCCGATACCGCCCTATACGCTCGCCAAAAGTCGCTGTACCGTGCCAACTTCTCGGGTGAGATTGCCCCTATATCCGCCCAAGTGGCAGGAGCAGAGTCTGATAAACTTGCCCAAGCCGTGCGATTTCAAGTAGAAAATGGGGCGTGTATCGTGGATATTAACATGGGCTGTCCTGCCAAAAAGGTGTGTCGCAAATTGTCGGGGTCAGCTCTTTTGCAAGACTTGGATTTGGTAAAAAGACTGCTTGACAGTGCGGTGGCGTCGGTTGCCGATTTGGGCGTGCCAATCACCCTAAAAACACGGCTCGGCTTTGCCAATGGGCAAGAAAATATCCTAACGGTTGCCAAAATTGCCGAAAACGCAGGCATATCCGCCCTTGCCATACACGGACGCACGCGAGAGGATTTTTATACAGGCAATGCCCGTTACGAGCTTATCAGGCAAGTCAAGGCAGACGCCAAAATCCCCATTATCGTCAATGGCGACATTGACAGCCCCCAAAAAGCCAAATGGGTACAAGAGTACACAGGTGCGGATGCGGTCATGATAGGGCGAGCAGGGCAGGGGCGACCGTGGATTTTTCGGGACATTGCCCATTATCTAGCCACAGGCGAGCTTTTGCCATCGCCTAGCGTGAGTGAACTGCGTGAGATTGTACTGGCTCATTTGGACGAGCTGTATCAATTTTATGGCGAATACTCAGGCTGTCGCATTGCCCGAAAACACATCGCTTGGTACACAGGCGGACTTGCCAATTCCAACGCCTTTCGTGAGGCGATGTACCGTGAGGAGACGACAAGTGGGCAATATAAAGTTGTTGATGAGTTTTTAAAAATCAGTGCCAACTAAAAATAAAAGCCAAACATCACGTTTGGCTTTCGTTTGATTTTAAAATTGCTAAACGTTATTTAAACCCGTCTTTTAACCCCACAATCTGATTAAACACGGGCTTATCAGTGCTATGCTCCACGCTGTCCGCCACAAAGTAGCTTTCACGCTCAAATTGGAATTTGTCATCGCCTTTTGCCTGTGCCAATGACGGCTCTACAATGGCATTGACAACCTTTACCGAATTTGGATTGACGTGGGTTAGTACCCATAGCGTATCATCATCGGCATCTGGGTTTTGTGTTTTAATAGTGGCGATATGCTCGTCTGAGATTTCATCATCTTCAAATAATAAATGCTCATACAGTCGCACGGTGGCAGGCACGCCATGACTTGCCGACACCCAATGAATCACACCCTTAACTTTACGCCCCTCAGGGTTATTGCCCAGCGTTTTTGGGTCAATGGTGGCGACAAGTTCTACCACATCGCCATTAGCGTCCATGATATGCTCTTCTACTTTTAGCACATAGCTGTTACGCAGACGAATCTCAGGATTTTCTGGCGATAGGCGTTTGTAGCCGTCTGGGGGCGTGATTTCAAAGTCAGATTTATCAATATAAATGGTTTTGGTAAAAGGAATCTCACGCTCGCCATTGTCCGCCTGTGGGTGTTTGGGCTGAGTAAGCCACAATACGCCATTGTCTAGGCGAGCCTTGACCGTGTCTTTTTTTAGATGTTCAAAATCAGCAACCGCTTCATCAAAGTTGCTAATGGTAACTTTTAAGGGGTTTAGCACTGCCATACCACGACTGGCGGTATTTTCTAGCACGTTTCTAATGCTAAATTCCAACTGGCGAAAATCTACCACGCCGTCTGCCTTGGATACGCCAATGCGTTCACAAAAATCCCGCAAGCCTTCGGCAGGGTAGCCACGTCTTCTCATGCCTGCAATGGTTGGCATGCGTGGGTCGTCCCAGCCCGATACCACGCCCATGTCCACAAGGCGTTTGAGTTTACGCTTGGACGTTAGCGTGTGGTCAATATTTAGACGGCTAAATTCGTATTGGCGGGGCGGCACCTCAAAGCCCACTTTTTCAACAACCCAATCATAAAAAGGACGGTGATCTTCAAATTCAAGCGTACAAATCGAGTGCGTGATACCCTCATAAGCGTCCGACAAGGGGTGGGCGTAGTCGTACATCGGATAAATGCACCATGTGTCGCCCGTTTGGTGGTGGCTTGCGTGCATGACACGGTAGATGATAGGGTCTCTCATGTTCATGTTGGCATGATTCATGTCAATCTTGGCACGCAGTACCGCCTCGCCCTCTTTGTATTTGCCGTTTTTCATGTCATCAAAACGAGCCAAATTCTCATCAACAGTAGCGTTGCGTTGTGGCGACTCAACGGACGGCTTGCCAAAACCGCCACGGTGTTCACGAATCTCATCAGGCGTTTGAAAATCCACATAGGCATCGCCTTGTTTAATAAGCTGTACTGCCCATTCGTACAATTTGTCAAAATAATGCGACGCATAATGCACGTCCCCTGCCCAGTCAAAACCAAGCCATTCCACGTCCGCCTTAATGCTGTCCACATAGTCTTGCTTTTCGGCGGTGGGGTTGGTGTCGTCAAAGCGTAGGTTGCACGCACCGTCAAACTCTTGTGCCACGCCAAAATTTAGGCAAATGGATTTGACGTGTCCGATGTGCAAATAGCCGTTTGGCTCGGGCGGAAAACGGGTCAAAATGCTGTCGTGCTTACCGCTTGCTAGGTCATCACGGATAATTTGGCGGATAAAGTCGTTTTTTTCGGGTAGGTCGGTCATGGGTTTTTCCATTATTTAAAGGCGTAAATTTTGTTATTTTAGCATAATTTTTACATAAATTGACAAAATAAAATTTCAAAAGATTGTCAAATTTCATTGCCAAAAAGCAATAAAAAGGGTACAATAATAAGTACTTAATATGGGAGAGTATCATGCAAGTGATGAATTATAGCGAATTTCGCCAAAACCTAGCATCCGCCCTTGACTATGTTCAAGACAGCCATGCCCCTGTGATTGTCAAACGTGGCAAAAATTCTGCGGTAATGATTAGTCTTGATGAATATAATGCTTTTAAAGAAACAGATTATCTATTGTCAAACCCTGCTAATGCTGAACACCTTATGCGTGGTGTGCAAGCGGTAAAAAATCATCAACTTACCCAAAGGGATTTAATTGATGATTAGTTGGTTTGATGAGGCGTGGGAGGATTATTTGTATTGGCAAAGCCAAGATAAGAAAACCATAAAACGTATTAATACCTTGATTAAGGATTGCAGACGAGACCCTTTTGACGGTATCGGCAAGCCCGAACCATTAAAATATAACCTAACAGGCTACTGGTCAAGACGCATTGATGATGTCAACCGCTTGGTTTATTGTTATGAAAATGAAACGCTCATTATCATTTCATGCCGTCATCATTATAAGGCTTAACAATTTATCAAATTTTTGCTATAATACTCGCCAATTTTCACTTTTTTTATAAGGAATCCCCATGGACATGCCTGTTGTACAGTTTGACACCACACACGGTGCGATTGTTATTGAACTAAATGCCGAAAAAGCCCCTGTTACGGTGGCAAACTTCCTTGACTATGTCGAAAGCGGTCATTATGACGGCACGATTTTTCATCGTGTGATTGACGGCTTTATGATTCAAGGCGGTGGTATGGATGCCGATATGAACGAAAAACGCACTGGCACCCCCATCAAAAACGAAGCTGACAACGGTCTAACCAATGACGTTGGCACAATCGCCATGGCTCGTACATCAGACCCACATTCAGCAACGGCTCAATTTTTTATCAACGTCAAAAACAACGACTTTTTGAATTACAGCAGTCCAACGCCACAAGGCTGGGGCTATGCGGTGTTTGGTAAAGTAACAGATGGCATGGACGTGGTAAACCAAATCAAAGGCGTACCCACAGGGCGTTATGGCTATCACTCAGACGTACCGACCACGCCAATTGTTATTAACTCTGCCAAAGTGATTTCTAAGTAATTAGCCGTTATTTTTGGTTGTAAGGGCGAATCATTTTCGCCCTTTTTATCATTTTGAGCCTTGCTATGCAACAATTTAACCACTTATTAACCACTCGCCCCCATGATATTAGTACGGTATTTGTCAGCGACTTGCATTTATCAAGCGACACGCCTGCCCTAAATCAAGCGTTTTTGGCACTTATCAAAGATTTGTGCGTTTTGCCAAACTTGCAAAGCCTTTATATTTTGGGCGACTGGCTGGACGGTTGGATTGGTGATGATGATTATTTGAAGTTGTCCGATGGCAAAAAAGCACGGCATTTTTTAACGCCCATTTTAAATACCCTAAAAACTCTCTCCACAAAAACCGCCATTTATGTCATGCACGGCAATAGAGATTTTGCCATTCGCCAAAGTCTGTGTGATACCTTTCATGGCACACTTATCAAAGAACCGCATTTTTTAACACTTTCAAATGGCATAACCATTCGCCTAGAACATGGCGACAGGCTATGTACCGATGATAAGGCGTATCAGCGTTACCGAAAAATTATCCAAAATCCTGTCATCTCTTGGCTTATTTTAAAACAGCCCTTAGCCTATCGCCAACGCCTCGCCCAAAAAATCAAAGCGAAATCCTACAGCGACAAACACCAAAAATCTACCACCATCATGGACGTAAACACGCAAGCGGTCAATCACGCCATGCAAGACTGCAATATCCTGCTACACGGACACACGCACCGTCCTGCCGTACATACATTGGGCGATAAAAAACGCATGGTACTTGGCGATTGGCGGTATATCGATGACAAAGTGCAAGCGGTGATTGGGGTGGTGGATAGTGATGGCGTAGGGCTTTGGGTGTTTGATTGGTTTGTAAAATAAACGTCATTTTTAACGTTATATCAGCAATCCATCAAGGACAAACATGATTTGCCCTTATGTCTCAAAAAACTCCCAATCATCAAAAAATTACCATATTAATTGAGATTGGCGTTTGTCTCTTCTTCTTTAACGATTTTTTCGTCAATGTCATCTGTTGTGGATTTCCCACTTTCTTTATCTTGCCCATCTTTCCTGTCTTGCCCATCTTTTTCGTCATTTGCCACATCTGTTGTCGTATGGTCGCCATGACGTGCTAAATGCTCGTGTAGGATTTTGCGTAATTGCAAAATGGTTTTGGGGTTTTCGTGAATGTTGTGTCCACCCGTGACGACTGTTTCGCTGATTGCCCCGTCTAGGTGGGAGCTGTCATAGGGGACAATGCCGTCAGAGAGATTTTGCCTGACCAGATTGCCCTGCAAGCTCTCGGCATTGCCGGCACGGTCGCCCATGATGGTGTGGTAGGCGACATTGTCATTAATGGTTAGCTCTTTGGTAAGTTTTATAAAGGCGGATTGGTCGGAGAGCTGGCTTGGTCCATTTTGTAGGTAGAGTGAGCCGATGGCACTGTTTTGGAGCTGGGTGCTGTCCACTTGTCCGCTGTTTATGATGGTGCCAGTCACGGTTTTGGTGATGTCTAGGGGTAGGCGGACGACACGGCGGGCAAAGCGGGTAAACCAGCGGTCGGCATAGTCTGTGCCTGCAAAAGGGGCGGAGATAAACACTGCTGTATCAACCTGTGGGAGGGCATGCAGGGCAAAGCGGTTGTTAAAATCTTCTTGGTAAGTGTCGGCCAGTAGCTGTCTGATTAGGGTATTGTCATGGGGGTGGGTTTGGTTGTTGGTGGTTTTATTTAGGTCGCCATCATCCATACCGTCTATATGCGTGGCATCAACCAATTTGTCCCAATCATCCAATCGGGGTAACAAATCATCATCGGCGACAAGCATTCTTGCCATGATACCACCCATGCTATGCCCGATAATCATGCTATGCTGGCTGGCAGGGTGAGTGCCGTCAGGGTCGGTGAGTGTGTAGGCGGTGTCGATGACTTCACGGATTTGGTAGCGGTTTTCGAGCATGGGCAGGTTGGTGGCGTAGAACACTTGCCATACTTGATAGTTATCACGCAGGACGGGGTCGGCAAAGAGATTGTTGGTGAGATTGACCCATGTGGCAGGGCTAGACGCCAAGCCATGTATCATGATGATGACTTTTTGGTTGGGGTCGTAGGGCTTTAACATGAACAGTTGGGGCAGAGTGGCGGTGTTTTTGTTTAGCATGTTTAAAATACCCACACCTTGTAGTTGGTTCTCGGCAAGCCATAGGGCGTACCCTGCTGAGAAGTTTGCCGATAGGGGGTAATTTTTGCCCAAAATCTCAATGTCTTTGGTTTTATAAGGGTTAAAAAAATGCACGTCTAGCACGTTTGCTGATAGCACGTCAGGCAAGTGCGTGCCTTGGGGCTTGACCACGCCTGTTAGGAGCATGTGCCCTGTGGGATGAATGCGACTGGCGATGCTGTCAAGGTCTTGGCTAAGCAGGGGGTTATTTGCTTTGATGTCATTGGTGGGGTTGTCGGTTGGGTTATCGGCAGGGTCAGTGGTAGGGCTGTTGGTAGCGTGATTGGTGCGTGGTTCGGTGGACTGGTTTTGACCTACCAGTTCTCGCAGAGTAATCATCGGGCGATCAGGCAGCACGCCCACATAAGGCACACCTAGACCTGCTCGGCTACTGGTGGTATTTAAGTCTGCCAAACGTGAGTCATAAGCTGAGACTAGGTCAGCAAGTAGGTGCTGATTTTGTGAGCTTACATCTAGATTTGCCATGTAGTCAGGGTCATGGGCAAGGTAGAGATTGACGGTGACGTCATCACTGTGGTAGCTGTTGGCAAGGATATGACCGTAGTCACTGGTGGGGGTGAGATTAAAGCCCTGCTGATGAGCGTTGGCAAAAGCCCCGTTTTGGGCTTGGTAGAGCTCGCCAATCAAGGCGTTGCTCGCCACATGGTACAAATCCTGAGCCTTGATGTCGCTCTCGGTGACTAGGGGCGATGTGGTCTTTTGTCCTGTCAAGCTGTCATAAAACAGATAGGCATAGCTGTGGTTAATGCTTGCCTTAATGGCGTCTCGCTTAGCAGATAGGCAGGCGTGACGCTCCTTTTGCTTATCGGCTTGCTCACTGGCGGATAGGGGAGCGTTGGCATAATAGGGGTCTAGCGGTGGACGGGTTGGGTTTTGACAAGCGTCCTGCTCGCCAAGGCTTAGGGCTTTGGTGTAGTATAACTCAGAGAGTAGGGCAAGGGTGGGTCTGGCGATTTGTTGGTGCTGGCGGTCATTGACGGCAACTTGCGGATTGCCAAAGGCAAGTACTTCTTTGACTTTGTCCAAACAGTCATTAAAGGCATTCATGCACTCATCTTGGGTTAGACCTGATGAAAGTAAGATACTGCTTGCCGCAGCACTGATTTGTGGGCGAGTGGTGATGTTGGCACGATGTGTGTCGATGATTTTCGATTGGATTTGTTTGGGCTTGTGAAGCGTGCTACACCCTGTGATAACAAGAGTTAGGGTAAGGCTTAGGGTACTTAGCGTAAGTTTGGTCATACGGGGTCTTGTTGTGTATTGATATTTTCCCGATAATTTTACATAAAAAATCCACCAAAAGGAATATTTGATGGATTTATTTTTAAAAGTCTAAGCAAGTATTTATTGATTACTGGCTAATTGCAATGGCTTGACGTTGATGTTGTCGTTTTTGATGTTCCAAATATAATAACCGCCATTTTCAACGATACGAACCTGTTCGGCAATTTGAGCATTGGTCGGGTGCTGACTTTGCAAGGCTTTTAGGCGAGATAATGCCCCTGCGTGGTTGTCCGCCAGTAGCTCGGCTTGGGCGAGACTTTGTTCGGCTTCTAGATAGCCAAGACTGGCGGCTTTTTGTAGGTATTTTTGCCCTTCGATGAAGCCACCACCTTCACTAATCATCATGCCGTATAGGAAGTTGGCTTCGGGGTTATCAGGAGCCAAAGCGATGGCTTTTGCCATGTATTTATTGGCACGTTGGGTGTAGTCAGTGCCGATGTTTAGGTTGCGAGCCATGCCGTTGATTTTGGCGACACGCAAGATGACATCAAGGCTTGCGTCATTGGCATTGGCGTAAGGTTCTAGCCAGTCGGAGAGATATTTGATGTTCTCGCTGGTAACAAATTCAGTGGTGCGATTGGGGAAATTTGGTGGATAGTGGCGAGCGTTAGGGGCGACATCATCAATAAAATCATCAATCAAGCTCACATCAAGGCGAGTGCTACCGCTTTGGTTGGCATTGATGACAACGGTGGCAATGCGATTGACGTTAGAAATATTGGCACTGATGGATGGCACGCCTGCCACAGACTGACTAAGTAGGTTGGTAGCGTTGGCATGGGAGATGGGTGTGGTTAGCTCACCACGCATGGCAGGGGCGATGCCTACTGTGTTTAGCTGAGCCATGGCAGGTAGGGCGGTCAAGGCGATGGTGCTAAGTGCTACTTTGTAAGAGGGTAAGGTTTTCATGGGGTTCTCTTTTAAAAATCTTAAAACAAAGGTAAATTTTAAAAATTATAAGAAATTTACCTTAATCATCTATATGTATTGGACACTGTTTTGGTGGTAAATTGTTACAGGGTTGTCAGTTGTGTTACACTGTGTAGCCAAGTATGTTTGACTGGGGCAAGCACGCCTACATCTCACCCAAAAATCCGCCCGACTGTCTTGCCCATAGGTTAGCATAAATCCCGCCTTGGGCGATGAGTTCGTCATGACTGCCCATCTCAATAATCTCGCCTTTGTCCATCACCACAAGCTTATCAAGACTGGCGATGGTGGATAGGCGGTGAGCGATGGCGATGACGGTTTTGCCTTTCATCATCTCATCTAGGCTTTGGGTGATGGCGTGTTCCACTTCGCTGTCTAGGGCAGATGTCGCTTCATCAAGCAGTAAGATGGGGGCGTTTTTGAGCATGACCCGAGCGATGGCGATACGCTGACGCTGACCGCCTGAGAGTTTCACGCCACGCTCGCCCACTTCGGTGTCAAGCCCTGTGTTGCCGTGTTTGTCTTCTAAGGTCTGGATAAAGTCCCATGCGTGGGCAAGGCGAGCCGCTGCGATGATTTCGTCATCGGTTGCATCAGGTCTGCCATAGGCGATGTTCTCACGCACGGTGCGGTGTAGTAGGGCGGTGTCTTGGGTGACCATGCCGATGTTTTGGCGGAGCGATGTCTGAGTGACAGCACTGATGTCCTGCCCATCAATGCTGATACTGCCCCCATCCACGTCATAAAAACGCAGTAATAGATTGACAAGACTAGACTTGCCCGCCCCCGAGCGACCGACCAGACCGACTTTCTCGCCTGCTTGGATGGCTAGGTTGAACTTATCAAATAGGGCAGTTCCGTCTTCGCCACGCCCGTAGTTAAAGGTCACGTCATTAAACGCAATCTCGCCCCGTGCTACCACAAGCTCACTAGCATCAGCCCTATCCGTGATGGCGTGGGGTGTGGTTAGTGTTCTCATGCCATCCTGCACCGTGCCGATATGCTCAAACAGGCTTGCCATCTCCCACATAATCCACTGAATCATGCCTTTTAGACGTAGGGCGATACCACTTGCCACCGCAATCGCCCCAACGCTTACCTCGCCCATCATCCACAGATACACACCGATGGCGGTACTGCCAACTATCATGATAAGCGAGAGCGTCTCGGTCGTCGTTCCTAGAATGGACACCCACCGCATTTGGGCATGGACGGTGGTCATGAACTCGCTCATGGCGGATTTGGCATAGGACAGCTCACGATTAGAGTGGCTAAACAGCTTGACCGCACTGATGTTGGCATAAGCATCAGTCACACGTCCTGTCATCAAGGCACGAGCGTCGGCTTGGTTACTGGCGGTCTCACGCAGGCGGGGCAAGAAAAATTTCATCATCACCGCCACACAAATCAGCCACGCCACAAATGGCAAAAACAGCCAAATATCCAGCCCTAATAAAATCACGCCACTGGTTACCAAATACGCCACGACAAACGACACCATCTCTGCCATGGTCATAATCGTATCACGCACCGATAGGGCGGTTTGCATGACTTTGGCGGAGACACGCCCTGAGAACTCATCATGATAAAACTGCATGGACTGTCCAAGCATGTGCTTATGAAACCACCACCGCAGTCGCATCGGCATGACCCCTTGTAACACTTGAAAGCGGATTAAGTTGCCGATAAATTCGCCAAAAATGGACAGCACGCACAGCCCCAAAATCAGCGTAATGGTTGCCCCTTTTTCTTGCCATAGAGTCTCAGGGGTGTAGACGGTCAACCAGTCCACGACATCGCCCGCCCATGCAAATAACAGCGAGCTAAATATGCCAAGCAATATTGATAAAACAATACGTACCCCAATCCAAAATCTCGCCCCTTCGGTACACGCCCACAAAAACCCAAAAAACCCACGCTGACTGGAGTCGGGAGTAGGCATCGGACTGTCGGGGTAGGGGTTTAGGCGGTTTTCAAAGTAGCGAAATAAAGACATGGTTATTATTTATAAATTATTAAAGGGAAAAGTGGCAAATTGGGCAAATTGCCAAAGGTGTAATGTGGGGTTTATGGAGGTATTATTCAATATCAAAATTTTAAAAATACGTTTTTAAAAATGGAAAGCAAGAATAGAATTTAATTTGGTGTGGGTTTGGTGTTTATTAGGGTGTTTAAATCCATGCAACCACTTAACCCTGTATCGCCTCAAGTACGTTTTGTTTTAGATTTAAGTATTCTACACTTTGCAAAAAATCAGATGATTTATCAATGACAAAATGATGGGCAAGCGTGGCAGGAAGCCCCTTTAACACATACAATTCATCTGCCAAATAAATCGCTTCATCAATGTCATGCGTGATAATAAGGCAGGTCAGTTCCTTGTCTTTTTGAAACGCCCCAAACCATTCATACATCTGATTTTTGGTTACAAAATCCAGTGCCGAAAATGGCTCATCTAAGAGCATAAGACTGTCATTACTTAGATAAGTGCGAAGCAGTGCCACTCGCTGACGTTGTCCGCCTGAGAGCTGGGCGGGGTATTTGTGGTATAGCTCATCAAGTCCAAAGGCAGGTAGTAGAGGCATGATTTTGTCATGAATGGCGGATTTTGGCAGGTTTTGTAAGGTCAAAGGCAGGGCAATGTTGTCATAGACACTTTTAAAGGGCAATAGCAAATCCTTTTGGAGCATATAACCCACGCTCCCTGCCTGCCCTGTGCTGTCCTTGCCGTCTATCAAGACCTTACCTGCTTTTGGCATGATAAGCCCTGAGGCGATATTAAATAAAGTCGTCTTACCCACGCCACTTGCCCCAATGATGGCAACGATTTTGCCTTGATAAATGGTTAAATTCAACTCGGCAAATAACGGCTTATCATCAAATTCATGATGAATATCAACAAGTTGTAATTTGGCGGTTGGGGCGGTCATGGGGTGTCCTTTTTATGGTGAGTATTTGAAATCGTATTAGGGTTAAGATAGTACAAAGGGCGTGTGCAACACGCCCCTACACAAATATTGCTTGGATTAATTAATCGCAAAATCTATATCATCATTTCACATCATTAGGTAAATAGTCATTGCTAACCCCTGCTTGTGGGGCAAATGGCGTATCAATTAGTTTATTATCGTACACCCATTTAAAGAAATTATCCCAGCGATTATAATCAAACCGCCCCCAACTGCCGTCTTCTGCCAGATATTGCCCCGACATATATTGCTGACTGGCTTTGGCAAGCTCAGGGTTAATCTCGGGGGCGTGCTTAATGAGAATCTCGGCACTTTCATCGGCGTGCTGACTGGCATAGGTGTAGCCTTGACTGATGGCGGTCATGGCTTTTTTGTAGCGTTCGGGGTCTTTTTGTAGTGCGTTGCTGTTGGCGATGATGACAGGCGAGTAGTAGTCAAATACAGGGTTTGAATCTTTTAGATAAAAGAAATTGGTCTCCACGCCTTTTAGCCCTGCATGAATGCCGTCCCAGCTATAATACGCCAAAATATAGTCAAATTGGTTCATACGCAAGGCGGTTGTTGCATCCGTACTCTCCCCTGGGATTGGGTTTAACGGCTCACCGACTAGGCTTGCCACCGTTTTGTCGTCCACAGGGTCTTCCCAAGTGGAGTAGCGTTTGCCGTGTAGGTCTTTGGGCGTGCTTGCCCCCAAAGATTTGAGCGACAATAGCCCTGCGTTGTTGTGCTGAACGATGGCTCCAATAGCGGTAATCGGCTCGCCTTTATTTAGGCGTTTGACCATATTAGGCTGAAAATACACGCCCAAATCGGCACGCTCATTCGCCACTAGTGTGGACGCACTGTCTTCGGATGGCTGGACGATTTTGGCATCAAAGCCCTGCTCGGCAAAATAGCCCTTATCCAGTGCCACATACAGCCCTGTGTGGTTGGTGTTGGGCACCCAGTCTAGGGCGATGATAAGCTCTTGCTTGTCGGTTTTGGCAGGCTCTTGGGTGGTCTTGGCGGACGTATCGGCAGGTTTGTTGCACCCTGCTACAAATAAGCTCGCCCCAAGGGCGATGACGGATAATAGTTTTGGGCTTAACTGAATTAACATAACAACTCCATTCAATGTCAATAAAAAACCCTTGGGGCAACCCAAAGGCAAATACAGTCAAGCCGACAAAAAACATCAAATAAATCAAGCATTTAGTTTCCTACGCCAGTATTAACTGTATCAGGTTCACGGGTATCATCTCAGCTTTTTAACTTAAAAATAAAAAGCACCCCGACTAAGGTTTTTATTATAAATGAAATGGGTGGGTTTGGCAATGGTCTTTAAAGAGATTAATTGGGTTTTATTTTGATTTGATATTGCGGTATTGTAGCAACTGTATCCCT